>JAQWJQ010000169.1 GCA_029248265.1 Planctomycetota bacterium
GAGGGCCCGGCCAAGGGGGGGCGCTGAAGCGGTCTATGATCAATGTTGGGGGAGAATGGCTAGCCTCGCAACGGGTCATGGGGGAAGAATCCCCACCCTTCGCCTCGCCGCCGGCCTGTCGGGCCACGAAGTTCAGCCGGCGCCCTCAGGGGAGGGGCGTCGGCGTCGATCGGGGCGCGCTGCGGTGGCCCTGGGGCGGCGGATCAGGCGAAGCGCAGCTGGGGCTCGGGTCGGGCGGGCGCCAGGGGTGGGGGCTCGGCGCGGAGACGCAGATGCTTGAGGATCCGGCTCGCGACGAGCGGGTCGGTGAGGGTGGCGACGCGGTGGCGGCGGCCGCCGCACGTGGGGCAGCGCAGCACGTCCACCGCGGCCTCTGGCTCCCGCTCCACATGGCCGGCTCCATCAGCGTCCTCGCGCTGATCGTCATCCACGTGATCGTGGTGACGCGGTACCACTGAGCGCCCAGGGGAGAAATTCGCGGAATCCCGGTCACGCCAGTCGGTCCGCGCGTGGGCGAGTCGTGGGGAATACCGGGGGTGCGAGATCCTGGCTGCTTGGTTAACAAGGGCGGTCGCTCCGTCCGGCGCGCGTCGTTCGTCCGCAGCAGCGAACCCGACCATCGTGCAGCGACACGACCGTATCCAGCCTGCCAAGACCCCTTGTTGCCATGTACCGAAGCGCCCTTTTCATCGACCTGAACAACTTCGCCCTATTCCCCACGCTCCCTGTGGGCCTGATCGTCTCGGCGATGCGCGGAAGTGAGTGGGATGTCGATGTCCTGTCGCCCCTCGCTGTTGGTGTTCCCGGCATCCCTCGACCAACTCGCGCGCCCGTCTGGGGCTACTGGGACGAGCGCGCTCGATGGTGGAGTGCTACGACTCCTAGCCGCAGCGTCCGTTCGATTCGCAAGGCTCTCGACACCTTGCGCCCTCATCAGCGGGACACCACCAGCAAGCGGCTCATGGATGCCGTCGAGGTCAGGCTGAATCGCTCTCCGAAGGTCGTGCTCATCTCGGCCTATCTGATGTACTTCGAGGCCGTCCGGCGAATCTGCGCCCTGTGCGCGGAACGGGGGATCCCGGTGCTCCTGGGCGGACCGGCGTTCCACGAGGAGGCGACCCGCCGCGAGTGGGCGGCGATCGATGGGTTGACCGGGATCTACGCGGGAGAGGCGGAGCAAGGACTTCTCGAGGCGCTGAATGCGGTCCTCGGTCGTGGGCCTGATCCGCAGGGTCTCACCCGACCCGGCGGCACGGACGGGGGCCTTGCCCCCCCTGCTCAGGACCTCGATGCGGCGGCGTATCCCGACTACTCCGACTTCCCCTGGGACCGCTACCCCAACCGCATCGTCTCGATGCTGACCGGCCGCGGGTGTGGGTGGGGCGTCTGCAAGTTCTGCTCGGACGTCGTCACCGTCGCCGGTCGCACGTTTCGGTCGAGGACCCTGGAGAACGTGCTGGGGGAACTCGAGTTTCACGCCAAGGTGCACAAGACGAGGCTCTTCTGCTTCAGCGACCTCAAGCTCAACTCAAACCTCGAGATGTGGCGAGGCCTCCATCAAGGAATGCAGCGGGTCGTCCCGGGTGCGAAGTGGACCTGTGCGGTGCACGTCGGTCCCAGGGAGGACGAGGGCCTCTCCGAGGAGGACCTCCGCGCTGCGCGTGAGTCCGGTTTGGTACGGATCACGGCCGGCTTCGAGACCGCGAGTCCGGCGATGTTGAACTCCATGAGGAAGGGCAGCCGGCCCGAGCGGATGGCAGAGTTCCTCGCCAATGCCCACGGTGCAGGGATTTCGACGCGCGTCACGGCCTTCACGGGCTACCCCGGCGAAGGCCCGGAAGACCTCGACCTGACCACACGCTTCCTCGAGCAGCACGGCAGGCACGTCGAGAGGGTTCACCTCTCGAGGCTATCGGTGCAGGCAGGGACTCCGCTGGACGAGGAGATGAGGTCTGGTCGACTCGAGGACCTCGGCTTCGGCCTGATGGACGAACAGCCGGCACTCGCGAGCATCGCACATACGAACTCGAGGACCACGTCGAGGGCCTATCGCAAGTCGATCACGAGGCTCCTCAGAGCGGTTCACACCATCAATCGGAGGCCGATTCAGGGCGACGCTCGGGAGTTGGAGGGCGCGATGTGAAGGGTCGTTCCTCGAGTGCGTTCCGACCGCAGGTTCGAAGGCTCTGCGCACTGGCGGGCCTGAGCTCTCTGCTGTGGAACTTTCTTCCTCCCACCGGTCCTGTTGCAGTGCCAAAGCACGCTGACGCTGCGGGCGTTGCGGGGTACCACACGCGGCTCGAAGGACCCCAGGAACTCTTGGCGGTGCTGGCTGGGAGAGGGACGTGCCCGCGGTCGCTCGAAGGACTGAATGATCTCGTCTACAGGGCCGTGGCCCATGGCCCCTCGCCGTTGGTCCGGCCCACGGACAACTGGTTCGCGTGGATGCTGGGTCTCGGATGGTCGGATGCATGGGTGACACAGAACCCGCGTCGTCTGGCGCGCATGGGCGTGGGGCTCTGCTCCGACGCCGTCATCATCCTCCGTGAGGTTCTCGGCCGGTCCGGATACAGCTCGGAGATGCTCGACCTCCACGGCCACGTCGTTTGCCGCGTTCGACTGCCAGAGGGCATCTGGATCCTCGACCCGGACTTCGGACTCGTCTTCGACGGGGACCTCGATCAGTTCACGGAGGCGGCGGCGCAGGGCGCCACGGGGCACCGACTCCGCGACCTGGGACACGGGGCTCGGAGGATCGACGCGTATCGCGAGATCGCGTCCAGGGCGACGAATGCGAGCGTCGTCACCGAGGGCGTCCTGAACCCCCGCTTGGCGCGGCTGGAGGGCCTGTTGAACATCGTGGCGTGGGTGGTGCCGGCGATGCTGCTGGGTTGTTCACTCCTCTGGCCTCGTTCTTCAACTCAGCCTCCAGCGTCCCAGGTGAGCTGCGGGGGTACTCGCGATTCGTCCACATGATGGTCCCTCGACCTCTGAGCTCGGGGTTTCACGAACGGGGGGAGAGCACTTCGGGCGTACATCAACCGATCGCCGGCTCCATCAGCGTCCTCGCGCTGATCGTCATCCACGCGATCGTGGTGACGCGGTGCCACTGAGCAGCCACTTCGGTTGGCCGCGGATGCGGGCCGAACGCGTTCCGCGGTGCGGGCGGGGTCCTCCTGGCTCCGCGCGGCGGTGTTCGAGCCTGGGATGCCCCGGGGGTAGAGCGATCCAAGCTGCCACTTGGCGGAGCCGCGGATCGTGGGGGTGGTTGAAGGGGACTAGAAGGGACGGGCGTTGACCGCCCCGGCCGAGGGCCCGGCCGAGGGCCCGGCCGAGGGATGGGCCGCTGAAGAGATCTTTGATCGAGGGTGGGGAAGGATGGCTAGCCTCGCAATGGGTGGTGCGATGGAACTCCCCCCCCTGCACCTCGCCGCCGGCCTGTCGGGGCACGAAGTTCAGCCGGCGCTCTCAGGGGAGGGGCGTCGGCGTCGATCGGGGCGCGCTGCGGTAGCCCTGGGGCGGCGGATCAGGGGAAGCGCAGCTGGGGCTCGGGTCGGGCGGGCGCCAGGGGTGGGGGCTCGGCGCGGAGACGCAGATGCTTGAGGATCCGGCGCGCCACGAGCGGGTCGGTGAGAGTGGCGACGCGGTGGCGGGGCTTCGGCTGACCGTTGGGACAGTACGGGCTCCGGGCCCCGGGGACCTACTCGAAGACGATGCGCAGGGCCGACGACGTGTTCGACGTCACGGTCGGGTTCTGGTCGCGATACCACAGCTGGAAGTGCCAGGTGTCGCCCGGGAGAACGGCGACCGCCCCCTGCGGACTGGGCAGATCGTTCAGGTCGATGGCCAGATCGACCATGCCTGCGGGTGTGGCGCTCAGGATCTCGCCCGGGCGGTTGAGGCGTCCGATCCCCCCTCCCAGGCAGAGCACACCCTGACCGATCGCCAGCGGTGTGGGCGCCGTGTGCTCGAGGCTGTTCAGGAAATAGCCGAAGCTCCCGCCGGGCAATCCGGACGCCCGCAACGTCAGGTCGTTCGCGGTGATGACTCGCGAGCCCGTCGTGGCGAGGGCCGCGACCTGGCCGACGGAGTTCAGTGTGTGCGCCCCCATGCAGTAGACGGTCTCGCCCGTGCCGAGGTTGTGGCGCACGAACTCCCACTCTGACACTCCGTCCGCCGTCGGGTAGAGGTGCCCAAAGATGCACCTCTGCCGCGGGTTGGGCCCGAAGTCGCAGACGCTTCCGGTGGGACCGCCGCTGAGCACGAGCTGTCCGTCGACGTAGAGCCTGCTCAGGTCTGTCGCGAGCTCCCCCTCGAGTCGATACGTGTGAAGCGCGGAGGACGTATCCATCGTCACGCGTCCCCACTCGCCTGCCAGTGATGTAAGCGAGACGAAGCCGTCACCGATTTCGGCGATCCACGGGCAGCGAACGCCGGATCCGATCTGGAGTCGCACGGTCCCTGGACCGGGAATGGGGGCGTTGCTGAGGAGGACGCGGCAACGCGCTTCGAGAAAATAGACCGACGGCGGCGCCACGGTGAACACGTCGAACCTCTGGACGTAGAGGTGCGAGTCGGTCGTGCACACACCGGTCGAATCGATGGTCATGACCCCCGCTGCGATGGACGCCGTGGTGTCCGAGCAGATCGTGGGATAGAACTGTTCGAACGTCCACGCGGGCACGGAGACGTGGGGCGGGTCACCCGCTGCTGCATTCCATTCCACGATTCCCTGGGCGTGCAGAGCGGGAGCGAGGAGGAGCCAGAAGGAGACTCGGAGGGAGACCTGGAGTTTCATCGCGGGATGGACGGTCAGCGTGGAAGCGGAGCGGAGGCGATGCCTCGGGTGTGCTTCTGTAGCCCGAGCGCCGACTCCGGTCACAGGCTACATCGCCGGCGGCGCGCCGACATCGAGGATGGCCAGCGCGTTGCCGATCACCCAGCGTGACGCGCGTACCAGCGCGAGACGCGCGGCCGTGCTACGGACCAGAGCCCAGTGAGGTCGTCGTAGATGTGCACGACAGCGCTCGTCCCGTTGTTGGTCAATCCGCCCGCAAAGAGAGCCTTGGAGGTGGATAAGCGATCCAAACTGCCACTTGGCGGAGCAGCGGGTCGTGGGGGTAATTGAAGGGGAACAGAAGGGAGGGGCGATGACCGCCTCGGCGGAGGGGCCGGCCCAGGGAGGGGCCGCTGAACCGGTCTGTAATCGACGGTTGGGGAGAATGGCTAACCTCGCAAGGGCTGATCTGGGAAAAGTCCCCACCCTGCGGCTCGCCGCCGGCCTGTCGGGCCACGAAGTTGAGCCGGCGCCCTCAGGGAAGGGGCGTCGGCGTCGATCGGGGCGCGCTGCGGTGGGCCTGGGGCGGCGGATCAGGCGAAGCGCAGCTGGGGCTCGGGTCGGGCGGGCGCGAGGGGTGGGGGCTCGGCGCGGAGGCCCAGATGGTGGAGGATCCGGCGCGCGACGAGCGGGTCGGTGAGGGTGGCGACGCGGTGGCGGCGTCCGCCACACCTGGGGCAGCGCAGCACGTCGACCGCGAAGGTCCGCTGCAGGAGTTCGGCCCAGCTGCGGCGCTGTGCCTTGGCGCAGGGGTCGGCTTCGGGCTCGGCCTCGCCGATGCCTGGCGCGGGACGGAGCCCGGGGGAGGGGACGGGGGAGGGGACGGTGCGGCGGGGGACGACGGCATCGCGCAGGGGCGAGGCGGGGGCGAGGACGCCGAAGTAGGTCCACTGGTGCTCGCGCGGGTGGGGGACCAGGGCGACGAGGCGCTCGAGGAAGGTGAGGGGGTCGAAGACGAAGGCCCGCGTGCCGTCGCGCCAGGGGCGGCGGAGGGACCACTTGACCCGGCCGTCCCCGCGGACCTCGAGCCGACCCTGGGCGAGGGCTGGGCGGGCGACGTAGCGAACGAGGCGCTCGAGGCGATCTCGGTCGTCGGCCTCGATGCGGGTGGCGGCGTGGAGAGAGAAGCCTGCCTGTTCGCACCGGAGCTCGTCAGGGTGGGGGGCGCTCGCGTTGGAGGGGCTGGAGGGGCCGAGGCAGGCCGCGGGATCGATCAGGCGCGGGATCGGGCGGCCCGAGTCGAGGCCCAGGGCGACCTTCGACTGGAGCGAGGCGGCCTGGACGAAGGGGAGCAGCGAATCGGAGTCCTCGGGCGCGCCGGCGTCGGACGCGGGGTCGTCCTGGAGGATCCCTCGGCGACGGAGCACGCGCTCGATGCGGCGCACGATGTCCCGCTGGACGCGGTGGAGCTCGTCGGGGGTCAGGGGGGGCGCAGGATGGAAGCGCGGCCGGCTCGCCGGGCCGCGGACGACGTGGGCGCCATCCAGGAAGAGCGCGTGGAAGTGGACGTTCAGCGCGAGGGACGACCCGAAGCGCTGCACGAAGTTCACCGCGCCCGCGTGGGCGCGCGGGGCGCGCAGAGGATCCGCGCGCAGAGCTTCGGCACACGGTGCTTCGGGGCACAGCGGTTCGGCACACGGTCCTTCCGGGTCGGGGCCGAACTCGAG
>JAQWJQ010000253.1 GCA_029248265.1 Planctomycetota bacterium
CGCAGAAGACACACTTCGCGTTGCACGTGTTGGTGCCCTCGACGTGGAGGCCGCGCGGGAGGACCCGGAGCTCGGCGAGCCGCTGTCGGATGGAGCGCCGGTGGAACAGGTGGTGCCACTCGGTGTCGATCACGTCGAGGACGTGGCGCAGCCGCCCCTTGAGGGAGGCCGGGAGCAGGGCTCGGACCTGGCTTCGAATGGACATGCGAGGGAAGTCTACCCCGTGCCGGGCTCAGAGTCCCTGTTGCAGCCGCTCCTCAGGGTCCCTCAGGGTTCACCGGGGGCTATTCAGCGGCTCCCATGTGGCGCGACGACCTGAGTCGGCCTGCGGGAGGGCCGCGCCTCGGGGGGGGCGCCTCAAAATGAAGTCAGCGCGGAGCCCGGGGGGGCCTCGCGCTGACAGCAGAGGAGCGAGCCGGGCTCACTTCTTGGGGAACACCTGGTCCCGGAGCCACGCCGAGGCAGCGGACTTGAGGCGCTTGTCCTTCAGGATCGCCTCCGAGTCGCTTTTGAGGGCGTTGACTTCCACGTATTCGAGGCCTTCGTTGGCGGCGTGGGCGGCGGTTTGGATCTCATCCGCTGCGCTGCGCGTGGCCTTGGGGGCGAGGATCAGGGTCGGCAGGCCGCCGAGGTCTTCGACGCCGCCGCTCACGTCGAAGCCGAAGGAGTCCTTGTCCGGGTCGATCAGGACCACCGCTCGGACGTTGTCGTCCTTGGCGGCGCGGCGGACGGCCAACGCGGCACCGGCGCCCACGCCGATGAGGGAGAGGTTGGAGGCGTGGACCCCGTCCTGCTTGAGGAGGAACTTGGTGGCGGCGTCGACGTCACGGGTGCTCATGGCCCAGAGGGTCTCGCGCCCCTTCGCATCGGCCTTGTCGAAGTCCGTCTCTGCTGTGGCGCTGGCGCCGTGGCCGCGGAGGTCGACGGTGAGGACCGCAAAGCCCTTCTTGTGCAGGTAAGCGGCCATCTCGGTCAGCTCCTCGCGGGACGACCCCGCGTCGTGGAGGAGCATCGCGGCAGGGGCCGGGGGCGAGTTCTTGCGCCGCTTGGGCTCGTAGTAGCTCGCGGAGAGGAGCTGACGGTCCTTGGTCTCGAGCGAGACCGAATTGGACAGGTCAATCTTCGCGGAGGCGGTGGAGCGGACCGGCAGGGGCCCGGGACCTGACGTGGGTGCGGGGCCGGCGACTGCGGTGGCGACGACCAGGGCGAGGCTCGAGAGCATGGGAGAGGAGATGCGGGGCGGCGAATCACCCGGTGACAGGCGACTCAGGAGGCGCCGGCATCGTCGGGTGTTGGGGGGGCAATTGAGATCGCGCACCTGGTCAGGCGCGCGATGCGGGCGAACAACATAGCAGACATCGGCCTGCGGGTGCCCCCACTAGGCACGCTGTGTCCCCAGGGGTACCGAACGATCCGCCCAATTTTTGGGTGGGTTCCAGCGGAGAGACGTCGACCGGACCAGGGCAATCCCCCGGTGGGTCCCACCGGACACCCCGCGGCGTGGGCCCCGTGCTCCTCCCGTGAGATTCGTTTCGAGACGCAGGGGGGGGGCGCCATGATCGGCACCTCCCCGCGCTCGCCGTCCGCGCCTAGCCGAGCGCCAGCTGCTTCCGGGCGTCGACTTCGTCGCGGTTCATGGCCTCGATAGCCTCATCCAATCGGTCGACGATGTCCCAGTCGCGGTCGACGGAGCGGCGGACGTTGCGCATCAGCTGAATGGCCATGCGGAAGACCCGGCACACGTCGCCAGGGTTGACCTCGAGCTGTTCTTCCAGCTCGTCCATGGACAGCCCCCCGAACCACCCGAGGGTCGCGGGCGTGAGGCCCCAGTCCGGACGCTTCATGGCGGGCTCGATGCCGAAGCGGGCCTCCACCTGACAGATCTCACCGATCACCGAGTCGAGGTGCCTCCTGGTGCCGCCGAACATCGACGCCGGGACCCAGGGGCGCTGGGCCGCGCGACGCTCTTCGTGGATCATCGCCACGAACACCATGGCGAGCGCCTTCGGGGGGAGGGTCTCGAGGGCGCCGTTGAAGAGGAGCTCGGTCATCTGGAGCTCATACCCGCCGAGGCAGCGCGCGATCTCGCCCTTGCCGGTCACGGCCTGGTCCTTGATGTAGCCCAGCTCCTCGAGCAGGTCGAGGTGGCGACCGATCAGGCGCATCTGCTCGCGTCGCTGCCGCGCGCGGGCCTTGGTGTTCTTCTCGCGGTTCTGGAACGAGTGGAAGGACTTCTCCCAGGCCTCGTGGACCCGGTCCCGCCCGACTCGAGAGACGAGGTGGAGCAGCGTGGAGTAGTTCATCCGGAACCGGCTCATGACCGCCTCCGGGCGGCCGCCCACCCAGCGTTCCACGGGGGCATCCTTGAGCTCCTGGTCCGGCAGCAGCTGGAAGACGAAGCCCTTGTCGTCGATGCCCTGGCGGCCTGCGCGGCCCGCCATCTGCATGTAGTCCCGGGTCCGCAGCCAGTCGAAGGAGATGCCGTCGAACTTGCGCAGCCCGGCGAAGACGACTGCGCGCGCCGGCATATTGATGCCGAGCGCGAAGGTCTCCGTGGTGAAGAGCATCTTCAGGAGTCCGGCGGTGAACATGCGCTCGACCACCTCCTTGTAGATGGGCAGCATCCCCGCGTGGTGGTACGCCACCCCGGAGCGAGCCATGCGGAACACCTCGCCCTCGAGGTGGCCGCGGCCGAGGTCAAAGGAGGTCAGCAGCTCCTCCTGGAGCTCGGCCATGCGCCTTGACTGGTCTGGAGAGAGGAGGTCTCGCCCCTCGTTCTTGCGGGCGAGCCGTTCGCAGTCCTTGCGTGAGAAGGAGAAGACAAGGGCCGGAAGGAGCTCCCGATCGACCAACTCGTCGAAGAGGGGGCGCGGATCCGGCGGTTCCGGACGGCCGAACCCTCGTCCGCCTCCACGTCCTCTGCGTCCACCCCGGCGCCGCCTTCGGGGCGGGCGCTTGGCCGCAGCCGTCTCGGCGCGCTGGCGGGCGCGCTTGATGCCCGAGGGCTCGAAGGTGCTGGCCTCGGGGGTGTGCACCCAGTGGGAGAGGGGCACCGGCCGGCGGTCGTCGATGATGACGTCCACGCCCTGCGGGCGGATCTCTTCCATCCAGGCGCCCAGCTCCTCGACGTTGGCGATGGTCGCAGAGAGAGCGATGACCCTCGCGTTCGGGGGCATGAAGATGAGGCTCTCTTCCCAGACCGTGCCCCGCTCTCGGTCGTCGAGGTAGTGGACCTCATCGAAGACGACGTAGGCCACGTCGTCCAGCAGCCGCGGGTTCTCGAAGATCGCGTTGCGGAGGATCTCCGTGGTCATGATCAGGACCCGAGCCGACTGATGGATCGTCACGTCGCCGGTCATGAGGCCGACGTCGATCATCGGGTCGTCGCGGAAGTCCCGGTACTTCTGGTTCGAGAGAGCCTTGATGGGGGCCGTGTAGATGCAGCGCTTGCCCGACCGGACCGCGACCTCGATGGCGTACTCCGCCACGAGGGTCTTCCCAGCGCCGGTGGGCGCGGACACGAGGACGTTGCGCCCCTCACGGATGGCGTCCACAGCCTGGAGTTGGAAGCGCGATAGCTTGAAGCCCTTCCAACCGACGACCCGGCCGTCGGGGCCGAAGACCTCGGAGGGGGGCGGCAACTCGGCGGGTAGAGCGGGCTGGACGGCGGGGCTGGCGCTTCGGCCGCCGGGCTCTCTCGCAGCCGAGCGCTCCGCTGCTGTCGGCTCTGCCGCTGTCGGCTCTGCCGCCGAGGCGGAGGGGCGCGGCGTCTTGAAGCGGGGGACGTCGTCGCCGGCCTCGGACGTGCTCCGTTCCGATTCGCCGTCAGCCTCGGCCTCCCTGCCACGGCGCCTCCGGCGCCGCCGGGGGCGCCTGGTGGACTCGCCCCGGTCCGTGTCCCGGTCAGTGTTCCGGTCGGCAGGAGGTCCTGCGTCGGGTTTCGCGTCCGTGTCCGGGTCGGGGCCGAGGTAGCCGAAGGGGAGTGCGCCTTCGGAGGGCCTGTCGCCGTCGCTCGGCGGCTGCTGGTCGTGGGATGACATCGTTGGGTGGAATGTGCCGGTCCGGTGGGCCCGTCGCCACCCTGGAGTGGGCGAACCCACGCCCTCGCCCAAGGCGGGCCTCGTTGACCGGAAGCCCAGGCGCGAGCCAGGGAAGGGGCCTGAGCTCGGAGATGGGACCCGGCCGGGGGGGGCGAGAGCCAGCCTCCGCCCGGGGATCGGCAGCAAGGTTCACCCTTGGCCTTGTCCCGGGCCCCCCCGATCCGCTAGACCATGGGTCCGCACGCCCCCGGAGGGACCATGAACTCACAGCACAAACACGGAACACACCTCGAGCGCCACCTGGCGCAGCTCAAGCTCGTCTCGCGCCTCCTCGGCCACGAGCTCCACTCCCAAGGCGGCGCAAAGGCCGTCGCGCTCTCGAGGGAGCAGGTGGTGGAGATGCAGGTCGCCCTGGACCTGTTCATCGAAGAGGCCACCAAGCGCCTTGGCGGCCGCTCGGGCGGAAACTTCGGGCCGCAGGCGGTCTCCGAAGCCCCCGGCGCGATGCCGATCGAGGTCCCCGGGGCCACGATCGACACCCAGCTCGCTCCAACCCGGAACTGAGCGGGGACCGAGCGCGGCGCGGGCGACCGTTGCCGCACTCGCCCCTGGATAGCCGTTGAGCGCGTACCCGCCGTCTCGGACGATCCACTCATCGCGCCCGGCCGGGGGCGCGGGGATGATGTGGACTTCCGAGGCCGGTCGTGTGCCCTCGTGGCTGCCGCTGGCACTGCTCTTCCTCTGTCTTCTCGGCGGCCTCCGCTGGCTCGAGGCGGACGCCCGAGGTCGAGGGCTCGCGCAGGTCGACGTCACTCGCTACGCGCTCGAGACCGAGGCGCCCTGGGTCAACGAGGAGTGGTTCGAGGACCTGGAGGAGCTCCTGCTCGAGGCCGAGGAGGTCGCCGCTGACGACGAGGAGGCCATCGCCAGCCTCGCGGAACGCGTGAGGGCTCTGCCCTTCATCGCCGAGGTCGGCGCGCCCCGCGTGCGATGGCCGGACGGCCTGACGCTCCCCGTGCGGCTCCGTGAACCCGTGGCTTGTGTCCGCGTGGGGGGCCGGGACTTCTTGCCCGTGGCCAGCGATGGCACCGTCCTGGGCGGGTATTCGATCACGCCACACGTGGCCTACGGCGGGTGGCTGCCCGTGCTGGGGCCGCTGGACCTGCTCGACCGGGAGCAAGGCCAGGTTCGTCCGGGAGATCAGGTGGTCGTCCCTGCGCTGCTCGACGCCCTGGACGTGGCGGATTCCCTCTGGCGGCACGTCGGACCGGAGCACCTCCACGCCCTCGGGCGTGTCGTGGTCGATGCGTCGGCAGCGGACGCGCCCCTCTTGGACCGGGCCGCTGGCACCGCGTCTCCCCGGCGGCTTCCCGGCGGCGTCGTCCTCGAGCTGGAGCACGGGCGGCGGGTCTTCTTTGGCCGGCCCCCGTACCCGCTCCATGAGGGCGAGTTGCCGGTCAACCTGAAGTGGGCCCATCTCCGCTCTGCCCTCGACGGCGACCCTGGCGGCGCGGAGTGGCGGCTGCTTGACGCCCGCTTTGATCGGCCGGTGCTGCTATCGGAGGACGAGGTCCTCAAGTTCCAAGAGCGCTCGGAAGGCGCGCGCAGCGGGGGCCGGTGAGCCAGCTTCCTGGGGCCGCCCCACCGCCTGGTGGGCAGGGCCACGAGCGGGAGCGTGAGGTCGCCGACGCCTTCGGCGCCCGGGCGCTGCTCTTCGGGGCTCTGGCCTCCGTGCTCCTCTGCGGGCCAGCGATCCTCGGGATGGAGGTGACGCCTTGGGCCGGGGTGGATGGGGTGCTTGCGGGCCTGCTCGTCCTGGGCGTCGGCTGCCTTGGCTGGCCGCCCCCTCGGAGCGCGCCACTTTCTGCGGCCATGATCGACCTCGGCGCGGCCGTCGCGGTGGTGGGCACGTTTTACGGACTGAGCGCGCCCGCCTGGGGCGGGCCAGCGGGGGCGGGGCCCGCAAGTGGGCTGGCGGCCCTGCTCGTCTTGCTCGGTCGGCGGGGGGGCGGTGCGGGGGCCGCCGCCGCGGCTGGAGCGGTGGCCCTCGTGGCCTTCGGAGGTCGGGCCCAGCCCGGAGAGCCGCCTCTCGCCCTCGCCGTGGAGATGGTCCCGGTGACGCTGCAGCTTGAGGGACCTCTGGTGTCCGGGCGTCTCCGTGTCGGCGAGGCGCCGCCGCTGGAGCTCGAGCTGGATCTCGGACCGGGGGCGGAGCGGCGGGTCCGGGCGTGGGTTCCTGCGCCGGCTGACCGGGCTCCCGGTGCCGTGACACCGAGGGTCGAGGAGCTCCGGCCCCCCGGGGCGGCGGGGCGCGTTCGAGTGGAGGTACTCCCCGCATGGACTCCTGACCCTCGGCTGGTCGAGCGTCAGGGGCCGCCGGCGCCCGACCCCGCGCGGCGGGCCCCCTCCAGCGCCGGGCTCCTCGGGGCGTGGGCTGGGCTCCTCGTGACCCTCGGCTGCAGGTCCCTCTTCCTGAAGCTGGGGCGCTGGGGCGTGGTGGCATGCGCGCTATGGGCTTGCGCGCTCCTGTCCGGTTCGAGGTGGTGGGAGAGGGTCCCCACGCAGGGGAGTGTCCTCGAAGCGCTCGGGTTCCCTGCGGCGCCGGAGCCACGGGTCAGGATCCTCGAGGGCGAGCTCGAGACGGGGGCTTGGCTCCAGGTGGACCGTGGGCGGCGCGGTCTGGTCCTCGACGACCTGGGGAGCGCCTCGGCTTCGCTCCACGTCACTGGTGCCGGGCTGCGCCGGTGCCGACTGATCTCCCGGTCCACTGGCGAGCAGCTGGTGCTGGACGTGGTTGAGGGCGGGCGCTGGGAGCTCCTTCGAGCCGTTCACCCAGGCCTTCGAGTGCTCGGTCCGGAGCTCAACGGGTGGGGGCCCGTGGAAAAAGCGTGGATCCGGGCGGCGGAGACGGGCTGGGAAGCGCTCGGGTCGTGGGAGCTCGGGGCCGGGCGACGGACGCCGGCGGAGGGCCCTGAGCCGGGCGGTCGAGCCCCTGCCCCCGGCCCACGGGGATCGGTCGAGCCCCCTCCTCCTTGGGCGTCCTCGGGTGCCGTGGGGGGGCCATGGGTGGTCGTTGCGAGGCTGTCTGAAGGAGCCTACAGGGGCCTTGAGGGCGTACGGGGGCCCCTCCAAGAGGGGCGTAGCGGGCCCCGAGGCCGCGCCAGCTCCTCGCCCGTCTGGGTCCGGCTGACCTCCGGGCCGTCGGCCGCGGGGCGTTGACCACTCCTGGACCCGGGGCGGGCCCGCCCGAGGAATCGGACCTGGACCGTTGCAGCCAGGCGGCTTGACCTCTAATCTTCTCGCCCTCGTGTCGCGCCGAGACCTCCGTCCCGGTGTGACGCCACGCGTCTGGCGGTCTCCGCCACCGCCGTCCCCCGGGGACGGCCGCCCCTCAGGCGGTCGCCGCTCGGGGCCCCCCGCTGCCGCGCAAACTGCGGCCCCGCGACCCATGACTACCACACACGTACGACGCGACGACATCGAGGAGCGCTGGCTCCTCTTTGACGCGACCGAGAACAACCTTGGGCGCATGGCGGCCAAGATCGCCACTGCCCTCCAGGGTAAGGACCGCCCGACCTGGACACCGAGCGAGCGCACCGGAGCGCACGTCGTGGTCATCAACGGGGCGAGCCCGAAGCTCTCGGGCTCCAAGGGCACCGAAAAAATCTACCGGCACTACTCGGGGTACCCCGATGGCCAGAAGCACGTCGCGATCGAGAAGGTCGCTGAGCGTCGTGCGGCTGACATCGTCACCCTCGCCGTGCGCCGGATGCTCCCGAAGACCCGTCTGGGCCGGGACCTCCTCCGTAACCTCAAGGTCTACGCTGGCGCCGAGCACCCGCACGGGGCTCAGATGCCGGTCAAGGTCGACACCCTCTGATCCAAGGACCCGATTCCAATGGCAGTCAACAATCCCTGGACCTGGGGCCTCGGTCGCCGCAAGACCGCGATCGCCCGCGTCCGCCTCAAGCCCGGCGCCGGTGGCTTTGTCGTCAACGGCAAGCCCATGGACAGCTACTTCGTCACGACCCAGACCCGACAGCGCGCAGGGCAGCCCCTGGTCGCCACGGAGTCCACGGGGCAGTACGACGTGTTCTGCAACGTGAACGGCGGTGGCCCGACCGGGCAGAGCGAGGCCGTCTCGCTCGGCATCGCACGGGCCCTGAAGAACATCAATCCGGCGTCCTTCGACGCTCTTCGTGAGGAGGGTCTCCTGACCCGTGACTCGCGGATGAAGGAGCGGAAGAAGTACGGTCGTCGCGGCGCCCGTCGCGGCTTCCAGTTCTCGAAGCGTTGATTTGCGCTGCGTCCTCGAGGACGCACCGCTCACGCACGCCCGCCCCCGCGCGAGCCCTGGCCCTCGGGTCAGGCTTCCCGCGGCGGCGGGCGTGACTGTTTGGATCCTCTGGGAGCGCCTCGCTCCCTCCCGCTACCATGTGCGGACCGGCGTACCGACGCCGACCTCCCGACCCACCCCTTCCTCTTCGAGCGATGGCAGGCCACTCTCACGCAGCAAACGTCAAGCACCGCAAGAACGCGGTGGACGCCAAGCGAGCCAAGATCTTCAGCAAGCTGGCCCGGAACATCATCTCCGCAGTCCGTCAGGGCGGAGCCGAGGCCGACACGAACCTGAAGCTGAAGTACGCGGTCGAGAAGGCACGCGCGGCCAACATGCCCAAGGACAACATCCAGCGGGCGATCAAGCGCGGCGCGGGGTCCAAGGACGGCGACGACTTCGAGGAGCTGATGTACGAGGGCTACGCGCCCGGCGGCGTGGCCTTGCTCATCGCGTGCCTCACGGACAACCGCAACCGGACCGCGCCGGACGTCAAGTTCGCGCTGGAGCGGGGTGGGGGAAACATGGGGACCAGCGGGTCGGTCTCCTTCATGTTCGACTTCCGGTCCATCTTCGTCGTGGACATGACAGGCGAGCAGGCCGCCGATGACTTCGACGGCAAGGCTCACGATGAGGAGTCGTTGATGGAGCTCGCCCTGGAGGGCGGGGCAGAGGACGTGCTCGTCGAGGGTGATGTGGCCACGGTCTTCGGCGGCGCCACCGACTTCCTTGACGTCAAGACCGCCCTTGAGGCCGGCGGAGCCGTGCTGCTCTCCGCGGAGACGGGCTACGTCCCTCAGAACACGATCGAGGTGACCTCGAAGTCCGACGCGGAGAAGATCCTCAAGCTGATCGACCGGCTCGAGGACAACGAGGACGTCCAGAACGTCTACGCGAACTACGACATCCCCGAGGAGTGGATGGAAGAGCTCGCCAGCTGAGGCCAGCTGGCAGCGGCTGTCGTGCCGGTGAGCCCCTCGGGTCGCGGGGCCAGCGCGACGCCCCTTCCCACGTGAGGGGCGGATTCGGTGCCGTGCGGTTTGAATCCGAGGGCTCAGATCTGCACCCTCGTCCCAGAGCGGGCGTCGGCCCCGCGACGAGAACCCAGATCGCCCCCGCTCAGAGGGGGCACCGCACCGAGATCTCCCATGGGCGACGGCCTCCGTTCCATCCGAATCGCGACTCACGATGACGCCGTGCTGGCCTCCGCCAGGGCGGCGATCGAGTCCTCCTCGCTCACGGACGACGCGCTCGCAGGGTGGAGCGTTGCCCACGTGGAGAACTGGCGGGAGCTGATCGAGGCCCCCCCGGCGCCTGGGGATGTCGTCATCGTCGACGCGTGGATGCGCACCACCGGCCCGGACGACCGCAACGTCTACGAGGTCCTCCGGCAGCTCTCCGGTCGCACACGGTGCCGGACCTTCCTGCTCGTCGACCAGGACAACGGCGAGGCCCAGTCCATCGCACGCTTCTGTGGTGCGACGGGGTCGCTCTCTCGCCCGATCAGCGCGAGCAAGCTGGTGGCGCTGCTCGGCCTCAACGGCGGCCCCCGCCCCGCGCTCGCGGCGCAGAGCCGCGGAGCGGCCCGTGAGGACGAGCTGCCCGAGGCGCTGCTCGAGACGCTGATGACCGGCGCAGCCTTCTCGAGCACCGCGCCTGCCCAGCGGGAGACCCGCGACGATGGGCTGCTGAAGGCGGTCATCGATCCCGTCACGGGGCTCTTCAACTTCTCCTTCCTCTCCTACAAGCTCGACGAGGAGTTCAAGCGAGCCCGGCGCTTCCACGCGCCGCTCGCGTGCGCGATGCTCGGCTTCGAGAGCCAGGCGTCGGACGATGTCCTCCGGGAGTTGGCGGGGATCTTCCTGGACGCCTCGCGGGACACGGACGTCCTCGGCCGCTTCGACGAGAACTCTTTCCTCTTCCTCCTCCCGAACACGGGCCCGGACGGGGCAGAGATCATGGCCCGGCGCGTCGCGGACAGCGCCGATGAGCGCCGCCTGCTCGATCTGGTCGGGGACCGCCTCGAGATCGCGATCGGAATCGGAAACTATCCGAGCCCGGCGATCGACCAGCGTGAGGACCTGTACAGCGCGGCGCGAGAGGCCTTCCTCGAGGCCCGGGCGGCGGGCGGCGGAATCGTCGTCTCCGCGCTCTGAGCCGCCACCTCAGGGGCTCGGCGAGCCGACCTCTCCCCTGTGCTCTGCGGGGGGGGCGGCTGCTTGGAGCCGCGCCCCTCCAGGCCGAGTTACTGGGGGCGCGCCCCTTGTACTTCGCGTTCCCTGTGCCTCCCCGCTAGCCTCTGACTCAGGCATGGATTGGGAGGCGTTCTACAACTCGTTCCGACAGCCGGACTTCATCTCCGGCTACGAGATCGAGAACCGCCTCGGCGGTGGGGCCTTCGGGGACGTCTACAAGGCCCGGAAGACGTCCATCGGGAAGGCGTACGCCATCAAGTTCCTCAAGGTGGACGACGAAGACCAGCGGGCCGCCGTCGAGCGTGAGTTGAACCTGGTCCGCCGCTTCGCGTCGATCGATCACCCCAACCTCGTGACGATCGAGGACCTCGGGTCCGTCATGGGGGTGCCCTACCTGATCATGGGGTACGCGGGCGAAGAGACGCTGGCTCGGCGGCTCAAGGGAGGCCGCTTGATGCCGTCGGAGGCGCTGAGCCACATCACCCAGGCCGCGCGCGGGCTCATCGCCTTGCACGAGCGTCAGATCGTTCACTTCGACCTCAAGCCGAGCAACATCTTCATCAAGGGGGACAGCGCGAGGCTCGGCGATTACGGCCTCTCCAAGCTCCTCGAGGGGGGGCGCATGACGCTCACCTTCGGTCGAGGGACCCCGCTGTACATGGCGCCGGAGATGTTGGTGCAGCGCGCTGATCACCGCGCCG
>JAQWJQ010000170.1 GCA_029248265.1 Planctomycetota bacterium
GTCGTGATGGTCCACTCACCGCACCGCGACAAGAAGCGGGGGATCCTCCGGTCCCTGGATGTGGCGAAGGAGATCGGCATCGACATGGAGAAGCTGGTCATCGACCACAACAACGAGGAGACCGTGGAGGACGTCCTCGACGCGGGAGCCTGGGCCGCCTTCACGATCTACCCGCACACGAAGATGGGGTCCCAGCGAATGGTCGACCTGACCAAGAAGTACGGCGCGGAGCGCTTCATCGTGGATTCGTCGTGTGACTGGGGCGTGAGCGATCCGCTGTCGGTCCCCAAGACCGCCAAGATGATGGTGGACCAGGGGCTCTCGGCCGAGGCCGTGGAGCAGGCCACCTGGGGCAACGCGGCCAAGGCCTACGGCTACTCCGGCCAGATCGACATGGACGCCCTCGGCGAGGCCGTGACCGTCGACCAGCGCGAGCTCTTCAGCGATAACTCGGTGCTCCGCGGCCAGCCGGCTCGCGTGGACGGCGAGGTCCCCAACTGATGGTCCTCGGCCGCGTCCTGCACGCAGTGGGATGGGCGCTGATTCTGCAGCTCTGGTTCGCGGCCCCCATCCTCGCCCGGTGTCCGCGGCAGGGCGCTCAGGCAGGGACGCCCGACCCGGTCCCTCTACTCACCGGGCTCGGAGCGGGTCAGGCGCCCGGAGAGGAGGTCGAGTGGCTGGTGCGGCCGCTCGAGCTCGGCCGCTTGGTGCCCATCGCCTCTGTGCAGACCACGGACGGGGGCGAGCTCCAGGCCGGGGTCCTTGAAGGCCTCAGGTTGAGCGCGGTGGCGCTCCCCGAGGGGGTCGAGGTTGCCGCGCTCAGCGCGACCTTGTCCTGGCCGGGGGGAGGCATGGGCGGCAGCAGTCTGCTCGGGGCTTCGGCGCTCGTGCTTCCGGCTGGGGCCGTGGACCCGGCCCCGTCACAGATCAACATGGTCTTCCACGCCCGGCTTGAGGCGGCGGAGGGTGGGGCGGAGCTCGATCTGGAGGGGCCCGTCCAGTGGCGGCTGGAGCTCGGGTCGGAGGAGACGGGGCATCTGGACATGCTCAGTGACGTGGCGCCCCGCGTGGCGGTCCCGCTCCACGTGCCGTCGACGTCGACGGCCGGGGGAGGAGCGGATCTGAAGGTGGCCCCTTCGGCCTCGGCGCCGCGGGGCGGCGGAAAGCTCCGGGCTGCCGCGTTCGCGGGCGGACGCCGTGGGGATGAGTTCACGATGCTCGCCGTGCTCCCGCGCACCGGCGCGGACGCCGAGCCGGGAACCGCTGGTCCTGCGAGGGTGGCGCGGAGCGTGGACGGCGGGCGAAGCTGGGACGTCGGGCCGCTGCGGATCGTCGAGCGCGAGGAGCCGTGGCGGGTCCCGATCGAGGGGCCTGCGCTCCTCTTCGACGGCCGTACGGCCACCTTCCGGCTGCTCTGCAGGACGGCCCTTGGAGAATCAGGGGCGGAGGGCCCTGGATTGGTGGTGCTCAGCAGCGCGGATGGCGGCCGCTCTTGGGCGGCGCCGGTCCCCATGGACGTACCGCGATCAGGCGTCGACGCGGTCGGGAAGGCGCATGACCTCTCGGAGCGGACGGTCGTCCCCTCGGGCGGCCGCGGCCTCGCGGCGAGCAGCGGTGAGTGGCTCTGGCCCCTGGAGGTCGTGGGCCCCGGTGTCGCCCAGAAGCGCTACGTCCTGCTGCGGGAGGCTCGCCGCGGCGGGACCACGCTCACCACGCTCGGTCCCAAGGGGCTCTGGGCGGCGTCCTTCGCCGAGCTCGGGGACGGGGCGATCCTGGCCTCCGCAGCCAGCCTCCGCCAGGCGTCCCGGGAGCTGCGCCTCTGGCGAGAGATCGACGGGGCATGGAGGGTTCCCCTGCGTCCCCCCGAGCCCTCACTGCCCTGCGCGGACGGGGCTGCGGCCCTGATGCACGTGGGGCGGGAGCTCTTCGGTGCCATGGACGGGCGCCTCGTCTCGGCCAACGCCGCCGTGCGCAGCAAGCCGCCCCTGCGCATGTCGGTACGGGGGTCGAACGACGGGGGCCAGCGGTGGCCGACCGATCGGGAGGTGCTCCTGGACGATGGCAAGGCGGTGGGGGGGCCCGGGCTCGCCATGGCCGACGCGGACTCGGTGGGCGTGGTCTATCGCTCGAGCTCAGGGAGCGTGGTCTTCCAGTCGGTGCCCATCGGAGAGCTTGTGGATCCCGTCGCCGGGGTCGGGAGCGTGACGGGGGGCCGCTGAGCCCCTGCCCCCCCCCGGATCCCCTGCGCGGCGGGGGGCGCTCTCAGGACGCCGCGTGGGCGGGGGACGGCGCGAGCAGCCGCTCGGCGTTGCCCGAGAACACGGACCGCTGGTCCTCAGCGGAGAGGCCTAGCTCCTGGGCAATGGCGCGCCAGCGCTCGTAGCGCTCGCGCCTCCAGCCGGCCGGGAAGACGTTGGAGTCGGTGCCGAAGACGACCCGCTCGGGGCCGAAGACGTCCAGCGCCCGCGCCAGCACGTCGGTCAAGGAAGGAGAGTCCGGCTGGGTCTTGGTCCAGCTGTTGGTGGACGAGGTGTCGGTGATGACGTTGGGGCACTGGGCCCCCGCGATCAGGGTCTCCCGCAGGAACCCGGCCCCGAAGTGCGGGACACAGAACGTCAGGCCCGGGTGACGGTTGGCCGCGGGGATGACGTCGAGGGGGTTGGCGTAGTTGAGGTCGTAGGGGCGCGGCAGGCCGAGCAGGTCGCGGAGCTTCACCACCAGGATCCCGCAGTGCACGTACGCCACGGCGCGGTGCTGCTCGAGTAGGTCGAGCACGGGGCGGGCGGCCTCGTCCGCCACGTGGTAGTGGTGCATGGCGGGGAACAGGAGGACGCCGCGGAAGCCCTTCTGTTCCAGGAGCGGGCGCAGCCGGTCCGCGGCCCCGGGGGCGACCGGATTGCACACGGCGATCGGCACGAGTCGTCCGCCCGAGCCCGCGGCGGCCTCGGCGACCGCCGGGATCTCCTCGGGTGCGCTGGCGAAGGCGGCCAGCCGCTGCACCCCGTGGCGGTCCATCTCTGCCAGCCAGCGGTCGCGATGGTTCGAGACGGAGGCCTCCGGGAGCTCAAAGCCGGCCTTCCCTGCCGCGTCGGCGAGCTTCTCCTCTGGGGACCCGGGGAGAGGGCTCTGCTGGGCGAGCGCGTCGAAGAAGGGGCGCGCGAAGAAGTGCGCGTGGAAGTCGGTGATCGCTTGGTCGGTCATTAGGATGTCCGGCGCCGATCATGCGGACCGCCGGGGCGGGAATCTTAGGACACGGTCCGACTCGAACCCCATGTCGCCCACGGCAAGCATGGGATCATGAGTAATTTGGAGACAGACACGCGGCAGAGGGTCGCGCTCATCACGGGCGGAAACCAGGGCATCGGCTTCGGGGTGGCGCGGCTGCTCCATGCGGAGGGGTGGCGCGTCCACGTCACGGCTCGGCAGGAGGCCCAACGGGCTGACCTGGAGCGCGCGCTCGACGTCGGGCGTGTCCACGTGGGGGACCTGACGTCGGCCGAGGACGCAGCGCGGATCGTCGGGGAGGTCGCGGCGGCAGAGGGGCGGCTTGACGCGGTGGTGCACTCGGTGGGCCCCTACCTCACGGCCCCGCTGTCAGAGACGACTCCGGCCATGTTCGAGTCCATGTTTCAGGGCAACCTGATGACCGCCGTTCATGTGGTGGAGGCCGCCCGTGAACACCTCCGGGCGAGCTCGGGGGCGTACGTCTTCTTCGGGTGTTCCGGGCTCGAGCGGTGGCGGGCGCGGACGGTGACCACGGCTTACATCAGCGCGAAGGCAGCGCTCCTGGTCTTCATGCGCGGCCTCGCCCTGCAAGAGGCGCCCTACGGTGTCCGCGCGAACATGATCTCACCGGGGTTTGTGCCCCATGGCGGCGCAGCGCCCGACACCTTGTCCCCCGAGCTCCAGGCCAAGATCCCGCAGGGCCGGCCGGCGCGGATGGAGGAGGTCGCCGGGACGGCCCGCTGGCTGATTTGCGAGGAGTCGGCGCACATGATCGGACAGAACCTCGAGGTCTCCGGCGGCTGGATGCTCTGAGCCTCGGCCTCCCCGCTCCAGGCAGTGTCGCCCCACCCTCAGGCGAGGGCAGCGGCGATCTCGGCGAGCGGAGCCTTGGTGATGGGGTGTCGCATGAACGGAGCCACCTCGGCGCCGGGGATCGCCACGTAGCGCCGCGTCTCCAGGTCGGGGTGTGGGACCAAGGTCCGGCGCCCCTCGCGTATCACCTCATCCTGGATCAAGAGGATGTCGAGGTCGATGGCCACGCAGTCGGGCTGGCGCCGATCCCTCCCGAGCCTGGCCTCGATCTCCCCGAGGGTCTCCTTGATGGCGTCGTGGGTGGCAACCGTCCGGATCAGGACCGCGGCGTTCGAGTAAGGCGCGGCCTCCTCGGGCGCGGGCGCGGCTCCCGGCGACGGAGTCGGTTCGGGTGCGGTCAGGTTCCCCTTCTTCGACGGCATCGCCGGGCTCACATACCGGGTGGAGCGAGCGAGGAGGTCGTACTCGTAGGAGATCTCGTCGACCGCCGCGTTGAGCTTGGTCGGGGCGTCGACGTTCGAGCCGAGCCCGATGATGACCAGGCGCGCCTCAGGACTTTCGTCGCGGCCCTTTGGGAACCGACGCCGGCGGGACTCACTCATGCGCTCGAGTGCCCCGCACTCTCGGCCCGGCGGCGTTCGATCTCGATCCCCACCGTGTCGGTCCCGGGGACGGCCCCGGGCTTCTCGACCGAGAGCCGCACAGCGGTCGCCCCGAATTGCTCGAGGGCGATCTGCGCGAGCTCCTCGCCGAGCGTCTCGATGAGCTCATGGGTGGACTTGCCCGCGTGCTCGCGGAAGGCCTTCGCCACGGCCGAATAATCGAGGGCGTCGGCGATGTTGTCGGACGCTGCCGCGGCGCGGTGGTCGGTCTCGAGCCAGACGTCGAGGCGCAGCTCCTGACGGTGGAGGCGCTCGTGGGGGTGCACGCCGATCAGCGACCAGGCGCGAAGATTGCGGATCTTGACGATGTCCGGCGCGGTGGCTGCGGCGGTCCCGGGACGGCTCGGGGAGGTGTCCATTGGAGAGGCGTGGAGCATGGCTGGCGGATCATAACGGGAGGGAGCCTTACCTGGGCGGCGTGAGGCTATAAGCTCCTCGCCATGAACGGCATGGTCACGATCTCCAGGCGAATTGAGTGGGACATGGCGCATCGCCTGGGTCCCCGCTGCACCACCAAGTGCAAGAACTTGCACGGGCACCGCTATGTCGCCATCGCGACGTTGAGCGCGGAGACCACCGACGAGCTCGGCATGGTCCTCGACTTCGGTGACGCCTTCAAGGCGATGAAGGGGTTCGTGGACGGCCACCTCGACCACGCCTGCGTGGTGGACCGCGGGGACTCTGACCTCCTCGAGTTCCTGGTCGCCCAGGGGGACAAGCGCTGCGAGGTGACTTTCCCGACCACGGTGGAGAACCTCTGCAGCTGGCTCGCCGCGCGCTTTCAGGCGGAGTTCGACGAGCTCCCTGACGCCGCCGGTCGCGGGGTGCGGCTCGTCGGCCTGCGGGTCTTCGAGACGCCGAACTGTCACGCGGATTGGTCCCGGACGGAATGAGCCTCGCGCAGGAAGACCGCTCCGCTCCGGCGGGTCCCGAGGTGGTGCTGGAGGCGCGCGGCGTCCGCAAGGTCTTCAAGACCTTCGAGCGCGCGCCTGGGTTGCTCGGTGTGCTGAAGAACTTCGTCGCGCGGGATCACGTGGAGATCGCCGCGCTGACGGGCGTGGACCTGCGGGTGGAGCGGGGGGAGAGCGTCGGGCTGATCGGCGCCAACGGCGCGGGCAAGACCACGCTGGTGAAGATCCTCGCCGGGATTGTTCCTGCGTCCGCGGGCGAAGCCCGCCTGCTCGGCCGCGACTCCTTTCACCTGCAAGACGCGGAGAAGCGGCGACTGGCACTGGTGATGGGGCAGAAGAGTCAGCTCTGGTGGGACCTGCCTGCCATCGACTCGTTCCAGCTGCTCAAGGAGATCTACGGTGTGTCGGACGCTCACTTCAATGAGCGCCTGACGCGCTTCGCCGCGCTGCTCGAGGTGGAGGATCGCCTGAAGATTCAGCTGCGGCAACTCTCACTCGGCCAGCGGATGAAGATGGAGATCATCGGCGCCTTCCTGCACTCCCCTGAGGTGGTCTTCCTGGACGAACCCACGATCGGGCTGGACCTCATCTCGAGGGAGACCATCCGCCGCTTCTTGATCCGCCTCGCGGACGAGCGCTCCGTGACGTTCGTGCTCACCAGCCACGACATGGAGGATATCGAGGAGACCTGTCGGCGAATCGTCGTGCTTGATCAGGGGGCGGTGGCCTTCGACGGCGGCCTCATGGACCTCTCTCGGCGCGTGACCGGGCAGCGCGCGGTGGAGGTGCACGTGAACCCTCACTCGTCAGTGGACGAGGCGGCGGTGAAGGCGGAGCTGGCGCGGCACGGGGCGGAGCTCGCCGGTCGGAGCGCGGGCTCCCTGACCGTGATCGTCGGGGCTGAGCGCCTCGCCGAGCTC
The DNA here is from genome assembly GCA_029248265.1 of Planctomycetota bacterium. Classification (GTDB taxonomy): domain Bacteria; phylum Planctomycetota; class UBA1135; order UBA1135; genus Saltatorellus. The sequence continues at coordinate 6,532 of JAQWJQ010000170.1, forward strand.
GTGCCGCGGCTCTTTGCGGTCCTGGATGTTCGCGACCTGTCTGTCGAGCGGCAGCCGCTCGAGCACCTGATCCGAGAGATCTATCGGCGGGGCGCCGCCGGCGCGGCCGGGGGCGCGGAGTGAGCGTGAGCGTGCCGGGCAGACCGAGCCTCCTGATGCGTTCCGTGGCCTACGAGTTCCGGAAGCGTATTCAGTTCCGCGTGGGCTTCTTCGTCCGCGAGGTGCTGAGCGGGACCGTCGAGCCGCTGGTGATGCTCTTCGTCTACACGGCGCTGTATCGGAGCGCCGCCGCGGGGGCGGTCGGAGGCCCCGAGGGTGAGGCGGTTGTGCTCGGCGGGTGGACCTATCCCGAGATCATTCAGTACGTGGCGGGGCTCGTGGTGGTCCGGAAGCTGATCTTCCACAACCGGGCCCTCGACCTCGCGTAGGAGATCTTTGAGGGGCGCGTGACGAAGTACCTGGTCATGCCGTTCCGCTTCTTCGTCCTGCACCAGGCGCGGTTCCTGCAGTTCACGCTGCTCCAGGTCGCGGTCGCGGCGCTGGTCTGGTGCATCGGCTATGCCGCCGCGCCCGCGCACTGGCTCGTCCCTGTGAGCGCTGGCGCGATGCTCCAGGCCGGGGTGCTCGTGCTCATGGGGAGCTACTGTTGCTTCCTCATCTTCTTCACCCTCAACGCGCTGGCCTTCTGGTTGGACGTGATCTGGAGCCTCCTGGTCATGGCCTGGTTCGTCATCGGCTTCTCCGGTGGCGCGCTGGTGCCGGTGTCCCAGATGCCGCCGGGGTTCTATGAGGCGCTCCGGGTTGGCTTCCCGTACTGGATGATCACGGCGCCCATCGAGCTCGTCATGGGGCGGCTCGGGACGGGGGACTTCCTCTTCGGGGTCGGGCTGGTGACCGCCCAGCTCGTCGCCCTCGACCTCCTGCGTCGTTGGGTATGGCGGCGCGGGCTGGCGCGTTACGTGGGAGCAGGGATGTGAGTGGCTCCGAGCAGGAGGGCGCCGCCGGGGGCCGCCATGTGCCGTGGAGGAGGGCCGCCTCGGCCCTGCGCTGGGGCCTGGCCGTGGAGCGGCAGTACATACGGATCGGCTTCGTTCGCAAGAGCCAGTTTCGCGTGGAGTTCGTGAATCAGGTGCTCATGGACCTTTGCTTCTATGCGGCGTTCATCCTGACCTTCGAGATCCTCTACGGGCTCGGGGGAGAGGGCACCCTGACGCTCGGCGGCTGGAGCCACGAGGAGATGCGCGTCTACATGGGGATGGTCTTCGTCGCAGACGGGCTCTTCATGACCTTCCTGGGCCAGCAGTGGCACTTCGGTCAGGACCTCAAGGACGGCAACCTCGACGCCTTCCGCGTCCGACCTGGCTCGCCGGCGTTCCTCTACTTCTTCCAGCGCTTCAGTCCAGAGGGGATGACGAACCTCGCCTTTGGCCTCGGCTGGCTGATCTTCGCCCTCGCGGGGGTCATGCCCGAGCTGGTCGACCCCGCTGACCTGGCCTGGGCGCTGCCCGCCGCGGTCGCGGTCATCGCCTGGTCGCAGGTCTTCCTCATGCTGGCCTACAACGTGACCGAGTTCTGGCTCCTGAACTCCGATGTGGGCCACCTCGTCTCGATGCTCGTCTCCAACTTCGGGGAGCGTCCTTTGGAGGTGTACCCTGGCGCGCTGGCGCGGGTGCTGAAGTTCGTGGTGCCCGTGGCGGGGATGGCGTGGTACCCCGCGTCTCTGGTGCTCGGTCGCCTTGAGCTGGGGTTCGCCCTGGGCTACCCGCTGGTCCTGGCCGCGTTCGCGCTGGTCGTGCTTGGGCTCTTCCGCCGCGGGATGCGTCGGTACGAATCAGCGATGGGCTAGGGCGACGGTCATCGGGGCGCGGGGCGCGAGCTCGAGCTGCCTCGCCACACGGGTCTCAAGGTCAGGGAGCTCGCTCAGGCGGATCAGCGAGGTGCCCTCCCGGAGGCGGACTTGGACGTCGAGGTCCTCGATGGAGGCTAGCTCTGTCCCGGCGGTCTCCAGGTATCCACGGATCGCATCGGAGATGAAGCTCGGGTACATGCGGACCAGCTCGCCGAGCTCTGCGTCGCCGATGCCCATGGCCGCGGCGCGGCGCCAACTCTCGACCTCCTCATCGAGCCCAGCCGCGTCCAGGATCCACCGCGGTGGCACCTGGCTGAGTCCTTGCTCCGCGGCGCTGAGGCAGAGCTCCTGCAGGCCCGCGTAGCCGAGGCGGTCGACCACCCTCGAGACCGCCACGTAGGCGAGGCCGTAGAAGCCTCGCTTCGCGCCGCTCTCCAACCGCGTGGAGGAGAGGCCCGCTGCGAGGCGGAAGACGTCCATGGGGTCGGTCCCGTCGGCCGTCCCCTTCAGTCGGATCGCGGCGGACCACCCGTGCTGTGGAGCGTCAGTGCGGGGTGTCACGTCGACCTGGAGGGAGACCCCGCCGGTGGCCAGGCACGCGCTCGAAAGGCGCCCTGCGCGGAGGCGCGCGGCGCCCGAGGTGCAGAGGGCGCCGGAGACGTGGTCCGCCAGGCCCTCCTCCATGGAGCCCGGGAGCAGGCTCCAGCTCTCTCCCAGTGCGGCGTGGGTGAGCTCGTGGGCCAGCGTCCGCTCGATGTGGTCCGCGTGGCGCGAGAGCATGATGCGTTGGTGGGTCGGGGACCACAGGCCCTCGGCGTCCGTGCTGGCATGGGTGGGGCTGCGGTACAGGCTCGGGGTGTCCTGGATCCACACGTCGAGGTCCTCGAACTCCGTGTCCGGGAGCAGTGCGAGCAGCTCAGGTTGCAGCCGGTCGAGGAGGCCCTCGACCTGCTCGGCCTCGCCCTGATTCGCGGCGAGGACGCGCCCGCCGTCGAAGGCGAGCACCGAGGTCGGGGGCGTCGCCATGCAGGAGAGGAGCAGGACGCCGGCGACGCCAGCCACGGGGAACACGAGGTGCTTGGTGAGGGGTGCGGTCTTCACCCCAAAAAGTACCTCGCTCACGGGCGAGGAGGCGGCGCCCGGGTCGGTGGGAGCCCGCCAGGGTGGAGGCGGCGCGCCGAGGGAGTGGCTCCCTGGGCGCGCCGTGGCGGTGGCTGCATCGTTTTGGGTCGAGGCAAGCCGCCGGGGACTGGGTCAGGACTCGGATCCGGGGGGGGCTTCCTGGTTCGGGAGCGTCGAGGGCGGCGCGTCGGTCTCCAGGAAGACCCGAGGGGCGAGACTTGAGTTGCTGCGGGCCCCTTGAATCTGGGAGCGGTCACCGCCCTCCTCGGGGGCCGTGAGGCCGAAAGCGGCGGGGAAGCCCTCGATCTGAAGGCACCAGGTGGTGTCCTCCACAAACGCGTCGATGACGAACTGGAAGGGCCTTCCGGCCTCGTGGATCAGGAGCGTGCCGACCTCGGTGGGGCCGCCGGAGGCGTAGGTCCCGAGAATGACGTGGTCGATGGGGTCGTAGATCGAGACGTCAACGTCTCCAAACGGGGCGTGTGCCTCCAGGTAGAAGCGCAGCTCCATGGGCTCGCAGGCCTCGAACTCCAGGTGGTCGACCACGTCGAACCCGATGGCCTGGACGTGCCCCTCGACGGTGAGGCAGGTCAGTGCGTCGGTGACCGCGATGAAGTCCGCCATGCTCGGGGTGTCGTTGGGCTCGAGTTCGACGAAGGCGTCCGGGCCTGGGGCCGTGGACCCGATGTGGACGTTGTCACATGCGGGGGCGAGGGCGAGGAGCAGCGCGGCCAGGGGGAGCGGGGACAGGGGACGTTGCATGGGTCACCTCCAGGCGGGTCAGTGGGTCATTGGGGAGGGGGAAGCTCGCGGTGCACTCAGGAGGGCAAGGTCCGTGCCAGGCCCGCTCAAGGGGCCGGGGGGCCGCCCCTCGGGGATGGCATGGCCCCCTCCAGCCACGGTTCGTCTCCGCTGGGGGACAGGTGTCTCCGATTCAGGGCACCCTCCGCTCCCACCGGATGCGCCTCGAACCATGCGCTCGGGGGCCGTTGCTGGCATCATGCGCCGCGACCATGTCCATCACCCGCCATCAGTCACGACCCAGCTCCGATGGGGGTCCCGAGGGGCCCGCGCCGGACGCGCCCAAGCTCCACGTTGTCACCTTCGGGTGTCAGATGAACAAGTACGACTCGGAGCTGGTGGAGGGGCGCTTCCTCAAGGAGGGGTACCAGACCACCGGGGCCATGGAGGAGGCGGACGTGGTGCTCTTCAACACCTGCTCGGTGCGCGACCATGCCGAGGAGCGCACCTGGTCCTGGGTGGGCGAGCTCAAGCGCGCCAAGGAGCAGCGCCCCGACCTCGTTGTGGGCGTCATGGGCTGCATGGCCCAGCGGGTCGAAGAGGAGGTCTTCAAGCGCGCCGGGCACGTGGACCTCGTGGCCGGGACCCGGCAGTTTCACCTCTTGCCGAAGATGGTGCAGGAGCTCCAGGAGCGCCGGCAGGCCCCGGACCGCTTCGCGCGGCGCGAGCGCCAACTGTTGGCCACGGACATGTCCGAGGACGTGGTCGTCGACCGTGCCGGCGAGGAGTACGCCGGCGGGCGCCACGCTTACCTCGCGGTCATGCGGGGCTGCGACCTCAACTGCACGTACTGCATCGTGCCGACGACGCGCGGGCGCGTGCGCTCGCGGCCCATTGATGAGCTGGTCCGTGAGGCGGAGTGGTACGCGAGCCAGGGGGTGCAGGTCTTGACGCTGCTCGGCCAGACGATCAACAGCTACGGTGAGGACATGGGCCGGCCGGAGCCCGGCGCGCCCGCCATGCGTGGGCGTCAGGGCCGGCCGAGCCTGGCGGACCTCCTCGAACGCCTCCAGGGTGTGGAGGGGCTCGAGCGGATCCGCCTCATCACCTTGCACCCCAGCTACGTGACCCGCCCCTTCGCGGAGGCGATCCGCGACTACGACAAGGTCGAGCGCTTCCTCCCGCTCCCGGCGCAGGCGGGCTCCGACGACGTGCTCAAGCGCATGAAGCGTGGCTACACGATGGACCTCTACAGGCGCCGCGCGGACCTGCTGCGGGAGATCGTCCCGGACATCGAGTTGGGCAGCGACTGGATCGTCGGCTTCTGCGGCGAGACGGATGAGGACTTCGAGGGGTCGGAGCGCTTCCTCGAGGAGCAGGGGTTCCTCGTGAACTACGTCTTCAAGTACGACCCGCGCCCCTCGACACGCGCTGACGAGCGGCTCGTGGATGACATCGCGGAGTCGGTCAAGAAGGAGCGGAACCAGCGACTCCTGCGCATCGCCGAGCGCACTCAGCGCCTGCGGTTGCAGCGGTACGTGGGGCAGTCTGTGCCGGTGTTCGTGGAGTCGGGGTCCGAGCGTGACGAGCGGATGCTCCTCGGCAAGACGCCCTGGGGCATGCCGGTCTCCTTCAAGGGCGCGAGCGCGCTCGTCGGCACCCACGTCCGCGCCACCGTGGATGAGACCACGTCCTACGGGATGAGCGCCCGGCTTGACCTCGAAGGAGAGGCCGAGCCTGCCTCCTGATCACGAGCGTTCACGCGCGGCGCCAGGCGCCTCACCGGGTGCCCTCGAGGTTCCCTGCGTGGCGCTTCAGGGCGAGGCGGACGACGGGGGCGCTTCCACCCATCTTCGGCGCAGCCCATGACCAGCGAGGCCCCGAGGGGCAGGGGGTCCAGGCGCGCCATCAGAAGGCGAAATAGATGTAGGGAGCAGGGTTGGCGGTGACCCAGGGGAGGGCGACGGCGACGGCCACCCCCATGGTCAAGCCGAAGATGGGGGCGGGCAAGGCGGCCCAGCGGCGGGAGACCTGGAGGCGCTGCCAGAGGATGTGCACGGCGAAGGCGCCCACAAGGCAGGGGCCCAGCCAGGGTGGGATCGGGAGGGCGTCGGAGGCAGGCCCGAGGTGGGTGAACATCGTTCCGAGCAGCGTGGTCGCGCCGTCGAGATCTGGGGCGCGGAAGATGACCATGCTGACCATCCACACCAGGTTGACGTAGACCAGGGCGGGGACCATCGGTAGCCGCGTCAAGCGGTGACCAGGTCGCGTGCGCTCCAGGGCCACGAAGGCGCCGTGGATGGACCCCCAGAGGACGAAGGTCCAGGCGGCGCCGTGCCACAGGCCCGAGACCAGGAAGACCAGGAACAGGTTCAGGGCGCTGCGCGCTGGCCCGCGGCGGTTGCCACCGAGCGGGAAGTAGAGGTACTCGCGGAACCACCGGCCGAGGGTGATGTGCCAGTGGGTCCAGAAGCTCCCGACGCTGCGCGTGAGGTAGGGGGCCCGGAAGTTGGTCGGCAGGGTGTAGCCCAGCAGTGCGGCGCAGGCGATCGCCATGTCCGTGTAGCCGGAGAAGTCACAGTAGATCTGCGCGGCGAAGGCGGCGGCGCTGAGCCAGGCGCCGGCGGTGGTGACGGCCTCGGGGGCGAGGTGGACGGCGTCCACGTAGGGGCTGAGGGCGTCGGAGAAGCAGGACTTCTTGACGAAGCCCACGAAGAAGAGGACGAGCGCTGCGCGGGCATCGACTGAGCTCCACCGCGCTCGTTCGGCGAGCTGAGGCAGGAACTCCTTGGCGAGCACGATGGGGCCCGCCACGAGCTGCGGGAAGAAGGCTACGAAGAGCGCGAGGTCCAGGGCGCTCCTCGCGGGTGCGAGCTGCCGTCGATAGATGTCGAGGGAGTACGAGAGGGTCTGGAAGGTGTAGAAGCTGATCCCCACCGGAAGCACCAGGTTGAGCACCGGCAGGCTGGACCCGACGCCGAGCCAGGTCAGGAGGCCGTTGAGGGACCCCGCGAAGAAGTCGAAGTACTTGTAGGTGACCAGGATCCCGAGATTGACCGCGAGGCTGACGCAGAGCCACGCGCGGCGCGGGGCCTCCTCGTCACCGGCCGCATGAATCCGTCGGCCGGCCACACCGTCCACGACCGTGGACAGGAGGATGAGCCCGAGGAAGCGCCAGTCCCAGGCGGCGTAGAACGCGTAGCTCGCGAGGAGGAGCCAGGCCTTCCTCGCGCGGTTCCGGCGGAGGGCCCAGCTGACGGCGAGCACGAGGCCGAAGAAGGCCAAGAAGCGGAGTTCAACGAAGAGCACGGCTTGGTCAGCGCCGGAGCGCAGCGCCCCCCGTGGCGTCGAGGTGCCGGGCGAACTCCCTGGCGAAGAGGCGGCTCCAGACGGCCGCGCCCTCTGCGTTCAGGTGGCTGAAGTCCCAGCGGAGCTCGATCGGGTTGAGCTCGGGGTAGCGCTCGGGGAGGTGAAAGCGGAGCACCTCTCCCGCGACGCCGCTGGCGGAGAGGGACGCCATCTGTGGGCTCGCGATGCCCCGGGGCGCCACGTAGAGCAGTGGTTGTGCGCCGGCGGTGCGGATGTCCCCGAGGAGACTCTCCAGGGAGGCGCGGTCATACCCACCCTCGAGGGGGCCGGCGTTGGCCTCGGCCGTGGTGATGTGGGTGAGGCGCTCGGCCCACTCGCCGCGCCGCTCCAGGAAGCGCTCGTGGGCCCGCTGGACGCCAGGCTGGGCATCCAGTCCGATGTCCACCCATCCGTGGTGGAGGCGGAGATCCTCCACCGAGGGCAGGGCGGCGGGCCCGCGACCCAGGAGGTCGTCAAAGATCTCGGGTCCTCGCCCGAGGGCGGAGGTGCGCCAGAGCCAGAGGTCGAGGTGCTCCCTGGTCACGGCCAGCCGCCAGTCGTGCCTCCCGAGCCAATCGTCCCTGTACTGCTCCTCCTTGTGTCCTGGCGGCGCGGCCACCAGCGGGAGGGCGTCGATGGCGTCCAGGGTCGACCGGCGATCGTGCCAATGGACATAGCGAGGGTTGTGCACGTCCGGGTACCAGAGCAGCGGGTCGAACAGCGGCTCCTCGTAGAGGACCCATGCGAGGTTCGCCGGCGCCTCCTCCAGGACGCGCCGCAGGACGTGCGCCGCCTCGAAGCTCCCCATGCCGCCGACGCCGAGGTTGAAGGCCCGAACTCCGGGGTGGCCGAGGCGCTCGAGCTCCCGGCTGAACACCTCCGGGCGGAGCCCGTACATGGTCGCGCTTGACCCCACAAAGAGCACGTCGTACTCGTCCGCGTGCTCCACGGCGAACTCCACCTTCGATCGCAGCCCCGCCGCGGCCGGGAGCGGCGCGAGTCCGACGATGGCCCGGTTCATGGCGACGAGGCCGATGCCGAAGGCCAGGATCGAGAGCAGGGAGCGCATGGCTCCCCAGGATAGCTTCCGCCGGGTCGGGGCCGAAGCGCCCCGTCCGGACTCAGGGAGTCTCGGCCAGAACGGTGTCCACGTGGAGGCGGAAGAGGTCCACGTCATCTGGGAATGGCCGGGCCTCCTGGGCGGGGCCCTCGGTGGACGCAGAGCGCGCCTCGAGGGCACGGGCCTGGATGTCCAGGAGGTCGGCGTCGCTCAGAGGGGGAGCGGTCTCCCCCTTCGGTGTCGGGACGAGTCCGAGGGCGCCGCTGAGTTGACCCACGGTGATCTCCCCCAGCAGGAGCCCTTGCCAGAGGCTCGAGAGCGCCTCGGCGACCCCGGCGCGCTGCGCCTCGGAGAGGCCTGACGCGGGGAGATCCCCCTCGAGGACCTGCCGGAGGCGGAGCGAGGGGAGGCACGGGGTCTGGAGCAGTCCGTTCACCGCGGAGACGACCTGGGCCGGCGTGAGGTCGCCCGCGGTGTGGGCCTCCTCAACCCTCACGAGCTGCGCCTCGATGAGGTCTCGGGTCTCCGGGTAAAGGCCGGCAGTTCCCACGCCGTTCCGCGCCGCGGCCAACGCCATGTCCCCGGAAGAAGCCTGGAGGAGGCGCAGCCCCAGCCATGCGGCCACCACGGCCCCGACCAGCGCGACCGCAGTGAGCATGCAGCCGGCCGAGCGGGGGTTGAGGCTCGCCGGCGCCTCGGCCGCTTGGTCTTGCTGATTCATGGCGTTGGGTTTCGCGCGGAGGGCGGCGCAGGGCGGTGTGCCCCGGCGTCGTCCTCGGCGGGATCGGCGACCTCAGCCGAGTAGGTCGGCGACGGTCTCACGCTCGCCCTGAAGTTCGGCGACGCTGGCTGCGAGCTTTTCGGCCAGGAAGGCGTCGAGGTCAAGGCCTTGAACGATCTCGTAGCCGCCGGCACCATCGCTGCGCACCGGGAAGGAGGAGATGAGGCCTTCGGTCACGCCGTAGCTACCGTTCGAGGGCACGCACACGGAGTTCCAGTGGCCCTCGGGGGTCGCGCTCACGAGATCGCGGACGTGATCGATCAGCCCGTTGGCCGCGGAGGCGGCGCTGGACAGCCCGCGCGCCGCGATGATGGCGGCGCCACGCTTCTGGACCGTCGTGAAGAAGTCGCCCTTGAGCCACTCATGGTCCGTAATGACCTCATGGGCGGGCTTGCCGGCGATCTTTGTGTTGCGGAAGTCCGGGACCTGGGTCGCCGAGTGGTTGCCCCAGATGAGCATGTTCTCGACCTGGTCAATGGCGACCCCGGCCTTGCGGGCCAGCTGGTTCTGCGCGCGGTTCTGGTCGAGGCGCGTCATGGCGGTGAAGCGCTCGTTCGGAACGTCGGCCGCGGCGTGCATGGCGATCAGCGCGTTGGTGTTGCAGGGGTTGCCGACGACGGCGACGCGGACGTCGTCCGAGGCGTGGTCGTTGATGGCCTTGCCCTGGCCGACGAAGATCGGGCCGTTCTCCTTGATGAGGTCGCCCCGCTCCATGCCCGCGCCGCGCGGCTTGGCGCCGACGAGCAGGGCCCAGTTGGCGTCCTTGAAGCCCTCGTCCAGGTCGCTCGTGAGGACCATGTCCTGGAGGAGCGGGAAGGCGCAGTCTTCGAGCTCCATCGCGACCCCTGAGAGCGCCGACATGGCCTTCTCGTGGGGGATCTCGATCATCCGGAGCACCACGGGCTGGTCGGGCCCGAACATCTGTCCGCTGGCGATGCGGGGGAGGAGGGCGTAACCGATCTGACCGGCCGCGCCGGTGACGGCGACGTGGATGGGCTTCTTAGACATGAATCGATGTGGGGCTGGCTGCGCGCGTCAAATGGGGACATCCGGGGGGGCAGCGACCGTTCGCCGCCTCGGCCTCCTCGGGGGGATTCAGGGCAACGATCTTGCCGACCATCGCGCCTCATGGGCAGCGCGATCCGGGAAAGACGCTTCCAAGCCCGTGGGCACTCTGGCCGGAACCCTGGAGATCCACTCGGATGTCGCTTCCCGTGGTCTACGATCGGGGTCCGTCGCAGCGGACCGAGACCATGAACGGAGTGACCCCTTCCATCGACCCTGCCCAGGCCCGCGAGTTGCTCGCGCGCTTGGGTGAAGACGCCCGCCGCTTCCGGTTCGAGGTGGCCCCCAATCCTTGCGTGGGGGCGGCCATCCTCTCCGGCGGGCGTGTGGTGAGCCGCGGCTTCCATCGGGTCTGGGGCGGGCCCCATGCGGAAGTGGACGCCATCGCGCGGGCGGACGCCAGCGGCGTGCCCCGGAGCGACTGGGACACCATGGTGGTGACCCTGGAGCCGTGCAGCTCCTCGGGCAAGACGGGTCCGTGCGTTCAGGCCATCCTCGAGGCGGGGATCCAGAGGGTCATCGTTGGGGCCGAGGACCCGGACCAGCGGCACCGGGGCGTGGGCCTGGAGCAGCTCCGGAGCGCAGGGGTGGAGGTCTTCCTCGATCCGGTCCCGGCGCCTCTGGCGCGGGTGGCACCCCACTTCTTGCGCTGGAGTGACCATGATCGCGTGCGCCGGCCGCGTCCGTGGACGGTGGCCAAGTGGGCCCAGACCCTGACCGGACAGCTGTCGCCCCCCGCGGGGATCGGCGATGGGCGTTGGATCTCCGGTGGCGCCTCCCTCGAGGAGGTTCAGACGCTCCGTGGACGGGTCGATGCCATCGTCACCGGTGTCGGAACGGTGCTGGCGGATGACCCGCGGCTCACCCTCCGGCGCTCCGAGGTGCGGCTCCCCGGCGACGTCTTGCAGGTCCTCCCGCTCGGTGAGGAGCCCCCCAGGGCGCGCCCCGAGCCCTGCGCGCCCGCCCGCGTGATCCTGGACTCATGGCTCAGGACGCCGCCGGATGCTCGGCTCTTCGGCTCGATGGAGAGCGGAGAGGAGGGGGGGCCGGTGCGGATCGTCACGCTGCCCGGGGCGGATCCCATTCGCCGGCGCGCCCTCGAGGCGGTCGGCGCTGAGATCCATATGGCTCGCGGCGCCAAGCGCCATTCGTTGGACCTGCGCGGTGTCTGGTCCTGGCTCTGGGAGCAGGGGTACCGGCGGGTCATGCTGGAGTGCGGTCCCACTCTGCTCCGCAACACCCTCGAGGCCGGCTTCGTCGATCAGTTGCGGGTGTACACGGGAGAGGTGCGAGGCGGCGAGGGAGAGTCCCTTGCGGGCTGGCTCGTCGAGGCCTCGCTGGAGGAGCGCCTCCAGCGTGAGTCCGGAAGCGACGCCGTCCTCGAAGCGTTCCACGGCTGAGCCGTGGCGGTCTGTCGAACCGCTGCGTGGGCGGAACCTCGCGGTCCACGCCGCCTTGTCTGGCGCAAGGGCCGCGGAAGCGCCTTGACGCCGAATAAACCCCTGGGGCTCGGCAGACTCGCCGCCCTGTTGGGCGGCGCGCTGATCATGGGGGGATGTCAGAGTCAGCCTGCGCTGGCGCCGCTGCCTCCCGTCGACGAGGCGGCTTCGGAGGCCATGTTGGCGGCCTGGACCCTTTCTCGGACGAGCGGCTTCGAGCGCGGGAGCCCCTCGTTCCAGGAGGCGATGGAGCTGGCGCACGCAGCGGCAGAGCTGGCGCCGGCCTGGACCGCTCCCGAGCGCTTCCTCGATCGTTGGCACCACCGCCTGGGGCTGTCTCTCCCGGATCGCTACGCGGACCACCTCGCCGGCGCCGAGCTCGGGAATGGCCGGGCGGCCTACCTCGCGGCGCGGCTCGGCGGGGTGGGCGGGCGCCGCGGGCTCGCACAGGCGGCTGAGGTCGCGCCGAGCCTGGCGTGGCCCTGGCACGGGGTCGCCTGGACGGCCAGCCGTGAGGGGGCGATGGATCAGGCCGTCGCGGCGGGGCGCAACGCCATCACCCTCGCGCGGGACCCGTCGGAGCTGGCGCTCTTCTCCTGGGCCATGGCCACGTACCTCGAGGCTGATGGTTCGCTGGAGGCCGCCGCGGCCGTGCTGGAGGCGGCGCTGAGCGAGACCGGCGCCCTCACGCTCCGGGCGGCGGAGCGGGGGATGGTGGAGGTTCGGTTGGCAGGCGTTCTGCTCAAGGCGGACGACGCGGCGCGACAGGGCAAGGGAGTGCGACTCGCCACCTCGACTTTGGCCTCTCCGCTGGTGACGGCCGGTGAGCGCCGCGGGCTCGTGGAGGCCCTGTCGGAAGTCGGGGGAGGTCTGGTCTCGGGGCCCGAGGTAGAGCTCGCGTTGGCGCGCGTCCTCGCTGAGCTGGAGGGCGCGGATCGGCTCGAGGCGGCAAGGCTGCTGCGGTCACTGCGAGAGGGGGGGCGCCCCGCGACGTCGAGTTCGGCCTGGAGAGCGCGGCTGGCTCAGGGCTTTCGAGAGGACTCAAGCCCGGCCGAGACCCGCGTCCTGCTGCTGGAGTGGGCGGCAGACCTGCCGGGCGCCGTGGTGGACGCCGAGGGGGCGCCGCGGGACCCGGTGTTGGCCGCTCTCGTGGACTCTGTGCGGGCCGGGGCGGTGGGTCCCAGGAGCAGGGAGAGCGATCGCGACGTCGCGGCGCAGCTCTTGGCGGCCGGGTGGTTCACCGAGGCGATCGGCTGGTCCGGTCGCATGGCAGAGGGAGACCCTGAGGGCGCCGAGGCGGTCGAACTCGCGGGTCTCCAGGGGCGCGCGGCGCTCGCGGCGCTGCTGAACCTCGGCCGCCGGCTGGACGCCACCGCGGCCTTCGCCTCCGCCGCGGGGGCGGGGCGCAAGGTCGAGAGCGCCGCGGATCTCCACAACGAGGTGGCGCGGATTCTCGAACGCACTGGTTGGATGGAGATCCCAGAGGGAGGGGTGCGATCCCCGGTGATCGGCTACGGGCCCGCCGGGAGCATCGTGCACCCGGGGCCGGCGTTCAGCGACGAGGACGGCCGGCTCGGCCGCGGCACGCCGGGGGACCAGGTCCCGGGGCTCGCCGCCGCCTTCCAGGAGATGGGGCGGTTCGCCTTGGTCGGCCGAGGTGCGGGACAGGGGGGGCCCGACGCCACCGTCCTGAGGCGCCTGCACGCCGAGGTCAGGGAGGGCACCCATCTTGGGCGCCCCTTCAGGGGGACGGTCGTCTGGTGCCAGGGGGCCGATGTTCCCGGGCGGTTCTCTCGCCGCGGGGGAGCGATCGCCGGCGCAGCGCTTCACGAGGGCTACTACCTGGATCTCCAGGTCATCGCCGCCGAGCGGGAGTACTGGCGAGCGCTCCGATCGAGGTTCCTCGTCGCCGCCGAGACCCCGGACCTGCAGGCTCTGGGCTCTGCGCTCGTGGCGCCTGCGCCCTCCTCGGCGCGGCCCGACGAGATCGCCCCCGCGCTTGGCGCTGCGGACAGGCTTCGCCTCGCGGTCATGTGGGAGCCGGAGGGGGCCTCCCTTGAAGTCCCTGGCCTGGAGGACTTCTGCGCGGGGGTCGCGGCGCACGAGGAGGCTCACCTCTGTGACCGGATGGCCTGGTACCCGCTGACCGCGACCCGCGTGCTCCGACTGCTCGCCTTCGCGGGGGGGCAGGGGTTCTCAGGGGCGCGGATCTCGGAGGCGATCGAGGAGCGCGCGCAGCTCGTCGCCATGGCGTCCCTCGAGGACCCCCGGCTGCTCTGGGTCGACCTGTTGGATGCGGCGGAGGAGAGCCTTGGCGGAGGTGGCGCGCCCCATGGGCGGGCCTACCGGCGGCTCCTGGGCCGACTCCTGAGGCGCATGCAGCGCGAGTCGCTGGGCGGCGGCTGGGCCGACTTGCCAGGGCGTGGAGCGCGCCTGGTCGACCGCTTGCACCTCGCTCGCCCGGAGGCCCTCAGGGCGCTCGCACTCCGCGAGGCCAGGTCGATGGGTCTCACCGGACCGGGCTTCTAGCCACGCATCGCGGCCCTGACCACGGCCTCGAGGTCGGCCTTGAGGCCGGCGCCGTCCAGGTGCTTCAGAGCCTTCTCGACGGCCTTCGCCGCCTCCTTCTCTGTGTATGCGAGGTGGATCAAGGCGGAGATCGCGTCGTCCTTCACCGAAGCCTCCGCGGGGGCCGCCGCCTCCTGGACCGGCGCCGCGCCGGTGGCTCCGGCGAGGCTGGCGAGGAGTGGGGTCTTGTCGCGCAGGTCGAGCATGAGCTGCTCGGCGGTCTTCTTGCCTACGCCCTTGATGGACGTGAAGGCCGAAAGGTCCTCGCGCTGGACGGCTGCGACCAGGTCCGCCGGGCCGAGCCCCGAGAGGATCCCGAGGGCCATGCCGGGTCCGACGCCCCGCACGCGCAGGAGCACTCGGAAGAGGTTGCGGTCATCACGACGGGCGAACCCGTAGAGGGTCTGCGCGTCCTCGCGGACCACCAGGTGCGCGTAGACCGTGGCCTGTTCCCCGACCTGCGGGAACGCAGCGCCGATGGGGGCTAACAGCTCAAAGCCTACGCCGGCGGCGTCGATGACGACGCTCGCCGGCGTTCGGTCCGAGACGGTGCCTGAGATGAACTCGTACACGCGTCGATCAGCCTCGGCTCATTCCTCGCCCTTGAGGGTGAGGTTGTACTCCGCGAGGCGGTTGCGCAGCTCGAGGAGCGAAGTGACGCCGAAGTTCGGCATGCCGAGTAGCTCCTCCTCGGAGTGGGCGGTGACATCACCGAGGGTGAGGCAGCCGATGTTCTCGACCGTACGTCGCGCTCGGATCGAGAGCTTCAGGTCGGAGATCGGCTTGTTGCGCGGGTCGTTCGGGTCGAGGTCGCGGCCCTCTTGGGCGGTGCGCGCCTTGGCGATGCTCGCCACGGCCTCCTCGCGGGCCATGCCGAGGCGCAGGCCCTTGCTGGCGAGGATCTCCTTGATCTCGGTCAGGGAGGTCTCGCCGAAGTTCTTGTAGCTGAGGAGCTCGGACTCCGTCTTCTTGACCAGGTCGCCCAGGGTCATGATGTCCATCTTGTTCAGGCAGTTGCGTGCCCGGACAGAGAGCTCGAAGTCCGTGATCGGGATGCGGAGGATCTGGTTGAGGCGGTCCTCCTTCTTCTCGAGGTCCTCGTCGTAGAACATCGACATGCCGGCCTTGGCGTCCTTCAGGTAGAGGCGCGCGAAGCGGTCGGTGCGGTCGGTGCGAACGATCGTGTCGTAGCAGGCCGCGGCGTCCTGATCCTGCCCGAGGTCCTCGTACAGCACGCCGAGGTTCACCATGACGGCCCGGTCGACCGGGAGCATCGAGGCGAGGGTCTCGTACGCGTCGAGGGCCAGTTGCTCCTGGCCCACGCGCTCGGAGAGGTAGGCGAGACGGAACAGGTTCCGGCGGTGGGTGGGGTCGGCACCGCGTGAGGCCACGAAGTGCTCAATGGCCTGGTTGTAGTCCCCGGAGAGCTCGCAGAGGCGGCCGAGCAGGTGGAGGCCCTCTGCGCTCGAGCGGAAGGCTTCGGTCTGATCAGACACGGTCTGCTCCGTGGCGGCGATGGCGCCCTCGACGTCCCCGCCGGCCAGGTTGGCGTCCAGTTGAGCGTCGAGCATGTCGCCCAAGGGACGCGACTCCT
>JAQWJQ010000280.1 GCA_029248265.1 Planctomycetota bacterium
AGTGTGTCTTCTGCGCCTACCCCCAGATGGAGCGGCGTAAGACCTCCATGCCAATGGAGGACTTCCGGGCGGTGGTCGACGAGTACGTGCAGATGGGCGGGCGCAGCGTCTCCCTCACACCGATCGTCGGCGACCCGTTCGTGGACAAGCACATGTTTGCGCGCCTCGACGACCTCATGGCCAGGGACGAGGTCCGCTCCATGAGCTTCTACACCAACGCCATCCTGATGACGCGCGAGAAGTCAGAGCGGCTGATGGCCTACGCTGAGAAGCTCCATGTGCACGTCTCCTGGGGCGGCTTCGACGCGGCCACCTGGAACGAGATCATGGGCGTCTCGAAGTTCGAGGCTGCCCGCGACGCCGTCCTCGACTTCATCGCCGTCAAGGAGGCGTCGGGCTCAACGATCCCCTTCACCCTCGCGCTCAGATGCCCGCAGTCCGCCTGTCACGGCGACCTGTGGGAGCATCTTCGCGATCACGAGGCCCGCGGCCTCGTGGAGATCGCCGACATGCCCGATTACGACTCCTGGGCGGGAAAGGTGAGCCCGGAGGCCCTGGGCGACGTCGGGCTCAAGCCGCGGACCATGCCCTACAAGCGGGGCGCCTGTGAGCTCCTGTTCACCAAGCCCGTCGTGCTCGCCAACGGTGACGTCAACGCGTGCGCGTGCCGCGACGTCGAAGCCGAGCTGGTCGTAGGAAACGTCAAGGAGGCCCCCCTCGCCGAGATCTGGGCCGGCGAGGCGATCGATGGGCTCATCGCACGACATGAAGAAGGCGACTACCCCGATGTCTGCCGACGCTGCACCTACTTCGTCAGCGTCTACAACTCCCGAAAGAGCCGCACGTTCTCCAAGGACGGTCAACCGTCGGGGAACTGGGCCGAGGATTGATCACTCGATCGCGTGACGCTCGAGGTCTTCGAGGCTCACGTGATCCAGCGCGCTCGCGTGGGTCGCCGCCAGGCGGACCCGCGGTGCACACCCCGCCTCCATGGCCTGCTTCCAACGGAGGACGCAGAGGCACCAGCAGTCCCCGGGCTTGAGCCCTGGAAACTCGAACTCGGGGACCGGGGTCGAGAGGTCGTTGCCCACGGATCGGCTGTAGCTCAGGAACTCCGCGGTCACCTGCGCGCACACCAGGTGGCGGCCGAGGTCGTCGGGCCCGGTACGGCAGGAGCCATCCCTGAAGAAGCCGGTCATGGGCGCCGTGCAGCATGGCTCAAGCGGGGCTCCAAGCACGTTCATCTCGATCATTTGGATCATTCGACCAGTGTCTACCCCTGCGGCCCGGGTTGAACCAGGCCTGCCGCCGAATTCACGCCGGACCGAGCCGGCAGCCCCCCCACACGTGCGGCAAAGTGCCATCTGCGACAAGCGGACGCAGTTTTCTCGAGCAATCTTGGCTGGAATCGAGACCTCCACGTCCTGCCCTTCCTCAACGGCACTATCAAGTGCCCGAGGCGAGTAGATTTCGACCGGCCGTCCCGCGCGGGGCGCCCCGCCTCGACGCTCGCTCCACGCCTCTCTAGCACCTCCCACGACTCTCAATTTCGTCCCCATGAAGTTTCTCTCAAGCATCCTCCCGGTCGCGTTCGGCCTGTCCTCGGTGGCTGCCGCCCAGGTCACCGTCATCGCAACCGAGCAGTTCGACTACACGGCTCCCGGGCTCCTTCAGAACGCGAACACAGGCACGGGTTGGACCAACGCTTGGGACCTGCCCTCCGGCGGCGGCAACGAGATCGTCATCTTCGACCCCTCCGTGACCCCGGCGATGACCTGCCGTGACTCGGTGGGCAACTACGCTGGCCAGGCCCAGGAGTTCGTCGCGGCGACCCGCGTCCCGGACCAAACCGGGCACTCGAGCGTCATCGACAGCGGCTTCTTCGGGGCGGACGGGTCCACGATCTGGATCTCGTTCCGCACCCAGATGTACCAGCAGTTCGGCAACGGCTCCTTCGGCGCGGTCCAGCTGTTCAGCACCCAAGACCCCTCGAACGAGCAGCTGCTCCTCGGGTCTCCCTGGGGCACCCAATCGTGGAATTGGGGCTGGGACGACGAGGGCGGCGTGGGCCTCCCCCCGGAGTACGACTTCACCACCGACGCCTCGGTGTGCGCCAGGCTGGTCTTCCGTATCGATCACCAGGCCGGTGACGAGCGCGTTCGTATGTGGGTCGACACGGTCGCGGATTTCCCGATCGCCGAGCTCCCCAACCTGGACGGCCTGATCGGCGACCTCCGCTGGGACGAGATCCGCCTCAACTCTGGCGGCTCGGGCACCCACTTCTTCTGGGATGACCTCGTCATCGCGCGCGGCGAGCCCTCCAGCAACGTGGGTACGAACTACTGCACCGGCGTTGCGAACTCGACCGGCGCCGTCGGCAACATCATCGCCAGCGGGAGCCTGACGGTCGCGGACAATGACATGACCCTCGTGGCGTCCAGCTTGCCCAGCAACTCCTTCGGCTTCTACCTGACCAGCCGCGTTCAGGGCCAGACGTCCAACCCCGGCGGGAGCCAGGGCAACCTCTGCGTGAGCGGCGCCATCGGGCGCTACGTCGGACCGGGCCAGATCAAGAACTCTGGCTCCGCCGGCTCGTTCAGCCTCCCGCTGAACCTGACCCAGATGCCGACGCCCACGGGCCTCGTCCCCGCCCAAGCCGGCGAGACCTGGAACTTCACGACCTGGTATCGCGACGCGGTGGGCGGCTCGGCGACGAGCAACTTCACCAACGGCGTCGAGGTCTCCTTCCAGTGATCCGCAGGCTCCCCATCAGGGGAGCTCATCGAGGAGCCTGAGAGCGCTCATCGTGCCCCCTCGCAGGGCACGATGAGCGCCTCTGTAGTCGGGGTCCGCCCCGAGGGCTCGAAGCATTGGCGCGTGGCTCCCAGCACACGGCCTCGACGCCGACCTCCGCAGGCGCGCCGGCCCTCCCCATCCACTAAGATCCTGGGCCATCATGAACGACCGCTCCAACTACACGCTGCTCGTCTCGCTGACCGTCGCCCTCGGCGGTTTCCTCATGGGGTTCGACAGCGCGGTCATCTCCGGCGTCGTCGACCCGCTCAAGAGTCACTTTGACCTGACCCCGGGTCAGGTGGGCACCGCGGTAGCCTGCCTCACCGCAGGCGCCACCCTGGCGATGGCCGTCGCCGGACGAATCGCCGACGCGCTGGGTCGAAAACCGGTCCTGATCTTCACGGCGGCGCTCTTCTCCGTGTCAGCCCTGTGGAGTGCCTTCGCAGGGAGCTACACCGAGCTCGTGATCGCCCGAGTCATCGGGGGCTTCGGCGTCGGAGGGGCGCTCCTGATCGCCCCCATGTACATCGCGGAGATCGCGCCGCCCGAGAAGCGGGGTCGCCTGGTGTCGTTCAACCAGCTCAACATCGTCCTGGGCTTCTCCGCCGCGTTCTTCTCGAACTACTTCCTCGAGCAGTACTTCAAGATCCCCGCCCCCACGCCCGCGAATCCGGAGGCCATGGTTGTGGACCCGACGGCGTGGCGCTGGATGCTCGGCGTCGAGGCCATCCCAGCCGTCCTGTACCTCGCCTCCCTCCTCCTCGTTCCGCGCAGCCCCCGGTGGCTCGCCATCCGGGGACGCTTCGACGAGGCCCGCACCGTCCTCGCGAAGACCGGCGGCGAGGCCTCCGCCGACGCTGCCCTGGCGGAGGTCCGTGAGAACCTCAGCTCCGCCAAGGGCGACGCCGGCTACGGCGAGCTCTTCGCGTCACGGATGCGCCTGGTGATGTTGATCGGGCTCGGCCTCGGCTTCTTCCAGCAGATCACCGGGATCAACGCGATCTTCTACTACGCCACCACGATCTTCGAGCTCACTGGCGCAGGTCGGGACGCCTCCCTGATCCAGGCCATCTACGTGGGCCTGGTCAACGTGGCCTTCACGCTGATCGCCATGCGCCTGATCGACAAGGCGGGCCGAAAGCCCTTGCTCCTCGTCGGTACCGCGGCCATGACGATCGCGCTCTTCACGAACGCCTACGCGTTCAACGCCGGCAGCTATCAGCTGTCCGGTGAGAAGCTAAGTGCGCTCACCGAGAGCGTCGCCATCGACGTGGCGGGGCCCGAGCTCACGGTGAACGGCACCGCGGCGGCTTCGGCCCCCTACATGGAGGGAGCGAGCGCCGCGCTCGCGCCGCTCACCGAGAGCTACGGCACCCGCAATGAATTCATTGCCGCGGTGGACCAGGTCGCCGCTGCGCAGACGCCCTACGCAGAGTCCATCGGCTCGATGCGGCAGGGCCTCCCGATGAAGGCCCTCCAGGTCAACGGGAAGCTGATCCTCGCCGCAATCCTGCTCTATATCGCCGCCTTCGCGATCTCGCTGGGTCCCGTGATGTGGGCGATGTTCTCCGAGATCTTCCCCGCGCGCATGCGCGGCGTGGCGATCTCGGCGGCGGGGTTCTTCAACTCGCTGGTCTCGTACGCCGTTCAGAAGCTGTTCCCCTCCGGCCTCGCCGAGTTCGGGCCCGCAGGCGTCTTCCTCTTCTTTGGGGTCTTCGCCGCCCTCGCGTTCCTCTTCAGCCTCAAGGTCATCCCCGAGACCAAGGGCAAGTCCCTCGAAGAGCTGGAGGCCCAGCTCATCGGTTGATCATGCGCCACGCTCTCCTCTTCCCCGTGCTGCTGGCCTCCTGCGCCGGCGCCTCCACCTCCGCGGCCAAGGTCGACACTCCGGCCTGGTCCATCCCGGCCATCGCGGCCGCCGAGGCGGTCACCGTTGAGGTCCTCTTTCCCGCCGGCTCGACCAGCTCCGCGGGCCCGCTCGAGGGCGGGATCGGCGGCGTACGGCACCCCGGAACCTCGGGCTGGATCGACTTCGTCGCCACCTTCCCCGAGTGCGGCCGCTGGCGCACGGAGGTCATGCTCACGGACGGCCCGGAGGGCGACGTCACCGCCTGGGTCGAGGACCGCGTGGGGAACAAGGACGGCCGGAGCTACAACGTGACGGGCCCCATGGTGGCGTCCCAGGCCACGCCGACGCCGTCCAAGGACGGCTCCCCCCTGGACGCGGGCAGCCACCGCATGCGCCTGCACCACGAGGGAGGCCCGGTGACCGCCCTCGGCGTCCGATTCACGATGATCCGCCCGCAACAGGTGACCCCGCGCTCCATGACGCAGTCCATGGTCGGGGACGAGTGGGTCGAGGTCTGGGCGGACGAGTTCAACGGCGAGGGGCTCCCGGATCAGACCAAGTGGCTTCACGACGTCGGCAACTGGGGCTGGGGCAACTTCGAGCCGCAGTACTACACCGTCGCCGACACCGACAACGCTCGACAGGAGAACGGCAACCTGGTCATCGAGGCCCGCCCCGATGACAACGGGATGGCATGGACCTCGGCCCGGCTCACCACCCGCGGCCGCGTGAGCTTCCTCCGCGGCCGCATCGAGATGCGGGCGATGGTCCCCGCCGCGGACGGCACCTGGGCCGCCGGCTGGCTGCTCGGAGACGACTACCGCGATGAGGTGTCGTGGCCGTACTGCGGCGAGGTGGACATCATGGAGGCCGTCGGGAAGGAGATCGACGACGAGACGGGCAACGGCATCAACCACGGCTCCTGTCACACCCGCGCGTACTACTTCAAGCAGGGCAATCACATCACCAACGTGCTCCCCGTGAACGGCATGAGCACGGGCTTCCACGTGTACGCGTGCGAGTGGGACGAGGGCGAGGTGCGGATGTACGTGGACGGCGCCCACTACTACACCTACGACAAGAAGGAGTCCCCCGAAGCGTGGCCCTTCGACCGCCCCCAGAACATCATCATCAACCTCGCGATGGGCGGGGGAATGGGCGGCCCCATCGCCCCCGAGATCGGGGCGCAGCGCGTCGTGGTGGATTACGTCCGCGTCCTAGAGAAGCGATGACCCCGTTCCTCACGAACAGCCGGGCGATCGCTGGAGACTTCGTCACCAGCGACGCCGCCGGCACCAAGGGCGCCGACAGCGGGTTCCGCTGGGCGCGCATCCGCTGCGTCGATCGCATGGCGCCGTTCCTCACGACGCTCGCCTCCGGCTCGGACCACTGGGGCTTCATCTCCAGCAGGGGCGCCCTCACGGCCGGGCGCCGCAACGTGGACCAGGCGCTCTTCCCCTACCGCACAGTGGACCGCGTCCACGACGCGGAGGGCTCCGTGGGCGGCTCGACCATCATCCGCCTCTCGGACGGGACAATCTGGGAGCCGTTCACCCAACGCGGCGCCGGAGCCTTCGACGTCTCTCAGGACCTGGAGCGCTGCATCCTCGGGAGCGCCCTCGCCCTCATCGAACACAACCACACCCTCGGCCTCTCTGTCCGCCAGTGCTGGACGAGCAGTGAGGAGCACGGGATCGTCCGGACGGTCCGCGTGGCCAACACCGGCGAGACCTCGCGGAGCCTTGAGGTGCTCGACGGCGTGCTCGACGTGATGCCCCCCGCCATCGAGAAGTCGATGATGGACGCGTACAGCATCCTCGTGGACGCCTACCGGTTCTCCGAGCTCGCGGACGGCGTCGCGCTCTTCGGGCTCGGCTCCATCCCGGTGGACCGCGCCGAGCCGAGCGAGAGCCTCGCCTCCACCAGCGCCTGGTGCTCCGCCCCCGGGACGCGACTGCTCAGCACCCAGCAGCAGGCCTCGTTCCGCCGCGGAGACGCCCTCGAGGAGGAGAACCTCGTCCGCGGGAAGCGCAGCGCGTTCCTCATCGAGCAGTCCCTCGAGCTAGCACCCGGCGCCAACACGTCCTGGGTCATGACCCTGGAGGTCGACCGGAGCGCCGACGACGTGGAGGGCCTTCTCGCCTGGCAGTTGGAGGCCGCGGCCCCCGCGCAGGAGGTCCTGGACGGCGTCAGCAAGAGCCGCGAAACGCTCCTGGAGCTCCTCGCGGACGCCGACGGCCTGCAATGCACCGCGAGCGACGCCGAGGACGCTCGGCACGCCGCCAACACCCTCTACAACACCATGCGGGGCGGCCTGTTCCCGCTCGGGACACGCCAGCCGCGCGCGGCCTTCATCGACCACCTGTCCGCGGTCGCCCCGGCGGTCTTCGCGGCCCACGCCGACCGCATCGCTGGCTGGCCCGACGAGTGGATCGTGGGCGAGCTCCTCGAAGACGCCGCGGTCGACCCGGATCTCGAGCGTCACCTGCGAGAGTTCCTGCCCCTCGCCTTCAGCCGCCGGCACGGAGATCCGAGCCGCCCGTGGAACACGTTCTCCATCGACGTGCGCGGAGAGCAGGGCGAGCTGACCTTCGGGTACCAGGGTAACTGGCGGGACATCTTCCAGAACTGGGAGGCCCTGGGCCTCGCCAACCCGACCTACCTGGAGGCGTTCATCGTGCGCTTCCTGAACGCGAGCACGGCCGACGGGTACAACCCGTACCGCATCACGAGCGAAGGCCTCGACTGGGAGGTCTACGACCCGAACAACCCCTGGTCGTACATCGGCTACTGGGGCGACCACCAGATCGTCTACCTGACCCGCCTCATCGAGCGGCTCGAGGAGCACTACCCAGGCCGCATGGCCGGGCTCCTCGGCAGGGCCATCTTCGTCCACGCCGACGTCCCCTATCGGATCCGCGGCTTCGACGACCTCGTCCGCAATCCGCAGACGACCGTCGACTACGACAACGACCGCGCCTGGGTCGCGGGCGAGCGCGTGGACCTCGAGGGCGCCGACGGCAAGCTCGTCCACGACTCCGACGGAGGGCTCGTTCGCGCGACCCTCGAGGAGAAGCTGCTGGTGCCCTTCCTGGCCAAGCTCTCCAACCTGGTGCCGGGCGCCGGGATCTGGATGAACGCCCAGCGGCCAGAGTGGAACGACGCCAACAACGCCCTGGTGGGCTCCGGCGCCTCGGTCGTCACCACCTGCGCGATGTTCCGCCACACGGAGGTCCTCGCCACCGTGTTCGAGGCGGCCCAGTCGCTCTCGCTCTCCTCCCGAACACGGCAGTTCCTCGATGACATCGTGGCGGCGCTCGAGGCCGGGGACGCAACGCTCGCGACCTCGGACCCCGCCGCCAGGTGGAGCACCACCGAGGCCCTCGGTCGAGCCGGCGAGCGCCACCGGGCTGCCGTGTATGGCGACACGGAGGACGGCCTGGAGGCGGCGGATGTGGCCACCCTGCGACGCCTCTTCGCCGCGGCCACCGAGTGGCTGAAGGCCACCGCGGACGCGAACGTGCGGGAGGACGGCCTCTTCCACGGCTACGACCTCGTGGCCTTCGGGGACGCCGAGGTCCGTATCCGCCACCTCCCCCTCATGCTCGAGGGCCAGGTGGCCGCGCTGTCCGCGGGCATCGTGCGGGGCGCCGAGGCCGTGGGCCTGCTGGACGCGCTCCGCGCCAGCCCGCTCCATCGTGAGGACCTGGACACCTACCTGCTCTATCCCGACCGGGAGCTCCCCGGGCTCCTGGACAAGGGTGTGCTGAACGAGGGCGCCGAGGAGCGTGTCCCCGTCATCAAGCTGCTGCTCGAGGCCGGAGATCGCTCCGTGATCCGACCCGGGGCCGAGTGCCTGCGCTTCGCACCGAGCCTCCAGAGCGCCGCGGCGCTGTCCACCGCCCTGGACAGCCTCGTCGAGGGCCCCCTGGGCGCCTCGGTGGAGCGCGACCGCGCGGCGCTCCTGGACGAGTACGAGGCGGTCTTCGACCACGCGGCCTTCACCGGGCGCTCCGGCACCTTCTTCGGATACGAGGGCCTGGGGTGCACGTTCTGGCACATGGCGTCGAAGCTGATCCTCTCGATCCAGGAGACGCTCTGGTGCGCCCGGGATCAGGGCGAGCCGGCCGAGGTCTGCGCGGCGCTCCGGCGGCACTATCGCGCCGCACGGGCCGGGCTCGGCACCCACAAGTCACCGGAGGAGTTCGGCGCGTTCCCCACGGAGCCCTACTCGCACTCCCAGGCCGACGGCGGCGCGCGCCAGCCCGGGATGAGCGGGCAGGTCAAGGAGGACCTGCTCTCCCGGGTGGGCGAGGTCGGCCTCCGGATCCGGGACGGGCGCATTCAATTCGACGGCGCGCTGCTCCACACCCCGGAGCTCCGCGACGACGACGGGGTGCTGCGCTCTCCCAGCGGCGAGCTCGTCGAGGTCCCCGCGGGCGCCCTGGCCGTCTCCCACTGCGGGGTCCCCTTTGTGATCCGCCGGGGGGCCGCCGCAAAGGTCGAGTTGATCGCCGCCGACGGGACCCGGACAAGCCACGACGCGGGATCATTGGACGCGGACACGAGTCGCGGAATCTGGGGGCGCTCTGGCGCCGTGCAGCGCGTCGAAGTGACGCTCCCGACGCCCGAATCCGACTGACCCGCGAGACTTCCGCGCGGATTGTCTTGAACCGTCACCAGCATGCGTTGGGATCGGTCCCTGTGATGAGGGGGTTCAAATGAGAGGCAGCGGCGACAGTACCGGCCACGGCGGCGCAAGCCAGTGGGAGACCGACGCGAGAGAGGCCGAGCCGGAGCCCTCGGCCCACGAGATCGCCGGGCTCTTCGAGGACGACGCCAGCCCATCCGGGGGCCCCGCCTCCGCGGGGAGCGCGCGTGGCTACGACGACGGCTGGTTCCTCGCGGACGCCGGCGGAGCGGGTGCCGCCGCCCCACCGGAGCCCATCGAGAACGTGGACGCCGCGATGGAGGAGCTCCTCAACCGGGTCGATGAGACCTGGGGGTTCCCCGGCCTGCGGCCATACCAAGACGAGGCCATGCGCGCGTCCCTCGAGGGCAGGGACGTACTCGTGATCCTGCCCACCGGCGGCGGGAAGAGCCTCTGCTACCAGGCCCCCGCCCTCGTTCGGCCCGGGCTGACCCTCGTGATCAGCCCCCTCATCGCGCTGATGAAAGATCAGCTCGACGGGCTGCTCGCCAACGGCGTGCGCGCCGCCATGCTGAGCAGCGCGCTCGCCGATGACGAGCGCTCCGCCGTGCGCGGAGCCCTCGCCCGTCGCGAGCTGGACATCTTGTTTGTCTCTCCGGAGCGGCTCGCAGTGGACGGCTTCCACGGCGAGTTGGAGCGGGCCGGGCTGACCTCTATCGCCGTGGACGAGGCGCACTGCATCAGCCACTGGGGGCACGACTTCCGCCCCGAGTACCGCCAGATCGGCGAGCTCCGCGCCCGCTGCCCCGAGGTCCCCATCATCGCGCTCACGGCGACGGCGACCCCCAGGGTCCGAGGTGACATCGAGGAAGAGCTTGGGCTCAAGGACCCGGTTCGGGTGGTGGGAGGCTTCGACCGCGCGAACCTGACCTACCGCGTCGTCCCCCGCCTCGACCTCTTTGACCAGGTCATGGAGGTGGTGCGCCGGCACCCTGATGAGGCCGGCATCGTCTACTGCATTCGCCGCAAGGACACCGAGAAGCTGGCACGCGAGCTGGCCCGCGCCGGGGTCCGCGCCATGCCCTATCACGCGGGGCTCGACTCCGGCGAGCGCGCACGAATCCAGGAGGCGTTCCTGGGCGAGGGCCTCGACGTGGTCGTGGCGACGGTGGCCTTCGGCATGGGCATCGACCGCCCTGACGTGCGCTTTGTGATCCACGCGAGCCTCC
This sequence comes from Planctomycetota bacterium, assembly GCA_029248265.1. GTDB lineage: Bacteria > Planctomycetota > UBA1135 > UBA1135 > Saltatorellus. The sequence goes on from JAQWJQ010000280.1 coordinate 10,526, forward strand.
CCAAGGGCGTCGAGCAATACAGCCAGGAAACGGGGCGCGCCGGCCGCGACGGCCTGCCCTCCGAGTGCCTGATGCTCTACAGCGGATCGGACTTCCAGGGCTGGAAGGGGATCATGGAGCGCAGCGCCCAGGAGGCAGAAATGGAGGGCGTTGAGGGCGCCATGGACGAGCTCGCTGGCTCCCTCGACCGCCTGGGAGAGCTCTGGAACTTCGCGAACGGCGGGCTGTGCCGCCACCGTTTCCTGGTGGAGTACTTCGGCGGCGAGTTGGCGCCCGGAGAGTGCGGCGCCTGTGACGTGTGCCACGGCGAGCTCCGCAAGGTCGACGACAGCCAGCGCGTGGCCCAGATGATCCTCTCCTGCATCGTCCGCTGTGACCAGCGCTACGGCGCCGCCCACGTCACCGAGGTCCTGCGCGGCGCGGACACGCAGCGCGTGAGGCAGAAGGGGCACGACCAGCTCACCACCTACGGCATCATGCGCGACAACGCGTCGAGCGAGATCCGCGCGTGGATTGACCAGCTGGTCGCCCAGGGCCACATCGGTGTCGCTTCAGGCAACTACCCGACGGTCCACCTCACCGCCTCCGGCGTCGAGGTGATGCGCGGTGACAAGTCCGTCACCCTGCTCGTCCCACGGATTCAAGCCAAGCGCGGTACGCGCCGCCGCGGCAGCTCCGTCGAGGCGGTCGCTAGCGAAGAGTCCTTGGACGTGGACGCCTCGCTCTTCGAGGCCCTGAGGAAGCTCCGGCGGAGCCTCGCCTCTGAGCGCGGCGTGCCCCCGTACATCCTCTTCAACGACCGCACGCTGGCGCACATGGCCGCCCACAAGCCGCGCACCCCCGAGGCGTTCCTCGCCTTGAAGGGCGTCGGCGAGAAGAAGGCCGCCGACCTTGGCCCCCTCTTCCTCGGCGCGATCGCCGAGCACGTGGGCTCGGAGTGACCGGCCGAGCGCGGGCCCTCCAAAGGCTCGCACTTCTGAGGGCCCGCGCATCTCAGGGCCCGCGCCTCTGAGGGCCCGCGCCTCTGAGAGGCGGGGCGAGCGCTCCGCGGACTCCCCCGCCAAACCGTCCGCCAGCGCTGGCCCACCACCGAGCGACGGTGCCGGTCTACCGGCACACCGTCCGCCGCCTCGCCCTGTCCCGATGCGAGAGCATTCGCGGGTTGCCCGCCCCCGCGGGGCCGAGTCCCGTCGTGGGCTCCAGCCCGGCGCCAGGCCCTACCGATAGCGGTCCATGAGGGGAGCCCAGGGGACGGCTCCTCAAGCGCCCCGCACGACAACGGGTCCGCACTCCTCGTCCCCCACCTGCTTCGCCATAGGCCAGCAACCACCGGAGACACATGTTCATCAGGGCCATCCTTCCACTCGCCACCCTCCTCGCGGCGGTGCTGCTCCTCCAGCTCGGTGACGATCAGCACACTGCGCAGGCCGCTGCCAGCAGCCACGCCTCGATCGGTGAGCCGAGCGCCGAAACCGTGCCGGCTGAGATCCGCTGGGACGGCCGCCTGATCAACGACGATGAGCGCCGACGCAGCGCCCTGGGCACCGCAACGAGGGTCGCCATCAGCCGCTGGCACGACTTTGCGTCGCGGCGCGGATACCGCATCGACGTGGACCAGGATCAACGGGTCGTGCTGCTCTCTGACGCCGCTCGCTTCAAGCGGTTCTCCACCAGCGCCGCTCTGGTCGAACGCGCCGTCAAGTCCCTGGCCCCGTTCACGAGCCCCGGATCGGAGCCGTCCGTCATCCTGCGCGCCTCTACCCAGCAGGACCTCGACACCGCGCTCAAGGGCGCCCGCGCCCTCGACGTGGACCAGCACTTCAGCGCCTTCCTTGAGGACGGAGACGCCACCGAGCGCCGTGTGGTCGACGCCCGCCTCGTGGAGTCCGTGGTCTCCGAGGTCTTCAAAGCGGAGCAGCCGCACCTCTCTCGCTGGATGACGGCCGGGATCGCCAACCTGGTGGCCGAGCGCTCCTCGAGCCGCGCTCTCATCCAGGGAGAGCTACGAACGCTCCGGTCTGTCCAACAGGAGGTCTCGAAACGAGCCTCAGAGGCGGGC
>JAQWJQ010000303.1 GCA_029248265.1 Planctomycetota bacterium
GGTGGGCTTGGTCTTCAGCTCGCCTGACGCGCGCAGGTAGGGGAGCAGCGTGAGGTGGATGAACATCACGTCGCCGCGCGGCCGCTCGAGGGCAAACTGACGGATAGCCTCGAGGAAGGGCAGCGACTCGATGTCGCCGACCGTGCCGCCGATCTCGGTGATGGCCACGTCCACGTCGGGGTCCGTGACCCCCTCGACGATGGCCTCCTTGAGAGCGTCGGTGATGTGCGGGATCACCTGGACGGTCTTGCCCAGGTAGTCGCCGCGGCGCTCCTTCTGGATCACCGAGCTATAGATCTTGCCCGTGGTGAAGTTGGACGCCTTGGTCAGCCGCGCGTGGGTGAAGCGCTCGTAGTGGCCGAGGTCGAGATCGGTCTCTGCGCCGTCGTCCGTGACGTACACCTCACCGTGCTGGAACGGGCTCATGGTGCCCGGGTCCACGTTGATGTAAGGGTCCAGCTTCTGCATGGAGACCTTGAGCCCGCGGCGCTCGAGGATCATGCCAATGGCGGCAGACGTCAGCCCCTTGCCAAGGCTGGAGACCACGCCCCCTGTGATGAAGATGTGCTTCGGCATCAACGATTCCCCCCGGTCTGGTTGTGTTTAGGTTGCTCGAACTGAACGCTCCCATCGACGCTGTTGTAGCCGTGATAAGCGTTGTAGACCTCGACGTAGAGGCTCATGAACTGGATGAACGCGGGCAGGTCGGTCTGCTGGTCCAGGTGGGTCGTGGTGCCCCCAACGGTGATCTCGAAGGACTTGCCCTTGGACCGTCCCGGGTCGTTGACGGGCGCCGCGGGTCCGCTCGCGACCTTCCGGTCCAGCCCGCTCTCTTTGAGCGCCTGGAGGAGCCCGGTCATGGCGTCGTCATGGCAGGCCTTCGTGGAGGCCTTGGAAATATCTCCGTCCAGCTGCGAGTAGTAGCTGAGCCGCCGCTCCTCGTAGTCGGTCCCCTCGTATCCGAGCTCGGCGAGCATGGAGCTGCTCACGAGCGACATCTCTTTCCCGAACGTGTAGTCCCGGAGGACGATCCTGCCGGCCGTCGTGGTCGAGCTCCCGACGGGGCTGCCGCCGGCGCCCGCACAGGCGGTGAAGAGGGTCAGGACGCAGGCGAGCGCGAGGAGCGCGGCATGTCGGGCGGGCGCGGACATATACGGGGGAGGCGGGGGCCGGGGCGGAATTGAAACGCGTCCCTGGGGCGAGGGCGTGACCTCCGGGCAGTCGCTTGCGGACCCCCCGGACGTCCGCTCGTGGCGAGCCGGTCGACCGATTTGGTTCGAGCGGATCGCCGGGTGGGGGGAGACCCCTCACTCCGTGGACCTCGCAACCCTACTCAGCAGCGAGGCCGCCCTCAAGGCGAAGGTCGATTGCCTTGCTCCCCGTGGCGAAGGAGCCGATGAGCAACTCCCCGTAGATCGGCGAGAACCGCCACCCGTCGTCAGAGCGGGGGGCCCCGGGCCCGACGTCGTCGCGCTCCGCGTGCACGCCCTCCGGGTCGATGGGCTCGAGGCGGCCGGTGATGAGGCGTCTTCCCTGGGCGTCGGCATCCAGGGTCGCCATGTCGAACCAGAGATGGGCCCTCGCGCCGCTTCGAATCGGTTCAAAGGAGTCCTGGAGTGACAGCGGGCCCTGGTCCGGAGCCAGGAGGAACCCCTCGGTCCAGGTCGTCCCCTCGGGCCAGCTGCGCACGTCCCCACGGCCCCAGTCGGGCCGTCGGTAGGCGGTATACCCGCGCTGCCCGCTGGCATCGGAGACGCGCAGGCCAAGGGCGTAGCCGCCCCGCACGACCTCTCCTCGCTGGGAGATGTCCACCTCGGCCCAGAAGAGGCCGTCGCCCGGGAGTCGCTCGACCCTGAGGTCGTCGAGGCTCATCACCTCGCGTTCTGGTCCGAGGGGGCGCTCGAGGCGGACCCTCCGGCGTTCCGGGGCCAGCGAGGGCGAGACCGCCCGGGGGACCCGGCGGCGGGCGCCCTGGGGGACGTGGCGGGTGAAGGCCAGCACGGCGCCGGTCCCGGTGTCGGCGGTGCGGTCCCAGAAGGCCGCGGCCACGTGGAACTCCCGGGACAGCACGTCGACGACCTCCGAGGCCCAGGGCGCGTACAGGAGGGAGGAGTGCAGCAGGAGGGCGTCCTGGGCCTCCAGGCGGGAGAGGCTGCTCGCCATGGCTTCCGGGTCTTGCCTGGCGGTCATCGAGTCCAGCTGGAAGGGGAGCTTCTCCAACTCCCAGTCGGCCGGGGTCCGGAAGAGGACGGCCCAGTGGTAGCTGGAGGCCACCCGGGGAGCGCGCCCCTCGACCGGCACCGGCGCCTCTTCGAGCCACCTCGCCGCGCGCTCGAAGGCGCCGAAGGGCGCCGTCGGGGTCCGCGAGGCATGGAGCGCGGCATGGAGGACGCCCGCGAGCATCAGGGTGGCGACCACGGCTGCGCGGAGCCGCGCGGCGGGAGCGGTCGGCTTCCCCGCCAGCGCGAGGAGACCGACGCCCATGTAGGCGGCGTAAGCTGGCAGGACGGGCAGCCAGATGCGCATGTCCTTGCTGCCCTTGAAGCTCGTGAGGGCGGCGAAGGCCAGCGCGATCCCGAGCGGCATGAGGACCCGCAGCGCGGCACCGCTCTTGCTGCGGATCGCGCCGAGGGCGGCGGCTGCGGCGCCCAGGGCGACGGCGGGAGCGAGCCAGCGCGGTGAGAACCACTCGTAGTTGTCCACGTACCAGGTGCGCCCTGCGATCGCTCGGAAGTCGTCCGTGGAGCGGGAGACGTCCTCCAGGGAGACGTCGCCAATGGCGTTCGCGCCCTGCTGATAGAGCCACTGCCCCAGGTCCACCGCGCCGATCTCGTAGAGCAACTGTCCGGACTGCGGGCCGAAGTTGATGAGGAGATACGTCCAGAGCCCCACGCCGAACTGACCGTAGGTCAGGCGGTCAAAGACGCACTGGATGAGCAGGAGCACCGCGAACGAGGATGCCGCGCCGCCCAGGGCCCTCACGGCGTCTCGGGGGCTGCCCGAGAGGAGGTTCCGAGCGGCCATGGTGGCCAGGATCAGCAGGACCGGCGGGATCGCCTTGAAGGCGCAGAGCACTGCGATGCCGAGCCACCCCCCTGCGGAGCGTCCGCCCTGGGCGGTGGAGGGGCCGAAGAGGCCCCGCTCCATGCCCATGGCCAGGGCGGCCCCGGCAGCCACGTCTGTCATGGGGATCGCCATGAACTGAAGGAGCGTGGGGGAGGAGAGGGCGCCGCAGGCCGCGAGGAGGCCAGCCAGGCGGAGCGCGCCCCCCTCAAGCCCTGCAGCCTGGGCGATCGCCAGGGCAAGGCGCCGTGTGGCGGCGAGGAAGCCGACGCTGATGCCCACGTGCACGAAGGCGGCGTAGGCGAGGACCCAGGGTCCATCGGCCTGGCCGAACAGGTTGGCCAGCCAGAGCGCTGGGGCGTGGAGGGCCGTGACCCCCGCGGCGCGCACCTTCTGCGCGTCGATGAGAGCCTCGCCGGCGACCAGGGCCCGCGCGCGCTCCAGGTATTCCACGACGTCGGCGAAGAGCGCCCCCTCGACCCTCAGCCAGGACCAGGCGCCGAGGGCCACCGCGGCCAGGGCCAATGCCAGGAAGGCGGGGTCCGTCCATGCGGGGGGCGCGCTGCGACGATCGAGGTCGGGAGCTGAGGTGGGTGATCCCTTATGGGGCGAGCTCATGTCGAAGAACGATACCGATTAGGAGTTCCATCTCTTCTTGGAAAGGAGCCAGCCAGCACTTGAATCAGGGGCGCCCGATCTTGACTCTGGGGGCGCACCGGAGCCTTCGGCGCGTCGCCCGCACATCGACGCGCAGGATCCGCCGGCGGGGTCCACCCGTCGCCGCCGGTCAAATCGCACACACCACCGCACCAATCCGCCGGCTCCACAGCGCCGTCGGGGCGCGTCGTCCTTCGACCTACGGGGCTCTCCCCGGTCGGCTGGCGCCGCGAATCAGAGGGAAGTTCACCCATGGGAAAGACCGAGAAGATCGTGGTCCTCAGTGTCCTCTTCGCCGTCGTCGTCCTCTTCGTCTGGTCGCTCCAGGGCCCCGAAGCCCGGGCCGCAGCCAACGCGAACGCGAACGCAGGGCTCACTTCGGACCCCGGGACGCAGGAGGGAGCCGCCAACGTCTTCCAGAGGGTCGCCCCCGACGAGCGCCGTCCAGTGATCAACCTGGAGCCGCCGGTCCAGCTTGACGACCTGAGCTCGGGCGCCGAGGTGGCCGGGACGGAGGCGGAGCAGGCGTCGAACCAACCGGGCCTGCTCAACTCGATGATCATGGAGCCCGAGACCGAGGTGGAGCAGGGCGTCCAGCTTCAGCAGGGATGGGACCTGGTCTCGACTCGCGGCCTTGAGCCCACCGTGGATCCGATGATGCTGATCCTGCGGCCTGCGGCTGGCGCGACCTGGGGCTCGCTCGCCAGAGACCTCTACGGAGACGAGAGCCGCTCCCGCTTGCTCCGGCACTACAACGAAGGGATGGACGTCCCCGGCGCGCAGGTGCTCGTCCCTGCGGTGGACGACCTCGGCGCGGCGCCGATGGTCCAGCGCGTTGAGGTGCTGGACGGCGAGAGCCTCTGGCTGGTCGCCGAGCGGACCCTCGGCTCAGGGGCGCGCTGGAAGGAGATCTTCGAGCTGAACCGCGGCGTGATCTCCGACGCCAGCAAGGTGCGCGCGGGCATGGTGCTCACGATCCCGTCGGCGGACTGACGCTCCCCGCGAACCGCCGGCTTCCGCGAGGGCGCCGTGACCAGGTGGACCGCCTTCGACCTTGCCTCAGCGCAGGTCGTAGCGGTCCAGCTTCTTGTACAGGTGGCTCCGCTGCATACCGAGCTCCTCGGCGGTGCGCTTCACGTTGCCCCCGTTGCGCTCGAGGCGACGCTTGAAGAACAGCGCCTCGGCCTCATTCTTGAACTGCTCGAAGGTCTCGGCCTCGTAGGGGCCGTCGTCGGAAGGTGAACCTGAGCCGCCGGGGGCCAGGGCCGGACCCGCGGCGAGCACCCGGGAGACGTCCTCGCCAGTGATGCGCTGCTCGTCACAGAAGATGGCCGCCGCCTCCAGGACGTTCCTCAGCTGCCGCACGTTCCCGGGCCACGCGTGGGACGCGAGGGCTTCCTGGGCGTCCGGGGCGAGGACGAGGGGGCTCCGCCCGATCCGCTCCGCCTGCCGCTCCAGCAGGTGCTGGGAGATGAGGGGGATGTCGCTGGTCCGGGCCCGCAGGGGCGGGACCTCGATGGCGACGACGTTGAGGCGGTAGTAGAGGTCCATGCGGAACGCGCGAGCCTCCACCGCCTGGGACAGGTCGGCGTTCGTCGCCGCCAGCACCCGCAGGTCCACCGCCCGACTGGTGCTGTCTCCCACGCGAGCGACCTCATGGGACTCGAGGGCGCGCAAGACCTTGGCCTGGGCGGACAGCGGCATGTCGCCCACCTCGTCGAGGAAGAGGTCGCCGCCGTGGGAGGCCTCGAAGTGGCCG
>JAQWJQ010000187.1 GCA_029248265.1 Planctomycetota bacterium
GCGGTGTAGATTGAGCGAGAGAGATTCATAGGATGGAGAGAGCGTTTCTGACGAGCAGGTTAAGCTCGAGGGGGGCAGGGACGGGCCAGATGAGACCTCGTGCAATAAACCGCCTGCCTGAGGCTAGCCGTGAAGCCACGTCTTTGGTGCCTTCACAGCGGGTGGACGGGCAGGGTGCGTCGAAGCGTCGCGGGCAATTTGACGCACCCTGATGGCCGGGGGCTCTCGATGACTCCATACGCGACGGAGTTGAAGAGAGACCAGGCCTCGTTCATTCACCCGAAGCTGGGCCTGCGGGTGAGCACCCTCCCGATGGTGCCCTGCGGTGACGAGGCTGGAGCGGAGACTCGTTCGGTGACTTCCTCCTACGCCTGCCTTCGGGAGATGGTGCCGGCAGCAGGTGGTTGGGCACCGCGGCTGCCGTGCTCGGGCCATACGGGGGATTCACGCGGACCGGGCTGGATCCCACCGGTGAGCCGCATCCCCTCAAGGACGGTGCGGGAGGCCGAGGGGCTGCTCCATCGGGACCACCCGACCGGCGGCCCTACGGGTGAGCGCGGGCCAGCATGTGGGCTCAGTCCGCCGGGTCGGGTCCCCTCAGTGGGCGATCTCGAAGCTGTTGCTTTGAGATCTTGCCGGAGCCGGTCTTGGGGAGCTCGGGCAGGAGGTCAATGTGCTTGGGGACCTTGTAGCCGGCGAGGTAGGCACGGCAGTGTTCCTTCAGCGCCTCCGCGGTAGTGCTCGCGCCCGCCCCTGCGGACAGCACGACTGCGGCGCGGACCTCCTCGCCCCACTCCTCCGAGGGGACGCCGTATGCGGCGCACTCCAGGACCGCGGTGTGCTCGTAGAGGGCGTTCTCGACCTCTGTGGAGTAGACGTTCTCACCGCCGCTGAGGATCATGTCCTTCTTGCGGTCGACGATGTTCAGCCAGCCATCCTCATCGATGGTGGCGAGGTCTCCAGTGTGGAACCAGCCGTCTTGGAAGGCCTTCGCCGTCTCCTCGGGGCGGTTCCAGTAGCCGGTGGTGACGGTGGAACCCCGTGCGATGATCTCGCCGACGCTGCGGTCGTCCCGCGGGACGGGGCGGCGGTCGCAGTCCACCACCTGGAGTTCGACCGTCTCGAAGGGACGCCCTGTGCGCGCCCGACGGGCGAGCTGCGCCTCCTCGCTCAGCTCGCGGTGCTTGGGCTCGAGCAGCGAGAGGGTGAGGTAGGGGCTCGTCTCGGTCAGGCCGTAGGTCTGCACGTACTCGCAGCCGAAGGCCCGCAGGACCTCCCGCACCGCAGCGGGAGCGATCGGCGCGCCGCCGGAGAGCACGAGGCGCAGGCTGCCGCCAGTGAAGCCGCAGCTGGGCGCGGCGGCCAGCATGCGCTGGAGCATGACAGGCACGAGGTTGGAGACCGTCACGCCCCGCTCCGTCATCAGGGCGAGGGCCGCCTCGGCCTCGAACTCGGGGAGGAAGGCGTGCTGGCCGGCGACGGCGGTGATGGCGAGGCTCGCCCACGCGTCGGCCAGGTGGAACATGGGGGCAATGTGGCCCCACACGTCGTCGTCTGCGAGGTCCAACTCGCTGGTCGCGGCGAGCGCGTGCTGGACGACGTTTTGGTGGGTCAGGGGGACTCCCTTCGGTCTGCCGGTCGTGCCACTCGTGTAGTAGAGGTGGCAGACATCGCTTGGTTCGCACGGCGCGGGGAGGAAGGAGGGGCCAGGCAGGTCGGCGGGCAGTAGCCCCATGGGCGCGCTCTCCTTGCCGGAGCCCAGCCAAGCGACGGCGGGCGGCGCGTCGAGCCCCTGGACGGCGGCGTCCAGGACCTGGCGGAAGTCCTCGTGGGCGATCAGGAGGGTCGGCCCAGCGTCCGCGAGGACCGCGCGGAGCTCCGCAGCGGCGAGCCGGTGGTTGAGCGGGACGAGCACGGCGCCGGCCCCCGCGCAGGCGAAGGTCCAGGTCAAGAAGGCCGGGGTGTTGCGCTCCATCAGGGCCACCCGGTCCCCACGCGCGATGTCACGCGCCCGCAGGGCGGTGGCGAGGGACGCTGCCGAGTGGTGGAGCGCCGCGTACGTCACGGGCGGTCCGCCCGTGACCATGGCCGGTGCGTCGGGGGCGCGCTCGACGGCGTGCTCGAGGAGACCCCAGGTGGTGTACGGCTGGCTCACCCTGCCAGCATCGCCGCTGGGAGCTCCCGGCGCCACCCTGGTTCAGGTCGGAGGCGCAGAGTCCGGTTCATCACTCCAGTCGCGCTGCATCTCGAGGAAGGTGACGGAGGCGGTCCAGGCCAGGAAGCTGATGCCCACCAGGGCCTCTGTACCGCAGAGGATTGTGACCGGGCCATGGGGGATGTAGTCGCCGTAGCCCACCGTGGTGAAGGTGATCACCGAGAAGTAGATGTAGTCCAGCGCGCCCTCGGTGAAGCTGCCGCTGATGGCTCCCAGCTCGGGCCAGGCGTGGAAAAACCAGTAGAGGAACCCGAACATCCAGATCTCGATCACGTGGGCCACGATCATCACGAGGATCAGCGCGACGATCCTCGTTCGGCGGGAGAGCATCGTGCGGGGCAACACGCGGATTGTGAACGCCATGGCCTCGTAGTGAATGAGCACGGAGACCACGACGGCGGCGGCCGAGATCGCCGCCATCACGAGGTGCGGGCCGGTGATATCGAACGTCTGGCGGGGGACCTGTTCAGCGAGGGCGAGCATGGTGGGAGGGGGCGGCAGTTCGGGGTGGGCCTGGCTCAGTACCCGCTTGCCTGCCCGTCCTTGCGTGATTCAGAGGCGCCCGCGTAGACGCCCGTGACGGGGTCCCGGCGGATGGCCTGGTATCCACCATAGACGCCGACCTTCTGCTGCAGCACGTGCCCTCGACGCGCGAGGCCGCGGCGGACCTCCGCGCCGATGCCGCTCTCGAGGTGGACGAAGCCGCCGTCTTCCATCAGCTCGCCGGTCGGTTGCGAAGAGCCGGTGTGGACGATGCGTGGGGCGTCGCCGGCCTCCTGCGTGTTCATGCCGAAGTCGACCATGTTGACCACGATCTGGACGTGCCCCTGGGGCTGCGTGGCGCCGCCCATGACGCCGAAGGCCATCAGGGGCGCGCCGTCCTTCGTCATGAAGGCGGGGATGATCGTGTGGAAGGGGCGCTTCATCGGCGCGTAGCTGTTGGGCCGGCCCGCCGTCATGTCGAACAGCTCGCCGCGGTCCTGGAGGCAGAAGCCCAGGCCTGGGGGCGTCATGCCGGAGCCCATGCCGCGGTAGTTGCTCTGAATGAGGGAGACCATCATCCCGTCGCTGTCCGCCGTGCACAGGTAGATCGTGTCCCCCTCCTCGAGGGCGGGGTTACCGGGGGCCGCGGCGCGGGCCGCGCGCTCGGTGATTTCGCCGCGGCGGCGGTTGGCGTACTCGTTGGAGATCAGCCGCTCCACCGGTGCTGGCGCGAACGCGGGGTCCGCGTAGAAGCGGGCGCGGTCCGCGAAGGCGAGCTTCTTCGCCTCGGTGAACAGGTGCAGGTACTGCTCGCTGCCGAAGCCCATGGACCGGAGGTCGTAGCCCTCCAGCACCTGCAGCATCTGGAGGGCGGCGATGCCCTGGCCGTTGGGAGGAAGCTCCCAGACGTCGTAGCCGCGGTAGTTCACGCTCACCGGCGCGACCCACTCACCTCGGTGGGCGCGCAGGTCGTCGGCGGTGAGGAATCCGCCAGCCTCGGCCATGTAGCGGCCGATCGTCTCGGCGACGGGGCCGTCGTAAAAGCCGGCGCGCCCCTCGGCGGCGATGCGGGCATAGGTGCTGGCGAGCCCTGGGTTCTTGAACAGCTCCCCGGCGCGTGGCGCCGCGCCGTCCACGGTGAAGGTCTCCAGGAACCCGGGGAACTGGCTGCGCGCCCGGACACTCAGGCCCCAGTAGTACGCGATGAGTTCGGTGATCGGCGCGCCCTCGCTGGCGTAGGCGATCGCAGGGGCGAGCACCTCCTCCATGGGGAGCCGGCCGAACCGATCGTGCAGGGCGCACCAGCCGTCCACCGCGCCGGGCACGCTGACGGGGAGGGGGCCATACGCGGGGATCTTCTCGGCGCCGGCCTCGTCGAGAGCCTCGATCAGGCGGTCACGGGTGAGGCTCTCTGGTGAGCGGCCGCTCCCGTTGTAGCCGGCCAGCGCCTCGGCCTTCGGGTCCCAGACGATGGCGAACAGGTCGCCGCCGATGCCGCAGCCCGTGGGCTCGACCAGGCCGAGGACGGCGTTGGCGGCGATGGCGGCGTCGACCGCTGAGCCGCCGCGCTTCAGGGTGTCCACGGCGACCTGGGTCGCGAGGGGTTGGCTGGTGGCGGCCATGCCGTGACGCGCGAGGACCTCGGAGCGGGTCGCGAAGGCGCGTCCTGTGATGCGGTCTCCCATGAGTGGAGCTGGGAAGGCGGGCGCGTGCAGGGCGGCCGCGGCGAGCAAGAGGGCGAGGAGCGGCGTGGGGAGGGGCATGTCGTTGGGGACGGCTGAATCCAAGGTCACGGGCCGTCGCCACTCTAGACTGTGGGGGGTCCATCCGCGCACCGGTGCCGAGGGCGGCCTTGTTCCTGCCCGATGAGCCCCTGCTGGATCCTCCCCGTCCACAAGCCCCAAGAAGCGAGTGTTCAGAAACCGAAAGCGCCCCCGGGGCTCAGCTGATGCCGACCATGTCGAGCCCCCGGAGGTGGTCGAGGTGGAGGTGGAGCGCATCGACCCCGGCCCCTCCGCCGGGAGGAAGCTGCCGCAGCGCGCGGTGCAGGCGCTCGCGCCGGTCCTGCTCGCGCTGCTGATCGACGCCGGCGATCTGGCGACGTTCCCGGGGACGACCCTCGTCGCGCTCCCGCTGGGGATGGTCGCGGGCTACCTGTTCGCAGGCTTCCTGCGCGTCGCGACCCCGTGGCGCGTCATCATCGCCTGCGTCACGGGCCTGTACTGGGCCTTGCCCTTCACCGGCTTGTTCCCGCTCGCGACCAGCATCACGACCGTGGTCGAGTTCCTCGGCCTCGACCGCGGGAAGGACGAATCCCGCGGCTGAGGCTCCTCACCCGAGCAGGTCCGGCAGCATGGCCGCGGCCTTCTCGCGTGCCTTGATGACGCACTGGTCCGAGTTGTCGTACTCGAAGCGACCGAAGCGCCCCAGCGGGTTCAGGCCCTGCGCCTCCATCCAGTCGAGCACGAGGGCGCGCCGGTGGTGGTACTCGTGGTCAAAGACGACGTAGGCGTGGTTCACCTGGCTGCGGTCGGTGAAGAGGATCTCGTCCCGCTTGAGCAGCCCCGCGACCTCGAGGCCCTGGAGCATCTCCTGCTCCAGCTCCTGTCCTGGGAATGGTTGACCGCCCGGCGTCGTGATCTCGATCAGGAAGGACGTCTTCCCCTCTGGCGCGTTGCCGGGGGAGTAGTTGGACATGTAGGTCACGCGGTTCGCGGGGCCTTGCTTCTTCTGGGGGAGGTAGATCCAGGAGAGGTTGGGGTGCTCCTCGCGGTCCATGGCCACCAGGTACGTGACGAGCCCGTTGTACTCGAGCTCGCGCATGGCCCGCGCAACGTCGTCCGGCAGGCCCTCGATGATCTCGGGCAGGTAGGTGAGGGCGATCGTGTTGACCACCACGTCGAAGTCCTCGTCGTTCACCGACCAGCCGTCGGCCTTGCGGCGCACGGAGGTCACGGGGGTGTTGAGGCGGATCTGGCTCTCCAGGGTGCCCGCGAGGCCGTCCGTGATGCCCTGGAAGCCGCCCGTCTTGGGGTAGTAGAAGATCGACTGGTGCGTGTAGCCCTCGGTGCGGATACCGACCGCGGCGCGTAGCACGTCCTCAACCGGGGCGTCCGGGACGCGGCCGGCGACCCAATCGCTGGTGATCTGCTCGAGGGGGCGCTTCCAGATCTTCTCGTTGTAGGGGTCCATGAAGTGGTCGGCGATCCCGTCGCCGAACCGCCAGCGGATCCAGTTCTTGAAGTCAGCCGGCGCCTCCGAGCCCGTCATCTTGCGCGCGTGCCAGGCCTCGACGTAGCCCTTCAGGCAGTCGAAGTTCGCGTCCTTTGGCAGGTCTCCGATCCCGTTCTCGAAGGGGTAGTGCACCCAGCGGTCCTCGAAGCGGATCTTCGTGTGCCGGTCTCGCTCGACGAACGCGTCGTCGCCCCCTGCCTCGTCCTTCATCCACTGCATGGCGTCGGCGTCCTTGCTGAAGAGGATGTGCCCGCCGGCCACGTCGTAGGTGAACCCGTCCACCGTCTTGGACAGGCACAGGCCGCCGGCGACTGGACCGGCCTCGAAGAGGTGGAGCGACCCCATGGGGACGCCGCCCTGCTGGAGGAAACGGGCGAGGGCCATGCCGGAGATGCCGGCGCCGAGGATCGCGATCTTCAAAGGGTGGACTCTGGGAAGGAGAGGAGCGTCTCGCGGGAAGGATACCGGCCCCGGAGCGGCCGTGCGGAGGTCAGCGACTCCTGATGAGGGACGAGCGGTCCGCGAGGGCCCCGGGCAGGGCTCGCTCCATGTCCTCCAGCCAGCGTCGGGCGTCCGTGACGTAGCCGGCGGTCGGTCGCACCCCCGGGCAGGCGGCCTCGAAGTGGTCGTTGAAGGCGCCCATGACCAGTTCGCGGGCATACTTGGCGAAGCACGAGCCCAGGGCGGTGGGGAGGGAAAGGGTGTCCCCCTTCTGGACAAAGCGGATTCGCATGCGCCGCTCGCCCGAGGTGACCAGGTAGTGGCTCTCCTGGCGGCTCTCGGAGAGCACGCGGACGGTGGAGAAGGGGACCAGCACCGAGAGCGCCCGGCCATAGCGCGCCCGGCCGCCGAGGCGGTCGCAGGTGAAGTCGAGGCCCTCCTCGCCGAAACGCTCGAAGAGGTCGAGGATCACCCGCGAGTGAAAGGACCACAGGGTGGTGCCCTTGTTATCGGTCTGCTGGAAGGACTCGTTCAGGGCGCCGGCGGGGATCACGGCGACCCCCGCGGCCACCACCTCGGCGCTGGCGGTCGCCAGGCTCGTCTCGAGCCGGTGGCGATGCTCGGAGAGCTCGGACCTCGTGCAGTGAAGCGGGAGCTCCCCCGGCAGAGAGGCGTACCACGGGTGATGGCTCAGGACGCCAGCGGTCGGTGCGAGCCCCTCGGGGGCGCTCTTGAGGAGGTCCGCCGCGCCCTGGATCGTCGCGCCCCCGGCGCTCAGGAAGGTGAGCGCAGTGGCCTCGAGTCGACGGGCTCCGCGGGGGTTCCGGGTGAAGACCTTCTTCGAGTCGGCGACGACAAGGCGCTCCTTGTCCTGACCAGGTGCGTCGCTGATCGCATCGGGGAAGGTGCTCCAGTCCAGGGGTCCCGCGCGCCGGAAGGCGGAGAACCCGATGGTCAGTGGCCCGAGCATCGGGCCGTAGCCAGCCTCGTCGAGGCCGGCGTGCACGGTCATCGGCGCGATGTCCCTCACGCGCTGGCTGCGTGGTTGTCCACCGGCGCAGGATCACGGCGCTTGATGAAGACCAGGAGCAAGATGAGCGCGATGGACCCCAGCACCAGGGAGACAAGCTGTGAGGTGGAGACGGCGCCGTCGAACCAGAGGCCGCGGATCTTGTCGCCTCGGAAGCCCTCGATGACGAAGCGCCCGATCGAGTACAGGACAAGGAGCACCAGGGAGACCTGCCCCGCGTAGCGCCTGCGGCGAATCATCCACATGCCGAACAACCCGAGGGCCAGGGCGTTGATGCTCATCCAAGGCTGGGTGGCCCAGAGGACCTGGCCCGCGTTCTCGGCGCCGAACAAGCTCTCCTCCGGCAGCGGGTCCGGCACCCGGATGGTGAGCGGAAACGGCAGGCCCTCTGACCCCTCGGGGACAACCTTCCCGAAGTCGTCGCCAACGAGGAGGCAGCCAATGCGCCCCACAGCGAGGCCGCAGAAGCCGGCGGCGAGCCCGAGGTCGAGGGCGTGGGGGAGGTGGAGCCGATATTTCCTTGCCGCGTAGAGGCCGAGCGCGATGCCTCCGAAGGTGCCGCCGTACATGACGAGGCCGCCCTCCCAGTAGAAGAGGATCGT
Organism: Planctomycetota bacterium; assembly: GCA_029248265.1. Classification (GTDB taxonomy): domain Bacteria; phylum Planctomycetota; class UBA1135; order UBA1135; genus Saltatorellus. Next base: position 8,006 of record JAQWJQ010000187.1, read on the forward strand.
CATTGGGTCGTCGAGGTAGCGCTGACCGGTGGCGCTCCCCCTGAAGATCTCCACGAGGACGTACATCGCGCGGGCTCCCAGGAGGATGCCCACGAGGATCCACATGGGGACCGCCGCGAACCCGGGGGCCTCGGCCTCGCGGTCCACGGCGTAGCGGTCGCCGAGCTTGCCGTAGAGGTGGGTACCGACGAGGAAGCCGAGCACCACCATCAGGCCAAAGGCACGCAGGGGGATGCCGACCAGCGGGATCTCGAAGAGAATCGGGAACATATGGGGGCACTGTACGCGCCCCCAGGGTCGAGACGAAGGGCCGGAGCCGGGAGGATTTGCCTCCGGGAATCTTGGCGACGCTGCCCTGGCGCGGTGCGGCGCGGCGCGCAGAGGGCGTATAGTGTCGCGCCGCGAATCCTGGCCACAGTCCCCGGCTCCTCGCGCGACAAACCATGAACACGCCCCCCAAGGCCAAGCTCTTCGTCGAGGGGCGCTATCTCAAGCACTCCCGAGACCTCCCCCAAACGGTCTTCTTCTGCCCCGAGTGCAAGGGCCACCCCAGGCGGCGCCGCAAGTGCGAGAAGTGTGAGGGCTTCGGCAAGCTCACGAAGGACTCGGTTCAGGAGCTGATCGGGTGGGTGCTCGGCAAGGCCGCGGGGACCCGCAAGCACAAGTTTCACGGCGCGGGCCGCGAGGACGTGGACGTCCGGATGCTCGGCGAGGGGCGTCCCTTCGTCATGGAGTTGGTGGACCCGCGCGATCACCAGGTGGACCTGGCGGAGATCGAGGCCACGATCAACTCTCGGAACGAAGGCCGGCTGGAGGTACGAGGGCTGCACTGGACCCAGAAGGGCCGGGTGCGCTTCCTCAAGGAGGGGACCTTCGCCAAGGAGTACTGCGCGCGCGTCGAGGTGGACCGCCGACCCTCTGAGGAGACCGTAGCGGCGCTGATCGGGCGCCGGTACGAGGTCGCTCAGCAGACCCCGAGCCGGGTCGCGCACCGACGCGCGGACAAGGTGCGGGAGCGCTGGATCGAGGTGCTCGACGTCCAGCTTGACCCGGAGGAGGAGCTCCTGCTTGACGTCACGATCCGGACTCAGGCGGGGACGTACGTCAAGGAAGCCGTCAGCGGGGAAGGGGGCATGAGCAAGCCCTCGATCGCTGAGCTCCTCGAGGTGGGGAGCGCCAAGTGCGCCAGCCTCGATGTCCTCGCGATCCTCGACGATGTCGAGGAGGACGAGGCTGGGGGGACGGCGCCGGCCACTCCGGGCTTCGGGTCCGGGCTCTCCTGAACGATCCTGGCCCGTGCCGCGAGGCGGGCTTGGGCCCTGGCCCCGGCAGCAGCGGCCGCTGATGGATGGAGCCCCGTCGGCCTTCGGCGCCGCTGGGTCCACCGCGCGTCCTCGCGCAGGGGGCGGATGGGTCCACGTCGGGGCGGTGCAGGCGGGGCCACATGGTCCGCCCTGCTCAACCGCCATGCGCGGTCACAGCAGCACGCCCATCACCGTGGCTTCGAAGACACGCTTCTGCTGCAAGACGCCTTCTCGCTCCACGTAGCCCTCGGCGCTGTACTTGAACATCCGGCTCCCGGCGCGCTCGAGCTTGACCGCGAGGAACATGGTGCAGGGCGGCTCGACGACACCCCGGAAGCGGCAGTCATCAACGCCCCCGAAGCCGACGAAGCGATCCTCCGGACCCTCGAGGCGGTGCCTGGAGAAATCGAAGGACGCGATCTGGGCAGCCGTCTCGATCATCAGCGCGCCGGGGAACATGGGGCGGCCCGGGATGTGGTCCTTGGCCCACCAGTCGTCAGCACGCATCTCCTTGACGCCGACCGCGATACCGCCCTCCTTGTCCACGTAGGCGAGGTGGTCAAGCACTGCGAAGGTGCCCCGTTGTGCGAGGTACTTGTCGAGGGTCGCGCGGTCGACCGCGACCTGGGTCCGGTCGATGCTGTCGAGGTCGAGAATCTGCTGAACGGACATGGGCGGTGTGGGGCTCGGCCGGAGGGGCGCAGGGGGTCAATGCCGATCGGGCGAAGCGCCCGCGCAGAGAATTGGGCCACAATGGTACGGAGCCGCGGCGCCGGCATCGTTCCAATTCCCCCGGACCGGCACGCCCTCTGGGCGCAGGTCGCCCCGGCGCCAACCCGATGACCGTAAGGACCCCCTCATGAGTACTCCGCTTCGCTTCTCGACTCTGGCCGTTCATGCCGGTCGCCGACCGACTCCCGAGGATCCGGACCTGTCTCCACCGCTTCGCCGGGCGACGACCTTCCTTCAACACCCGGAGGTCCACTCGCTCACCGACGCGGGGGACTGGGCCACGCCGCTTGTCTATTCACGTTATGGCTCCCCGAACGTGTCCGATGCGGAGGAGGTGCTCGCGGCCCTGGAGGGCGCGGAGCGTGGCGTGCTGTTCGCGAGCGGCATGGCGGCGATCCACGCGATGTTGCTCCACGCCTTCCCGAGCGGCGCAGGGAAGGTCGCGCTGGCGCGTCAAATCTACGGTGGCACGAGTTCTCTCCTGGCCAAGGCGCTGGCTTCACTCGGCTTCGAGGTGATCCCATTTGACGTCCGCGACGAGGGAGATCTCGCCGCGGCGCTCGGCGCAGGGGCTGGGCTGGTTCACGTCGAGGGGCTCTCCAACCCGTCCGTGGTCGTGGCGGACCTACCGCGCCTCGCGGAGCAGGCGCACGGGGCGGGCGCGTTGTTCTCGGTGGACTCGACCTTCGCGACCCCTGTCGTCCAACGGCCACTCGAGCTGGGGGCGGACCTCGTGGTGCACTCTGCGACCAAGGCCCTGGCCGGGCACTCCGACGTCACCGCGGGGGTGGTCCTCGGTCGCGCCGCGCGCATGGAGGCCGTGGCCGGCTATCGCAAGCTCACCGGGGCCATCCTCGATCCCGCGGCAGCCTGGCTCTTGCGGCGGAGCATGGCGACGCTGGGGCTTCGGGTCGAGGCGCAGTGCAAGGCGGCGATGGCGCTTGCCGGGGCGCTCGCCGCGCGGGAGGAGGTCGCCCGCGTCCACTACCCCGGGCTACCGCAGGACCCCGGGCACGAACTGTCGGGGCGCGTCCTGAAGGGCGGCCTCCACGGGAGCATGCTCGCCTTCGAGCTCAAGGGTGGTGACGAGGAGGCGAGGCCCTTCGTTTCACGTCTGCGACTCGCGGTCGACGCCCCGAGCCTCGGGGGAGTGGAGACGCTGGTGAGTATTCCCCACCTCATGTCCCACACCGGACTCTCTGCGGAGCAGCGCCTCGCCGTCGGCTTCGGCCCGGGGTGCGTCCGGGTCGCCTGCGGGATCGAGGACCCGGAGGACCTGATCGCTGACTTCGCCGGCGCGCTCGGCGCCGGCTGAGCGGGTCAGCGCATGTTCATGGCCCTGAGGACCTCCTCGCCTGGGGCGAGGACGAGGTCCATCCGGCAGCGCCGGCCCTCCTCCTCGTGGGTCGCGCTGACTCGCCAGGGGCCGGGCGCGAGGTAGGGGATCTTGGAACGCCCGAAGGCGTCGGTGGTCCGCCGGAAGGAGCCGTTCCCGCTGCCCCTGAGGTATCCGACCAGCTCGACGCCGGGGAAGGGGCGCCCGTAGTCGTCGGTGGTCTCGATCTCAAGGGTGGCCAGCGGAGGGAGCTGGAGCTCGTCGAGCCCGAGAGGCGCGAGCTGCACAGTGACGGGGATCGGAGGCGTCAACGAGTGCACGGGGTGTCCGGCGTACAGCAGCCAGTTGCCGGTCGGCACATCGCCAAACCTGTAGCCGCCGCCGTTGTCGGTGACGGTCTCGAGTCGCCCCTCCTTGGGTTGCTGGCGGTCGAGGAGGTAGATGGGGAGATTCTCGGCCATGTCTCCGTTGGCCTGGCGGACGCGCCCTTCGACGCTGGCGGCTTGGATCAGGCGGGAGGTGACGTGGACCACGTTGACCCCCGGCATGTGCTCGTAGCCCTCGAGCTTGAAGAGCGCCACCTCTTGGGGGCGGGAGAGCAGCCCCGCGGCGGTCACGCCGATTCGGTACGAGGCCATCGGCAGGTCACGGAACTCGAAGTCTCGCTGCCCGGGCTCGGAAGTGAGGGTCCTGGTGACTGCCTTCTCGCGACCTTCGGCCACTCGGGATGGCTCCAGGGTCACGGTCCACCGTTCTGGATAGGGGAGCCCCGCTTCGACCTGGACCTCCCCGAAGATCATGCCGGTCCCCTCGAAGACCCGCACCATGGAGGCGTAGGCGCCTGCGGGTCCGGCTTCGACCCCCGACATCACCCGGGGGCCGCTGGCAACCCCGGTGCTCTTGGCGGGTGCGTCCTCGACCTCGACGACGGAGCCTGCACGGTTGGCCAGTCCAAATTCCTCTCCCTGCCCGTCGCCAGGCCCCCCCTTCAGGATCACCGCCCCGAGCACGATCATCACGAAGAGGAGCCCGAGCAACAGGGGGACACCCCCGGCTCCGCGCCGGCGGAGCGCGGATCCCGCGTTGGCCAGGTCGCTCCTCTTCGAACACGCAAATAAGGCCTCATGGCCCGGATGGTTCTCGGTCGACATCGAATTCATCATGGTCGTTTCCGGCGCGCCGCTCCGCAGCCGATGACCTACAGACTAGCCTCGGACCCCACAGAGCGTGCCTCGATCCCAGGCGCCTCGACCCTTCTCGAACATGTTTGAACTCGACTCCCCAAGTGCGGCCCCCAGGGCCATCCGCCGTGGCCTCCTCGGGCTCGCCCTCTTGTGCATGACGGCCGTGGCCATGCCGTCCGCCGCGCAGGGCGCTGTCAGCGGCACCGGAGCGTCCGCCTCTGTCGACGACGGGCGCGTCCTCGTGCTCGGGTTTGACGGCGCGGATTGGCGCACGACCGAGCGCATGATGGAGAGTGGCGAGTTGCCCAACATGGCCAAGCTGCGCTCCATGGGGTCTGCTGGACCACTCGTGTCCACGGATCCCGCGGAGTCAGCCGCAGGCTGGGCGGCCATCAACACGGGGGCGAACCCGCTCAAGAACGGCGTCCCGAGCTTCATCAAGCGGACGATCAGCGACAGCGGCTTCATCTCTCCGGGGTTCGCCCACGTCGAGGCCGAGACTCGCTCGGTCGCGGACATGGACGCCACCGGGGCGCAAGCGGCCCTCGGGGGCAGTGACCGCTCGATGATGATCGGCCTCGCGCTGTTTTTCGTCGTCTTCCTCGTCCTCAAGCTGGTGATCAAGGCCAACGGGATGGTCTCGCTGCTCCTCAGCGTGCTCCTTGGGGGCGCCGCTGGTTTCGCCGCTCGTACCGCCGGGCAGGGGCTCCCTGAGCAGATCGCTGGCGTGGTCGCGAACAAGGTCCAGATGGACGGCTTCTGGGTCGAAGCCGCTCGCGCGGGTTATCCATCGGTGGCCCTCCAGGCGCCCCTCGCCTTCGACCGCCCCGGCGCCGAAGGCGCGCGGACGCTCTTCGGGCTCGGGCTGCCAGACGTGCGGACCTCGTACAACGGGGACTGGTTCATCTACACCACTGACACCCTCGCGTCGGGACGCGCGCCCAAGGGCGACGCCTCGTCCTCGAACTCGGGGACGGGCATCATCTATCGCGTCGACTTCAAGAAGCCGAAGGACGGCGGGCCGAAGGCCATCAACACCTCCCTCTACGGCCCGCTGAACTTCGTTGAGATGGATCGGGTCTCGCGTCGGCTCGCCGAGCTGGAGACGGAGATCGCCGAGGCCAAGGACTACAAGTCCAGCCGAGCGCTCGCTGATGAGCAGGAGGACCTCGAGAAGGTCTACGCCGAGATGGGGCAGATCCCCGGGCGCGCCGGCAAGGAGTACAAGCACCGTGCCACGGTGCCCATGGGCGTGGTGGCTGGCGCCGAGGAG
>JAQWJQ010000208.1 GCA_029248265.1 Planctomycetota bacterium
CACCCTGGGGACCTCAGTGACGGTCTCGGACGAGCTCTGGCTGATGCTCGAGGTCGGCGGCTGGGACGACACCCAGGTGGTGATCGCCGGCGTGACCTTCCGCTTCTGAGCCAGGGTTCACCCCAGCTCGAGAGGCTCGTCCGCGGCCCCGAATTCCTCCTCCCCGACGCCGACCGCGCGGAGCGTGGCGAGGTGGAGTCGGTCGAGGCTCGTGGACTCGCGAGCGCTGAGGAGCCGCCCACCTCGGATGGCCCCGCCGGCGCCCCCGGCGACGAGGGTCGGCAGGTCCCGCTCGCCGTGCTCGTGGCCGTCCGAGATCGAGGAGCCGTACACGACCATCGAGTGGTCGAGCAGCGAGCCCTCCGCCTCGGGGAGGGCCGCCATCCTGTCCAGCAGGCGCGCGACCCGCTCGTGGTGCCAGGTCACCACGCGGTCGTACATCTGGCGTTTCGAGCGCCGTGAACTCCAGCTGGTGACGCCATCGTCATCCTCGGTCTTCCCCGAGGTGTCCTTCCAGTGGGAGAGGGCGTGCCACGTGCCCTTGACCTCCGGAATGAAGGTGCAGTAGCGGTTGGACTGCCCGTGGTCGAGCATCACCGAGGCGCACCGAGACGCGCCGGACCAGAGCGCGAGGGCGACCAGGTCGAGGAGCAGGTCGAGGTAGTCACCGTGGTCCTCCGGGACGGCCTCGATGGGGCGGTCGAGGGCGAAGGGGAGGCCGAGCTCCGCGGCGGCCTCGAGGCGCCGGGCGGTGGCCTCGTCCTGGACGAAGGCGATCCTGCGTTCAATGCTGCGGATCGCGTCGAGGTAGGCGGAGAGCAGGCGCCGGTCTGCGGTCGACACGCGCTTCTCGAGGGCGCGGATCTGGTCCTTCAGGTCGTCGAGCAGGCTCGTGTCCGCCTCTGGCCCACCGCCGAAGAGCTGTTCGAAGACGGCGCGCGGGTCGGTCTCGCGAAAGACGGGCCGCCCCGGCGCGCTCCAGGAGATCGTGTTGCGCGAGACGTCGGCGGCGAAGAACCCCTCACCCTTGGCGCTGATCGAGAGCGAGGGGACCACGTGCTCGGCGGCGAAGCGCTGGCCGATCAACTGATCGACGCTGGGTCCTCGGGCGTCCAGCGCGCGGTGATCCCATTCGCCGCCCGTGAGCCAGGTGGCCGTGCCGGCGCCGTGCCCGTTCCCACGCGGGGTGAAGATCCGCTCGGGGATGACGAGGCGCTGCCGGTGGCGCTCCAGGGGCGCCATGGTCTCGTTGAGCTGGCGGATCTTGCCGCGCCGATCAGCGCGGGGCGCCCAGGAGCCTTCGGCGACTCCGTTGGGAAAATAGAGCCAGGCGGCGCGCACCGGTGTGGCCGGACCGCCCGGGGTCAGGGCCTCGAGGTAGGGCGCGACCACCGCGGCGCACGCGCCGCGCAGGAAGGTCCGCCGCGGGAGCGGGTGACGCGTCGGGGACTGGTGTGGGGCGGAGCGCAGGGGCTGCATCATCGGCTCTCGATCCGGGTGAAGGGGCGGCTGGTGACCATGGACGAGATCAACGCGCCGAACCCTCGGGCTTCGAGCACCGCGCCCAGCTCCACGACTGTGCGCTCGTCCGACCACTCGAGGGACCGGCCAAGGGAGAAGCGCAGCAGCCGGCGGGCAACCTCACGGGAGAGCTCGACCCGCCGGTCCTTGAGGATGGCTCCGGCAAGGCCCTCGGGCCCGCTGAACTCCGGCCCGCCCGGGAGGGCCCCGGTGGCCTCGACCCGGTGTCCGAAGTCATCGTGGCTCCGCTCGCGCCCGAAGCGGTCGAAGCCGTCCAGGGCAAAGCCGAGCGGGTCGATCCGGTCGTGGCAGGACGCGCAGGCCGGCGAAGCGCGGTGACGCTCGAGGACCGCGCGCGCGCCGCGCTCCTCGCCCTCCTCGAAGGCCTCCTCGTCGAACGTACTGGCGCCCGGCGGTGGGGGAGGCGGCGGCGTTCCGAGGAGGTCGTCGAGGATCCACGCTCCGCGGAGGACGGGACTCGATCGGTCCGGGTAGGACGTCGCCGCGAGCACCGCCGCCTTCCCGAACAACCCGCGCCGAAGCGCCGGCGCCTCCACCCTCGCGACGTCTCCTCCCGGGTGCTCCACGCCGTAGAAGCGCGCCAGCTCCGGGGAGAGGAAGGTCTCGTCTCCCCGGAGGAGGGCGTCGAGGGGGCGCCCCTCGCGCACGAGCATGAGGAAGAACCGCGCGACCTCGTCGCGCATGTCGGCCATGAGCGAGTCCGTCATGGCGGGGTTGTCGATCGGGTCCGGCTTGAACTCACGGCCGACCCGGCGGGTGCCCAGCCACTGCCCCGCGAAGCTCCGGGCGAACCGCAGCGCTCGTGCATCGTCCAGCATTCGGGCGGCCTCGGTGGCGAGGACCTCCGGCTCGGCGAGCTTGCCAGAGTCTGCGAGGTCCAGTAGCCGGTCGTCGGGCGGGCCCGCCCAGAGGAGGAATGAGAGGCGGCTCGCGAGCCCGTGAGGGCTGACTGCTCGCTCACCCTTCGCCGGGCGCAGCGGGACGTCCTCGAGCCGCAAGCGGAAGTGCGGGGACGAGAGGATCGCGAAGAGCGTCGCGCGCAGGGCCTGCTCGGCGGTCGCGCCGCCCTTGAGGCGCGAGGCACGGAGGGCCCCGTAGCGCTCGAGCTCCTCTTGCGAGGGCGGGCGCCGGAACGCTCCGCGGAGGAAGGGGCCGAGGGAGAAGCCGGCGGCCACGCCCTCGCGGGCGCCGTCGGGGAAGGCTGCGTCCACGGCGACCCGCACGGCGACATCGGCGCGCTTGAGCCACTCCCCGTGGATGAACAGGGTGCCTCCATTCGTGTCGAAGCTGTTCTCGGCGACGAGCTCGGGCGGCATCAGGGCAGCGACGTCCACCGTCACGTTGAGCAGGTCTCGGAGGGCGTGGGCGAGCTCGTCCCGCGTCATCCGCCGGGCCGGCTCCGTTCCCGCGGCGCCGCCCTTGGCGAGGGCCTCGCGCTCGACCGCGTTGAGGAACGCCAGGGCGGCGGCCCGGTCGTCCTTGTCCAGCCCGCCGCCGCGTCCGGATCGGAGCGGTGGCGGCATGGCGCCGGTCTCGATCATCGCCCCCGCTCGACGCCACTCGAAGAGGTGCTCCGCGGCGCGCGAGGAGCCGGTGAGGCGTGCGACGTCGAAGCCAGCCTCCGCGTCGCTGCCGTCGTGGCACTCGACGCACACGAGCTCGATCACGGAGCGCCCCTCCGCCACGAGGTCGTCGATCATTCCTACGCGGGGTCCCTCCGGCGCGGACCCTGCTGAGAGGACCAGCGGGACCGCCGCGATCCACACGCGCCGGTGGGGGAAGGTGGGCTTGCCAGGGTGGACCATGCGTCGAGCCGTCGGGGCGGCGTCCGAACACCACTATGCGTCCATCCCCGACGAGCGCTAGTTGGTGAGGTGGATGTTGTCCCCCTGGGAGGCGCTCCGCCGCTCTTGAGGCGACCCGGCGAGCGGGGGAACCCTCACCGGTCGGGGCGTGTGGCGCTGCCCAGCGCGCCCTGGAGCGGACAGCGCTCGGGCGCGATGACGACCCCGAGTCGGTAGTCCGCGAGCAACTCGCGAGAGCGGCGGGCCAGCTCTCGACGCACCTCACGGCGGCGGCCGCGCACCCGGGCGATCGACATGTTGTCGTACTCCGTGGTCTGGTGCCGCAGCCATGCGATGGTCGCAGCCTCCGCCCGCCGCTCGACGCTGATGCGCTGGGTCCGGGCGACGGTCCCGCTGCCCACGGGTATGGCGTGTCTCGTGATCGCGGCGGCCACCCGCTCCCCGAGGGTCCCGTGGGCCTCGTGGAAGTCGAGGAACGCCACGACCTCCTCTTGGAACTGCTCCTCGTAGCGCGCCTGCTCTCGCTCACGCCGGGCTCGGCCGGCGTCGAGGCGTCGCTGGTAAGCAGGGTCGGCACGCTCCTGCTCGAGGTCGGCCTGGACTCGTGCGATGGTCTCCCGGGGAGCCCACACGCCGAGGCTGATGCGCCGGCGCCCCTTCCGCGAGCTCATGAGGCGGTGGTCTCCTGCGGCCTTGACCCTACGGGTGGCCGCGGGGTCGCCGGGGGCGAGTAACTCCCAGCCCGACGGGATCTCGGCGACCTGCCCGTCCGGATCCTCGATCCGGCGCTCGGGGTCGACGGTGCTGCGCTTCTGCCTCGTGCCCATGGACCGAAGGGTGTAGCGGATGCCGGCGACGCGTTCGAGGGAACCTCGGCTGATCTGGCGGAGAAGCCGCGGGGTGGCCCCGAGGTCCGACCGCCGGGCTCAATGGGGGAGGAGGGCGGTGTTTCAGCCGCCCCGCTGTAGACTCTGCGCCATGACGACCACGGCCAAGAGACGTTGGAGCCGAGAGCTTGATTCCGAGGTGGACGGTATTGCCTTTGCCTCAACCGGCCCTGTGCTGCTCCACGGTTACGACCCGCCTGCGGGGGGCAAGTGGATCGACGACGTCATTCCAGGCAAGCTCGGCGCGTTTGATCGGAGCACCGGGGAGCGGCTCTGGATCGCCCCCTGCGAGGTCGGCTACGGGCGCGGCTTCGGCGCCGGCCTCGGGCAGAAGGGGCAGGTGATTGTCCTGGGGCCGAGTCCGGGTGGGCACCGGATGGTGCGCATGGCGATGACGGACGGGGAGCTGCTCGACTCGGCGGACATGGAGCCCTTCGACGACGCGCTGGTCCACCCGGAGGTGGTCGTCTGTGCGAACGCGCGCTCTGTCTGGGGGCTCGACACGCTGGCGCTCCAGGAGAGCTGGCGCTACGGCCGAGAGGGGGAGCGTTACCACGGTCTCGCTCTCTGCGGCGCACACGTGTTCGCGATCGTCTCGAGCACGGAGTCTGGCAAGTACGGGGTCGTGCGTCTCAACGCGAAGACCGGGAGCTTCGAGGGGTACCTGCTTCAGCCTGTGATGCCGCTGATCCGCGGCATCGCGGCGGCGGGAGCCGCCGTGGCCATCGTGACCTGCGAGCTGGAGTTCCTGCTCGACGATGACGACCGCATGAACTTCATGCTCCAGCTCGCCTCTCACGCGGATCAGGGCCCGCGGGACACGCTCAGCATTGCGGCCTTGAGGGCGGACGCCACGGCCGGCGAGGCGCCGCTCTGGTATCGGATCCTCGAGACGCGTCCGGTGGATGACCTCCCGGAGGTGTCGGTGACCGCCGACAGCTCCAAGTTCTACGTGGAGCGGCAGGCGCACCTGGAGGCGGTGGACGGACTGTCGGGCCGTGCGCTGGGCAGCTGGACGGTGCCGGGGCTCGACGAGAAGGTCGCATTCCAGGTGGTCGACGGTGCAGGGCTGCTCGCAGAAGAGACGCGGGTCTCGGTCTTCGAGCTGCCGGCCTGACGGGGCTTCCACCACGCCGGGGCGCGCCGCGGCCGCGCAATTCGCCCGGGGCGAGTCCCATTGGCCCCCCGTGGTGTCGGGTTTGTGATATCTCTTTCGGTACACAGCGGTCTTGTGGCCCCTGTGACCCGAGCGACCGGCTGCGTGAGGGGCTCCATTGAGCTCCTCGGGCCGAGCGCTGCCATATTCCGAGCGCGGCCCTCCACCCCCCGTAGGTCCGCCCAGCACGTGCGTTCTCGGTCACTCCGAGTCGCCGCCAGCCCCCTGCAAGTCGCGTGACAGCACAACCGATTCTCGAGGCCCTCGCGAAGGAGTTCTCGACCGACGTCCCGTCCATCCAGGCCACGTTCGAGATGCTGGACGCAGGCCTCTCGGCACCCTTCATCGGGAAGTTCCGACGGGCCCGAACGGGGGCAATGTCCGAGGTGCACATTCGCCGCCTCTCGCTCCGCCGGGAGGAGCTCGTCGAGCTCGACCGTCGCAGGGGAACGATCCTCCGCGCCATTGAGCGCGTCGAGGGCATCTCACCGAAGGCGATCGACGAGGTGAACCGCTGCATGGATCGCTTCAAGCTCGAGGATCTCTACGTCCCGCATCGCCGGCCTGAACCTGAGGTTCAGCTCGCGATGGACCGCGGTCTCGGCGGGCTGGCGGACCTCCTCGTCGCGCCGATCCCGAAGTCCGAGCGTCCTCCGTCCGAGAAGGGCCCCAAGTCGCGGAAGGGAGACGCCCCCGAGGCGGCGACCGCCGGCGACTCCACGCCGCCGCAAGGAGAGGCCGCCGCACCCGAGGCCGCCGCACCTGAGGCTGCCGCGGAGCCGGAAGCTGCAGCTGAGCCGCCGGTCTCAGGCGACAGCGCCAGCATTGAGGTCGAGGGGGAGGACCGTCCGCCGACCGTCGGCCACGACGTGAAGCTGGGTGACGGTACGCCGGAGGAAGAAAGCGGCGACGAGGCCCCGGCAGCAGAGGCCCCGGCCGCAGAGGCCCCGGCAGCAGAGGCTCCGGCCGCAGAGGCTCCGGCCGCAGAGGCTCCGGCCGCAGAGGCTCCGGCCGCAGAGGCTCCGGCCGCAGAGGCTCCGGCAGCAGAGGCTCCGGCAGCAGAGGCTGGCCAGAAGGCCAAGCCGGCCGCAGCGCCCTCGCCCCAGCCTGAAGCCCTCGTGATCACCGCCGAGCTGTCGAAGCTCTGCGAACCCTTCGTGAATCCGGACAAGGGTGTCCACACCGAGACGGAAGCGCTCGCGGGCGCCGTGCGGATCCTGTCCGATCGCCTCGGTCGTGATTCCCGCCTGCGGGACACCGTTCGGCGGGTGATGCGCAAGAAGGGCGTGCTGCGGGCTCGCGCCCTCGTCGATGACAAGAAGGCGGGCCGGCACAAGAACCTGCTCAAGCTGAAGACCCCCCTGCGCCAGCTGCAGGGGCACCGCCTCACGGCGATCCGTCAGGCGCAGAGCGAGCGGGTCATCTCGACCTCCATCGAGCTTCATCCCTCGGAGGTGGTCGGCCGCGTGCGAGCCGCGCTCGGGAAGTACACCCGCCCGGAGTACGAGCCGCTCCTCGATGACATCGCTCGTAAGGCCCTCGCCCAGCGGATCCTCCCGGTCATCGAGGAGGACATCCGACTGGAGCTCAAGGAGCGCAGCGACGCCGAGGCCCTGCGGTTCCTGGGGGCGCACCTGCGCCAGATCCTCCTGACGCCGTTCTTCGGTCGGGTCCCGGTCGCGGGCCTCGATGTGAGCGCGAAGGGGGACATGATCCTCGCCTTCCTCGGGCCCCAGGGCGACCTGACCGCCGAGGTGAAGGTGGAGACTGGCGAGAAGGAGGCCGCGGTCATCGGCGCCGAGGTCGCCGCCGCGATCGAGCAGCACGGGGCCGCCGCCGTGGCGGTCGGGAGCGGGAAGGCGTCCAGAGCCGCCGGGTACCGCCTGCGTGAGGCGCTTGCCGCGACGAGCTCCGAGACGCCGGTCATGGTGGTCAATGATGCCGGCGCCACCAGCTACGCCAACGGAGCGCGGGCGCGCGCCGAACTCGCTGACTGCAGCGTCGGATCGCGCCTCGCGATCAGCATGGGCCGGAGGCTGCAGGACCCGATGGCCGAGTTCCTCAAGGTCGATCCGAAGCAGCTCAGCCTCGGCGCGGAGCAGCGCCTCGTGAGCAAGGCCAACCTGCGGCGTGTGCTGCAGGACGCTGTCGAGTCGGCAGTGGCGTTCGTGGGCTGTGACTTCGACACCGCGCCGCGGTCCATCATCGAGCACCTGCCGGGGCTGGACTAGGAGTCCGCCAAGCGGTTGGCGGACCGGCGTGACGCGGGGGATATCGAGTCCCGCGAGGCCATCCGTGCCGAGGGCATCCTCGACGAGGCCCAGTGGACAAGCGTCGCGGCTTTCCTCCGCATGCGCCGCTCGTCCGAACCGCTGGATCGCACCTCCCTACACCCCGAGCAGTACCAGCTCGCGCGGCAGCTCCTGGAGAGCAGCGGCGGCTCGGTGTCGGAGTCCCTGGGACGCCCCGGCGCGACCAAGGGGTTGCGGCGCCAGTCCTTCGACCTGGACGAGTTCACCTGGCGTGACCTGATGAGGGAGTTGAGCTTCCCCGGGCGCGATCCGCGCGGTCGTAATCACGTCCCCGAGTACATCTCGGAGACCACGGACCCGATCCGGCTTCAGCCTGGGCGAGTGATCACCGGGGTGGTGACCAACGTCGCCAGCTTCGGGGCCTTCGTCGACGTCGGTAAGAAGCAGGACGCGATGATCCACATCTCGCACCTTGCGTCGCGGTACATTCGCGACGCGCGGGAGCTCCTGTCCATCGGTGCGACGATCCGGGCGAAGATCGTGGAGGGCAACTCCTCACGACTCGCGCTGTCGCTGAAGGACGTCCCGAACGAGGAGCGCCCCGACCGGGGTGCACGTCGCCGAGGCGGCGCCGGGCGCCGCAGGGGCGGCGGTCGCGGGGCGCGCGGCTCCGATCAACCCACGGGGCCGGCGGGGCGCATCTGGCGCCGTGACGGCGCCGCTGGTGCTGCGACCTCCTCGAGGCGAGGGACTCGCCGCGGTGGGCCGCGACGCGGGGGCCGGGATGAGGGACGCTTCGAGCGCGGCGAGCGCGTCGATCTTCGGAAGATCAACGCGGCGAACGACAAGCTCAGCAGCAACCCCTTCGCTCAGTTCTTCAAGCAGGACGACGGTGCGCCCAAGGACGCCACGCCGCCCAAGAAGAAGGGGCCCAAGGGAAAGCCGTCCACGCCGGCGGTTGAGCCGAAGGCGCCGGACGTCAAGCCGGAGATCCAGCAGCCGGAGATCCAGCAGCCGGGCACGGAGTCGGCGGGCGACGAGTGATCCGTCCCGCGGGGCGGAGGCCGACCGGGCCTCCGTCGCCGTCAGCTCGCCTCGTCCTCGCGGACCTCAGGGAAGAGCGGGGGAGAGGAGGCGGGGTGCTGACTCATCTGGTCGATGAGCTTGAGCCCGTCCTCGAGCCTGGGCGCAGGGCTCGAAGCCTCAGGTTGCGGGAGAGCGGCGGCGGGCTCCTGGCCTGCCGGGTCGGTCCCGCCCCCAGGTCGCTCGAGACCAAGGTCAGCGAGCTCGGCCGGGCCGTCCACGAGGTCCTGCGGCAGCGCCTCAAGGTCTGCCATGAACGACGCCATCGCCTCCGTCGGCGAGCCGGTGTAGACCGGTCTCGTGGCCTGCGGGGCCATGGGGAGGTCCGCCGGCTCCGCGGCCGGGCTCTGCGCGGCTTGAACCGCGCTCTGGAGCAGCCCTTCGATGGTGGACCTGTGGGCCTCCAAGGAGTCGGAGAGGAGGCGCTCTAGCTCGCCGCGCGTCGCTTCCATGCGCTGGCTCACCAGCGCGCCGAGCTGGTCGAGGCTCGTGGCGAGTCGGTAGAGGCGGTCCTTGCCAGCCTCCTCCCGATGGGCGTTCGCCGCCTCGGCGGCCTCGAACCCTTCGCCCGTGAACTGATGAGCGGCGTGGACCTCCTGGCGGAGCGCCTCCATGGAAGCATGGGTCTCCTGGAAGGACGCCTCGATGTTCTGGCGCTCACGCTCCCAGTGTTCGTGGAGCGCGCTGGTGCCTCCTTGGATCGAACGCGGGCGGCGCATGCTGAACGCCACGCCGAGGGTCAGGAGACCGAACATCGCGAGGGGCCCCTTGTCGAGCCCCGCCCTGTTGAGACCCTCGAGGAGAGGGTCGAGCTCCGCCGGCAGTTGGGGGACGAGCGCGGTCACCGCTGCGACCACGATCAGCCCGGCGCCGAAGGTGCCGAAGAGCAGCGGCAGCATCCGGCCGAACCTGCCCGGGTGACCGGGCTTGCCGTAGGGCATCGAGGACCCGGTGCGAGGGGAGATCGATGTGGTGGAGTGACGTTGCATGTGCGGATCCTCAAGCTGTGGCGCTTGGACGCAA
This sequence comes from Planctomycetota bacterium, assembly GCA_029248265.1. Classification (GTDB taxonomy): domain Bacteria; phylum Planctomycetota; class UBA1135; order UBA1135; genus Saltatorellus. Next base: position 9,749 of record JAQWJQ010000208.1, read on the forward strand.
GATCGCGTCGCGGCCCATGGGGGATTCGGCGCACCCTCCGGCGGAGCTTTACACCTTCCTCCGCTCCTCTCGATCCGAACGGGGAGGCAGAGATTCGAGTCGCCTCGACCTGGGGCTCATCCTCGACCGATAGAGACCCTGAGGGCGTAAGATGGCCCCCAGAGCCCCCTGGGCACGCCTCTCCCGGCCTGCCCACCGGCCTCCCCCCGATTCCCATGGCTCTCATTCAAGGACTGTCCGTTTCCCCCGGCCTCGGCCTCGGCCCGGTGCACGTCGTGCGTGCGCGCCTGGACTCGGCCCCGATCTGGACCCTCCGATCAGGGGAGATCGACGCCGAGGTCCAGCGCCTCGACGGAGCCATCGGGCGCGTCATCGATGTGCTCGGAGTCCGCCAGGCAGAGGTGGCCAAGGCGGTGGGGGAGCAGGACGCGGGGATCCTCGGCGTCCACCAGATGATCCTCCAGGACCCCGGGGCGCGCGAGCAGGTGGACCGGACGATCCGCGAGGAGCGCATCAACGCAGAGGCCGCGGTCGAGCGGTTGATCGACCGCTTGAAGGAGACCATGGGGCGGCTCGAGGGTGACTCGGTGCGCGGCTACGCGGCGGACATCAGCGAGCCGTGGCACGCGGTGATCGCGGCGCTGATGCGGTCGGACCAGGAGACGATCGCCCAGGCTGAAGACCGTGTGGTGATCGCTGCTGCCGAGCTCACCCCCGAGGCGGTGACCTTCATCCCCCGTCATCGCGTCATCGCGGTGGTGACCGAGGCCGGCGGCCGCTTCTCTCACGGTGCCGTGCTAGCCCGCTCGTTTGGCATCCCGTGCGTGGTCGGAATCCCCAACCTGCTCGCACGCCTCGAGCAGAACATGCCGGTGCTGGTGGACGGAGACAACGGCGCCGTGACCCTCGCCCCCGATGACGCGTCAGAGAAGGAGTTCGAGCTTCGGGTCGCGCAGCGTTCAGTTCGGGAGGCGGCCCTGGCGCTGCACGCCACCGAGCCCGCCGTGACGCTGGACGGGGAGACGGTCTCCGTCCTCGTGAACCTCGAGTCCGTACGCGACCTCGAGATGTTCGACCATGGCCGGTGCGACGGTGTGGGGCTGCTGCGGACGGAGTTCCTCTACATGGAGCGGACGGTGTTCCCGTCCGAAGAGGAGCAGTACCGCCTGTACCGACGCATGGTGGACGCGATGGTGGACCGCCATGTGGTGATCCGGACCCTCGACATCGGAGGCGACAAGCAACTCCCGTACTTCAAGACGCCGAAGGAGAACAACCCGGCGCTTGGCTGGAGAGGGACCCGGATCACGCTGGAGTGGCAGGACCTCCTGCGGGTGCAGCTGCGCGCCATCATGCGTGCGAGCCTGCACGGCGAGGTTCGGGTTCTGCTCCCGATGATCACCTCCCTAGAGGAGGTCCGGGCGGTCAGGGCGATCTTCGACGAGACCCGAGAGCAGCTCGCCGCCCAGGGGTACGATGTCGCATCGGACATCCCCGTCGGCGTCATGATCGAGATCCCGTCGATGCTCTGGGTCCTC
>JAQWJQ010000209.1 GCA_029248265.1 Planctomycetota bacterium
GCCCTGCCCGAGAGCGCCCTGGATCCGCTGGACACGCTCCTGCCGCTCTACCGCCGGCTCCGTCAGCAGCGGAGCAGCCCGCACGCCATCAGCGACCCCGCGACCTTCCTCGAGGACTGTCGCCGATACTGGGAGCTCGTCCTCTCCATCGACGACAACGTCGGCAGGCTCCTGGCGACCCTCGAGGCCGAGGGCGAGCTGGACCGGACGGTGGTGGTCTTCACCTCGGACAACGGCCAACTGCTGGGAGAGCACGGCCTGCGCCAGAAGGGCGTCGCCTACGAGCCGTCCATCCGGATCCCCCTCGTTGTCCGCTTCCCGCCGGTCGCCCGGCGCGGAGGCCGCGTCCGGTCCGCCGCCCTGAACATCGACCTCTTCCCGACCCTACTGGAGCTCTGCGACGTCGAGGCCGAGCTCCCCCTGGATGGCCAGAGCCTCGTGCCACAGCTCCAGGAGCCCCGCTCGCCCGGACGCGGCGCCTTCCTCTACGCCGGGCCAAACTTCAGCGCCGCGAGCGAGCGGGCCGTGGTGGAGGAGCGCTGGAAGTACGTGCGGATCGACTCGAAGCGCGGCCCCCAAGAGGCGCTCTTCGACCTCCAGAGCGACCCAGCGGAGCGGGTCAACGTCATCGAGGACGCCGCCAACGCCGCCGTGGTCGAGCGGTTGGGCCTCTTCATGGACGCCGAGTCCGCGCGGTTGGGGCTGTAGTCGCCGCGATCGCGGGCGACCCGTCGAGGGGCAGGCGGTCTCCCGAGGCCCACGGCCTCGACGATGCAGACCGGCGCGAGCACCGTCACCCATCCACCGCCCGGCGCCGGACGGTCGGGCCGCAGGTGCTGCCCTACTCGACCGGGATTTGCACCTCGTTGCGCCGGAAGAACGGGATCGTCCACGGCGGGTCGTAGGCGGCCGAGCGGGGCGGGCCGGTCGCGACCAGCCCGTTCTCCACCATCCACGCGCGCAGGCGCTCGGTCTGTGCCTCGATCGACCTGATCGAGCGGAGGCCCGAGTAACGGACCACGGCGACCTTGATGCCGGTCACGGCGGCGAGCTCGACGTTGGGGTCGGTCGGCACGGGAAGCGTGTCCATCGTGTACTCCCTGGGGAGCACGAACGTCTGGACCCAGGTGCCCTCGGCGGCTTCCTCCTGGAAGACGGGCGTTGTCATCGCGATCGACTCGCTCTCCGGTCCCGTCGCGTGCTGGACCTCTTCCTGGAACACCGGCGTCGTCATCGCAACGCTGTCACGGGTCACGTTCTTACCGAAGATGTAGCCACCCAGGCGCCGGAACGCGGCGCTGCCCGCCTCGCTCAGGTCGCCGGTCGTGACCGTGCGCGCCACCAGGGCATCCTCGTACTGGCGGACCTCGAACTCGCCGTCGTCGAGCAGCACCTCGTGGGCGGCCTCCTCGTAGCCAGAACGAAGACCGAAGATCGACCCCCCGCCGAGCAGGCCGCCGACGAGCGCCGCGCCGAGCGCCCCGAGGCCAAATTTGGTTCGCTTCGTCATGGGAGGTCCCGCCAGAGAGAGGGCGCGCCGGGGAGCCAGACTACGGGAGCGCTGCCCCGGGATCGCAGGAAGTGGGCTGGACCTGTGTAAGAAGGTCTGCAGCGCGGGCGGCGTGGGCCCTTGGCGGCGGATCGGAGAGGCGGTGGACGCCGAGCCGTCGCATCTCACGCCAGGGGACCCTTATCCCCCAGTGGGCGTGCGGGCGCCCCGGTACCCTTGTGGTCCGATGAGCACCACATTCTCTGCGCCTACAATGAAGGCCGCCGCTGACCACACCCGCGACATCGTCGGCATCGCGCTCGAGCACAAGCCCGGGGCGTCCAGCGTCGTCGTCTGGGACGGAGAGAGCGAGCTCTCCAGGGGCCTCACTGAGGCTTACAGGATCAGCCTCCCAGAGGCCGAGTTCATCGAGTTCGACGAGGCCAAGAGAGAGACGATCCTTGGCGTCTTCGAGCGGCTCAGCCCCGGCGATCTCGTCGTCATGGTCCAGTCGACGAGCTTCAGGCTGGACGCCTTCCGCATTCGGATCGAGCTGTTCAACCGATCGTTGAAGGTGATCGAGCACCCGCACCTCGCCCGGATGTGCGGGGAAGAGGCGTTGACGTACATCGATGCCCTCGCCTACGACCCGAACTACTTCCGAGGGGTAGGCCACGCACTCAAGGCGCGCCTCGATGGCGCGCAGGTGGGCGTCGTGGAGAGCGCGGGCGAGCGGCTGACCTTCCCTGCTGGCTTCGAGCCAGCGAAGATGAACATCGGCGACTACTCGGGCATGAAGAACACGGGCGGCCAGTTCCCCATCGGCGAGGTCTTCACCGAGTCGAAGGAGCTGGAGGCGGTCCATGGAGCGCTCGTCATCTCGTTCTTCGGTGACACATCCTTCAACCTCAACCGCCCCCCCCACCCCATCACCCTGGTGATCGAGGAGGGCCGTGTCACCGGCACCCGGAACTCCACGGACGAGTTCGACGAGGTCCTCGCCAACATCCGTCGCGACGACGGTGAGGTCTGGCTGCGCGAGCTCGGCCTCGGCCTCAACCGCGCCTTCACCAACGAGCGGACGGTCCTCGACATCGGCAGCTTCGAGCGCATGTGCGGCGTGCACGTGTCCCTCGGCTCCAAGCACGCGATGTACAACAAGCCGCAGATCCGCAAGAAGACCGCCAAGCACCATGTGGACGTCTTCGCCGTGACGGACCGCGTCTTGCTCGACGACGGCGTCATCTACGAGGGCGGGAGCTGGGTGGTCTAGCCGGTTCGGAGGAGCCCGGACCTGGTCGCCGCGCCCGGGCGTCCGCCAGGGTGACGCGAGGCCGAGTGAGGTCTTCCACCCCCGCCCAGGCCGCCCGCTCTCCCCCGTGGCGGCACGGACGAGGGCTACCATCGTGCGCCGTCACCGGGCGGACTTCCGTGCGCGCGGGCGTCGCGCGGCCAGCCCACGGCGCACGTGGAGACCCTCCGGCGCCCCTCCCTCACTGGACGCCATCGGCGCGCCTCACCCCGCCCGGCCTCGACCTTGCGGCGCGGACCCCTCCGACACTTTCTCAGCAGGCGCGTAAGCTCTGGTTCGCTCCCGTCTGGGCCACGCCCTCCTCGAAGATCCGCCCCGGACCTCTCCACTCGCCACCCGACCCGCGTGCCCACCCAAAGCCTCCTCAAGACCACGCCGCCCGGTCGGCCCGCCCTGCGCTCGCGGGTGGCCAGTCTCGCCGCCGCGGTGCTCGTCAGCTGCGGCGACCCGTCAGGGGCCGAGGTCGTGGAGTCCCTCCCTGCCCCCCAGACGCCGCGCGGCCACTGGTACGCCTCGGAAGACGCGGGAGAGGTCGACGCCCAGGCCGAGGCCGTCCAGGCGCTGGAGGCCATCGGCTACGCCTCGGGAATGGAGGAGGCGGCCTCGCGCACCGGGGTCCTGCGCTACGACGCGACGCGCGCGCAGCCGGGGCTCAACCTGTACGTCTCTGGCCACGGGGCCGAGGCCCGGCTCGTCGAGATGGACGGGACGCTCGTCCACCGCTGGGAGCGAGCGCCGCTCACCATCTGGCCGGATCGGACCGACTTCGACTTCGGCTACTTCCGCAAGGCGCGCCTGCTCCCTGACGGCGGCCTCCTGGCTATCTTCGAGGGCAAGGGGCTCGTCTGCCTCGACCGGGACTCGAACGTGCGCTGGGCCTATGACGGGCCGGCCCACCACGACGTCGGTGTCCTCGCCGATGGGACGGTCTTCGCCCTCGATCGCGAGGCGCGCGTCTTCGACGAGCTCGATCCGGAGCGCCTCCTCCTAGACGACCGCGTCACGTTCCTCTCGCAGGAGGGCGAGGTCCTGCGGCAGGTCTCGCTCATGGGAGCGCTGATGCGCTCACCGTTCGCGGACCTCGCCAGGGTCCGGATCCGGAGCAAGATTGACGAGATCCTCGCCCGCCGGGAGACCGCGCGCGAGCGCTACGCCGCGGAGATCGCCGAGGACCCGACGATCCTGGAGCGGTTCCGCTTCGAGGGTGACATCTTCCACTCGAACAGCGTGCGGGTCGTGACCGAGGACGTCGCGGCCGCGATCGACGGACTCGAGGCCGGCTGGTTGCTCCTCTCTGTCCGCGAGCTGAACGCGCTGGTCGCGCTGGAGCTCGAGGGTGAAGGGGCGACGGTGCGCTGGTACCTCGACGGCTCGTGGCGCCTGCAGCACGAGGCCGTCCCCCTGCCAACCGGCAACATGCTGCTGTTCGACAACCACGGGGCGCGGCGCCCCGGCGTGCGTGGCCGCTCGCGTGTCATCGAGGTCACCCCGGCGGACGGCACGGTCACCTGGGAGTACGCCGGCGCGGGCGCGCGTGGCCTGTCCTCGCCAGTTGGCGGTTCCTGCCAGCGCCTCGCGAACGGCAATACGCTCGTCATCGAGTCGACCGCTGGGCGGGCCTTGGAGGTGACACGTGGGGGCGAGATCGTATGGGAGTTCGTGAGCCCGCATCGCGCCGGAGAGGACAACGCGCTCGTCGCCTTCCTGCCGGATGTGGTGCGCGTCGACCCCAGCACGGTCGCGGCGTGGCTCCAGCGACGCCGCTGAGGCGAGCTCCCCCATCTTCGCAGCGGGGGCCCGCGGACCTGCGCGGGGGCCAAGAGCAGCGGCCCAGGAAGAGCGCCGGGTCATGCCTCCCGAAATGGCCCACGACCCCCCTTCGTGCGAACCGATCGGGCACCGCTGGATGGAGACCGTGCCCTCAACTTCGCACGTGGGAGTGAGCGCGGTAGACTCCGGCGTTCCACCGCCTCGTCCCCATGCAAGCCACCCCTGGGTCTCCTCAAGACCTCTCCCACGCCCCCCCCAGCGGCCGCCGCGGAAGCCTCTCCGTCGCGCTGCTGCTGCTGGTTGTCGCCCTCGGCTTCCGCCTCGTGGGCATCAACCACGGCCTGCCCCACTTCGGTGAGCCCGACGCCTACCTGGTGGACCAGGCCGACTCGATGATCGAGGATGGCATCACCGACAGGTACCGGGCGGGCTGGAAGTACCCCCACCTTGTGGGGACGGTCCTCGCGCTCGTCCCGCCGGAGCCCGTGGAGCGGCTGGGGCCCGGGGCCAGCCTCGAGGCGCACAAGGAGCTCGCCACGCGCCTGCGCAAGCGTGGGCGGGTCGTCGTGGCGGTACTCTCGAGCTTCGCGGCGCCGGCGGTGTACCTCATCGCCGCCCGCTTCCTCGCGGGACGCTTCGCGTTCATGGCCGGGCTCCTGCTCGCCACGAGCCTGCTCCACATCTGCTTCTCGGTCCAGGCCCGGCCCCACGGCCCGGTCTCGGCGATGACGGCCCTGGCGATCCTGTGCGCGATCCGTTGGCGGGAGAGGCCATCGCTCTCGAGGGCGATCGCGCTCGGCCTCTCGATCGCCGCCTCCGTGAGCACGCTCCACTCCGGCGCGGCGGCGCTCGCGCCCGCGGCGGGCGCCCTCCTCGGGCTCATGCGCTCCACCGCGCCAAGGGCGAAGGTCCTCCTCGGGACTCTCCTGGCGCTCATGATCATCTCGGCGTCCGCCGGCTGGTTCTACATCCGGGCGGAGGACGGCTTCGGCCTCGACCCTGCCCGCTCCGCGGGCGCCATCGCGAAGCGGGACGGGGGCCTGGGAGACGCCCAGTTGGACCGGGTCGCCAAGACCGGACGCTCCCCCGAGGAGGTCAACAAGGACAGGACAGTCTTCACGTTCAGCGGACACGTCGTCCCGCTCTCACACTTCAACGGCTACGGCTTCGTCGTCGCCGCGAAGACCCTCGCGACCTACGACCCGATCATCCTGTTCCTCTGCGCGCTCGCGCTCCTGGGCGTCGTGGCCATGGCGCTGCGTCGGCGCAGTCCTGTGGCAGGAGCGGACCGGCACGCGATGAGCGCCGCCTGGATCACCGCGGCCTACGGGGTCCCCACGCTCCTCGTCTACGGGATCTACCAGAGGAGCACGGACCGGTTCTATCTGGCGCTGATGCCCGTGACCTGCATCCTCGCGGCCTATGGCATGTCCTGGCTCGCCTCGCGCAGGCTGCCCCGTGCCCTCACCGGCGGCACCATGGCCTTGGCCGTGGGCACCATGCTGCTGGCGGCGGCCCTGGCGGGGAGACTGCGGGTCGAACCCGACACCTACACCATCGCGGCCGACACGGTGCTCGAGCTTGGCGAAGACGGCGACCCGTTGGTCTACCTCGCGGAGGTCAGCGGGATCCCCCTCATGACCCGGGCCGAGATGATCCAGAAGGAGGCGATCTGGTCCCGCGGACCGTGGGACACCTACCAGTGGCACATCCTTCACCCCGAGAAGCGACTCCTGGTGGGCGAGAGCCGGTCGGCCCGCCGCGAGGGTGCCGCGGCGCCAGGAGAGGCGGCCGCGCGCCTCGGGCGGCAGCTCATGCCGGCGGACCTGGCGACGCGGGTCAAGCTCTTCCACGCGGAGGACAAGGCAGCGGTCGCGTCGGAGGCCCTGGTCGAAGCGGACCCCGACGTCATCCTCATCTCCACCTCCCCGGCGCTCCGCAAGGGCCTGATCGGACCGACGGCGATCCGCGACGCCTGGATGGCGGCGGTCCGCGCCGATGGACGATGGGAGCTCGACCGGACGATCAAGAACTCGTCCAGCGATCGGCGCTACCCGCTCGGGTACAAGCTCAGCTTCCTCGACGTCTTCACGAACCACGCGCGGGGCCCGGAGATCGAGGTCTGGACGCGGCGTGAGGACTGATCGGCCGGGTTCGCCCGGCGCCCAAGCGGCGCGTGACAGAGTCCGAGCGGCGCCGCCTCGGGGGGGAGGTGGGACCCGGCTTCGGCCCCGCCCACGAGCCTAGCGGTCCTCGATCAACAGGCCCTCGGCGTCGGGATTGCGCATGGGCCTGGAGCGCCAGGAGTCAAAGGGCAAGAGCGCGCGACGCGCTCGGGCTGCGTGGTCGACCCGCCGGACCTGCGCGGTGGGGAAAGAGAGCGAGCCGAGGTCCGCGTGCTCGAGTATCAGGCGGTCGCCCTCCGAACGCTGCGCGACTCCATGGAGCACCGCCCCCCCGACCCACGGACCGCCGGACCGGCCCTGCGGCCCCAGGATAAACTGCCAGGCTCCCTCCGTGACCGAGGCGCCCAGCTTGGGCTCCCGATCCACGCGGACCCAGCCCGCGAGCCGTTGGACGGGGACGACGATCCCTGCGCTGGCGCCGCCCGCCAGGCGCGCCTTGGCGTTCTCGAGCCCCTCGAGGTTCGCACGTAAGAGGTCGCCGTTGCGAGCCAGGAACAGCTGCTCCCCGGGACTCGCAGACTCGGAGCGCGGGACGGCGAGGGCCCAGGAGAGCCGCAGGGCGTCGCCGTTACGCGTCATCCGGGACGGCTTGAGCGACAGGTCCATCGCCTCTCCCTCCAGGGCGGCAGCCTTGTAGAAAGGGTGCTGAGTGAGCTTCATCGACCGGTCCATGAACGGCCCGGGCCCGAGCAACACCGCCTTGATCCGTGCCTGCTGGAGCTGCACCTCGCCCTGTCGCAGGGGCGTCCGGAACGTGACCGTCTCACGGTCCGCCCCGAGCACGAGCGCCGGGAAGCGCTGGCCATCGTCGAGCACGATGATGTTCGGGAACGCCCGGTCGGCAACCAGCCCCTCCGCCGACCTCCGCGTGAGGCTGAAGGGCACGCCAGAGGGGACGGCGATGGGCTCCTTGAAGCCGAAGACCTGAAGGGTGGGCTGCGGCCTGCCCTCCACCATCTCGAAGCCCACGAGCTTCACGTTGACGGCGGCTTGGCCTTCAAGCTCCAGGCTCGCGGACGGGGCGGCGCCATCGCCGTTCGACGACCGCTGCCGGAAGTGCCAGAGCTCGTCCAGGGGGAGGACCACCGGGACCTCGGCCCAGCGGGGAAGGAACCGCAGCCCGCCGGGGACCAGGCAGAGATCCCGCCCCTCGATCGACTCGCCGTCCCGGCAGGTCACCCGATACCAGTCGGCCTCGGGCTCCGCCGCATCGAGCGCCTCGCGGTCTCTCCCCACGGCGAACCGGATGCCCAGAGACTGGTCGAAGCTGACCGTCCCGGCCAGTCCTCCCCCACGCGCAGCCTTCAGCGTGAAGGTCCGGGCTTCGGAGTCAAACCCAAGGACGCGGTCCAGCATCACCTTCTGCTCGACAGCGATCCGGCCAGGCTCCGCCTCGGCAGCGAGCCCCACCTCCGCCCGCAGGACCAGCATGGGCTCTGCGAGCCTTGTGATGAGCACCATGTCCCGTTGGTCCGGCCGATCCAGCTCCGCGCCAATCGCCAGGACCCGACCGGACGGTACCTCCGCGTTCGCGAGCCGGACGCGCTCCCCGTCGATCTCGAACTGGAGGACGACGGAGCTGTCATCGCCTAACTCCAGCCCGGTCTCCACCAGGTCGAGGTCCGTACCGTCAAAGGAGTAGAGCACGAGCTCACCGTCCCAGGGCTCCACCACCACGCCCCCCACGGGGTCACGCCGGTGGTCGCCTCCCAGGTGAATCCGAAACTCCGGCTCGCCCTCCCAGGAGAGCTCCAGCAGGAGGCGATCCCCGTAATCCAGGCAGCGGCGCGTCGCCCTGGCCCCCTGGGCCGAGAGGCGGAGGGCCTCGCCGTCCGTCTGCACGTCGCTCGCGCCTTCATTTCGATCCATCCAAGGCCCCCAGAGGGGGCGCGCTGGACCGTCGGTGTCCGCCAGCGCAGGCGGTAGGAGGTCGCCACACTGCCCCAGAGGGACCTTGAACACGCCGAGGCGTGTGCTCTCGAAGCGAGCGAAGCCGTCCTCGACCGAGAGCACGCGGCCGCGCAGTTTTTGACGCCGCTTGAGGGTCAAGAGGTCCCGTCCCATCTCCGGGATGAGCGGGAGCCGCAGCCCCTCCGGCGTCACGACCAGGGAGGTCACCGCCTCGAGGTCGAGCGTCGCAGGCGCGTCGTAGGGGTCCACCTCGAGCCGAAGCTTCCCTTCCTCTGAGATGAGCGCCGGCCCCGTGTACTGGGAGTCATCCCGCAGGAGGACCGAGAGCTGGAGCACGTCCGCGCCCGCCTCTTGGCCCGCCGCAGGCGGCGCCGCCAGGGCGACCGCGGTCAGCCCGTTGAGGATCCACAAGCGAGGCCTCATCGCTCGTAGACCGGCAGGAGGGTGTACTCGAGAGCTCCGGAGAGGAGCAGCATGGCCGTCTGGTAAGCGGGCCCTTGGAACGACGCGGCGATGATGATCCGACCGTCCTCGCCCTGCCGCAGGAGCAGGTCGTTGGTGTTCTTCGCGCTCCACGCGCGCCACGCGGCGTGGTCGAGTTGGAACAGCGCCTGGGAGACGTAGTACCGCGAGTAGCAGGGATGAGCCGAGCTCGTGGACTCCATCGAGCGAGACACGACGTAGCGGCGCAGCGCGTCGTCCGCCAGCGGCCGCTTCGCCACCGATCGACAGAGCGCGACGATCGAGGACCGCGCGAGCGAGTCCCCCAACCCGCCTGTTCCGGAGTAGGAGACGGTGCCCGACTCCGTGGTCATGGAGTCCAGGTAGGCCAGAGCGTTCTCGATGGAGTCATCGGGGACCGGCACGCCTGCGTTCCGCGCGCCGAGGAGGCCCATCAGGATCGCCCCGGTCACCGAGGAATCCGCGTCGGAGGAGCTCGGCGAGTAACGCCAGGCCTTGAAGGGGTTCTGCTGCTGCGAGGTCACCGCGCAGCGTACAGCGAGCCGCAGGGACTCGCCGATCGAGCGCTCCAGCTCCAGGCCCTTGTCCGCGAACAGCCGCTCATCCACGGCGCCGAAGCAGTCCGCGAGACAGAGCATCGCGAACCCGTGCTCATACATCCCGCTGCCGATCTGTCCGGAGGTCCGGCTCTGCTGGGCGACGAGCGAGCGGACCCCAAGCCGGAGACTGTCGGCGTACTTGCCGTGGTTGGGGTCCTCCCCTGAGGCGAGCAGCGCCATGATGCAGATGCCGCTGACCCCCGCGCTGCTCTCCCAGGAGCCGCCGGCAGCCTGCTGGCCGACGATGAAGTCTGCGCCTCGCTCGTGGAGCCGACGGTGGGCCGGGGACACCGGCGCGCCCGTGCGCGCCTCCTGCCCCTCCACCGGTGAGAGGAGCGATACGAGCGCGGCGAACACGGCGAACGCGGCGACGAACCTCAACCTTCGATCTTGCCTCATCATCTTCGTTCCTCCTCGATTCCAAGCGCCCTCAGCTGGGTCAACGACAGGACCCGGCGCAGATCAGCCAGGAGCTCCGGCCGGGGCTGCGTCGCGGCCTCGCCCGCGTTGAAGCGGAGCGAGAGCCGCAGCGAGCGCCAGATCGGCGCCACCCCGATCGCTCCGAGCCCCAGGGTCCCACGGTCGATCTCCCGCGAGACCTCATCCTGAAGCGCCTTGACCAGGGCCTCCCGCGGCCCGTCCTCCAACAGGAGGGCGCGGTCGAGGTAGGCGAGCATGAGCCTGCTCCGGGCGTCCACCAGCGCCTTGCGATCATCGCTGCGCCAGGGAGCAGGCGCGGGGCCATCGACCCCGAGGCGCGCCTCCTCCCGGCGCACGAGCGCCTTCCAGAGGGGCTGCTGATCCAGGTCGACCACCGCACGCAGCAGGTTCCGATCGCCGGTGGACAGGCTGTTGCGTTGTTCACGCCGGACCCGCCGCCCCATGGTCGTCGCGCCACGGATGAGCAGCGCCGCCTGCTCGTCGTCCCAACCATGAAATGCAGCGAGCGCCAGGGCCTCCAGCACAAACTCGTCCTCGGGGTAGCGCCCACTGCGGAGCGGCAAGGCCCCCCGGCTCCCACTCCCTCGGTTAGAGGCCGGGCGCATGCGCCTGAGCCGGTTCAACTGGTCACGCTTTAGCAGGGGGCGGACCGGCTCGAAGGCGACCATCACCGGGGTCGGGTCAGCCATGGTCGCCAGATCACGCCGCCAGCGAGGATCGCTCAACAAGAGCAGCAGGGGCTCGCGAAGCGGCTCGGCCTGCGCCTGCCGGAGCCGCAACTCCACCGCCAGCGTGGTGAGCAGCACTTCGACGGAGGCCGCCTTGACCCGGACCTCTCGCGCCGTCCAATCGGCCTCCAGCGCGGCCCGCTGCTCAGCCCTCAGCACGACCTCCCAGGCGGCTGTCCGATCCCTCGACGTGAGCGCGGCCTGCCAGGCAGCCTCCACCCAGTCGGGGGCGGGCGAACCGGCTGATCGCCGCGCATCCTCCACCGCATCCTCCACAGCCTCATCCAGCGCGAGGCGCAGGCGCTCCAGCGGCTCCTCGGACAGGCCCCCCACCCGAGCCGTCCAGTCGAGATAAGCGGCAGCGCGCCCCTCGAGACACACCTGTCCATTCTGCGGGTCCTGGGCCGCGACGCCCTCGAGCACGCTGCGCTTGACCTCCCCAGATGGACCTGGATCAAGCGCCCCCGACGGTTCAGCGCCTGCGCGGCCCGCGAGGTGCATTGCTGAGATGGCGACGAGGACCCCGACGCGCCACCGGCCTCGGCCCCTCTCCCCGGCTTGATCGCCTCGGTGGCCCCTCATCGCCCGGCCTCCAGCGCCTCGAAGTAGCGCTCGAGGGATTCCTGAAACTCCGCCGGGATCTTCGAGGGTTCGCCACGACCAGCGCGCTTCATCCCCCGCTGCTCCCCCTGTTCCTTGGCGCCCCCAGCTCGGCCGTTGAGGGCCAACGCCGCAGCCCCCTCGGTCCCGCCGTTCCCGCCCCCCGGCGAGGCGCTGCTCTTGCCACCCCCGCCGCTGCCACCCGCGCGGCGCGCCTGGAGGAGGAGCTCGATGGCCTCGGTCTCGGCCGCAAGGGTCTCGCGGCCCGAGTCCGCAGCCGCGAGGAGGTCCTCGGCCTCCACCATCGCCCGACGCGAGCTCGCCATCATGCGGATCTCCGTCCCGAAGGTTCGGGAGCCGTCAGGCAACTTCCGAATCTCGTTCATGAGGTCGTCGAGCCGATCAGCGAGGTCACCCTGTTGATTCGCAAGCTCCCCGGAGCGCGCTCGGTGCGCCGCCTCGCCCATGGCGCTCATCGCTTGCTCGACCTCGCGGGTCAGGTCCCTCAGGATCATCTCCTGCTCGGTGACTCGAAACACCTCGAGGATGACCTCGGGGGGGAGGCTCTCGTCGTTGGTGCCCCCCTCTTCTTCCTGGTCCTCGGGGGGGGCCTCGGCGGGAGGAACGAGCTCATCCCCCCAGCGATCGAGGCGATCCGACAGGTACCCAGCGAGCATGGCAGCCTCTCCCGGCCGCCCGGCCTCGGCGCTGGCCATCACCTGGTCGGTCAGGAACGACGGGCGAGTTCGGCTCCACTCCGCCACGACCCGAAGCAGGCGCGGTGCGCCCTCGTCCCCCCGGTAGGTGAGCCGATCGGCGTAAGCGTCGAGGTCCGTGAAGAGCGCATCGAGCTGCCGCGCCTGCAGCTCCTCGAGCGCGCGGAGCTCCTCATTGGCCGTCGCGACCGCCTTCTGCTTCACCGCTCCCGACGCGCCGAAGCCCCGGGCCACGGGCACCGTGAGACGCTCGACGCCCTCCGCCTGTGCCCGGCTCGCCATCTTCATGCGCTTGACCAGGGTGCTCGCCTCGAGACGCGCGAGGATCTCCTGGAAGGGCAGCGCGAGCTCATTGAACGACTCGACGAGCTCGCGCTGCTCCTCCACCGCCTCGGCCAGCTGCTGGGCTGTCATGCTACGGGAGCTCTCCTCCTGAACCTCCTCCTCCTCCGGCTTCGGCTTCGGCTCCTCCGGCCCACCGCTCGACCCGGGCACGGTCGTACCGACGAGGCCCAGCGCCCCAGGCCCGCTGGACTCTTGCGCCGGCTCAGGCGCAGGGCCCTTGGGTGCGCCGCCTCCCTGCGCCAGGCTCGACTCCACGTCGAGGATGTTGGGGGTCGGGTCGAAGGGGGATTCCTCGGCGTCGGCGTCCCCCTCGGACTCGGACGGCTCGTCCTCTGAAGAACCGGCGCTCCCGCTCTCCCCTCCCCGGACCACGCCCGCTCCGCTCGACTCACGTCCCTCTGACGAGTCCGCCTTGGACGCAGCCTTGGCCGCGCTCGCGAGGAGCTTGGACACGACCTCCATGTCGTCCTCGACGAGCTCCTCCAGCCCCTCGCGAACCTTGGACCACATCTCGAGGTCCTCGGCCGCGAGTGACTCGTTCAACGCCGCCTCGGCCAGCAGGTCGCCTCCCTCGGAGACCAGCGCCCCGAGGCGCGTGCGGTTCCGACGCTCTGCAGCGACCTGCTCCTCGAGCACCGCCTGAACCTCGGGCGTGCTGAGTTCGGCGTCCGTCATCGCCAGCAACGTCTCGTTGGTGGCGAGCAGCTCAAGCTCTCGGTCCCGTACCTCCGAGGCCTCCTCGATCCAGCGGTCGAACCGTCGGCTCACCCACTCCAGGTGCTCCGCCTCGTCCATCACCATGAGGCGGACAGGAGCCGAATAGACCCGCTCGCGCCCGGGGAGCTGGTCCACTGCCCACGCCCGGAGCTCAAGCGCCCCCGACTTGATCCCGAGGTCCACCGGGCGCAGGGTCGCGAAGGCCTCGGCCCGCTGGACGCCCGGGCCCTGGGAGAGCAGCACCTTCTCCCCCACGGAGCGCGGCGCTTCGCCAGGCCCGGCGGCGGGTTCAAACCACTCCAGGCCGCAGCGCGAGACGCCGAAGTCGTCCACCGCGAGGACATCGAAGGTCAGCGCCCCGGACTCGAGCAGCACGGGGTCGGGCTCGATCCCCACCGTGGAGACTTCCGGGGGCGCGTCCACCACGGCCCTCATGGAGAAGCGGAACGAACGCGGCCCCTCAAGCCCGTGACAGTCGACCCAGGTGAACTGCTGGACCAGCGGCTCCTCCAGCGTCTCCGCCCGCCGCGTGGGCCCGGCGAGACGCACGGCTTCAGCTCCAGGGTCCTCACCGACGAACCGCGACTCCCGGCTGAGCTCCAGGTCCAGCCGCACCTCACTCCCGAGGACCGCGGAGAGCGCGCCGCCGCTCACATTGCGCCGCAGAGGCGCAGGGAGGTCGAGGTACTCCGGGAGTTGAACCGTCGCCTCCGCGGACACCACCTCAGGCCGCGAGAGGGGTTGAAGGACGACGGAACGGCGGAGGTCCCCGATCACGAGGAGCGCGTCGCGCTCCTCCGAGAGGGGGGGGACGACGAGGGTGTAGCCGCCCTCGACAAGGCTCGACTCGGCCGTCTCACGCCCGACCCGGAGCCGGGCCATCCCCGGTCGCCAACGGGTGTCCTCCGACAATCGCAGGTGGACCTGTCGAGCCTCCTGGACAGGGACGACCCACCGGTCGCCCAGGCCATCGACCCGCGTGAAGGTGAACCGTTCGATGGCTGCGAAGGGCGCGGCCCAGCGCCCGAGCGCGTTGGCGCCGACCTCAGGGAGCCACGCGAAGAGCGCGACCACCGCCGAGGCCGGCACGACCAGGATGCTGGTCAGGAGACGGTGGCGAGAGGTCGGGAGGGCGTGCGCGAAGGTCTGCCCCCCGAGGTCCCGCTCTCCTCTCCGGATCGCCGCGCGAACCAGCTCGGGGCTCCGGCGGAACTCCTCTCCGTCCGACGCGAGCTCCAGGACGCCCAGCAGGCGGTCCCCGGTACGGGCGTCGCGGGAGGCCACCTCACGGGCAATGGAGGCGGTCGAGCGGTGCCGCAGGACCCAGCGAGCGAGGGTCGCAGGTACGGTCACCGCCAGGCACGCGCAGGCGAGGCCGAGGAGCCCCGCCCGGATCAGCGACGGGGTGTCAAAGAGCCGGTCGAAGCCGGCTGCCGTGAGGAAGGACACGAGCCCGACCAGCACGCAGAGCGCGAGGGCCTCGCAGACCTTCTCCCGACGCATACGCGCCCGGAACGCCCGCAGGGAGCCGTCGATCCCGGCAGGGAAGGGTGGGCGATCAAGGTGAGTGCTCATCAGATGATCCGCGCGGTGCGAGGCCCCGCGATCATGGTCGTCGGAGGGTCGCTCCATTACACCCTCCCCGCGGCCTTACGCCCGATCCAGAGTGCGGCCATCAGCAGCGCCGCCAGCGCGCCGAAGAGCGGATGACCCCAGAGTCGCTCACGGGTCACAAGCGGCGCCGGCGCCGGCAGCGCCGCCAGGCGCTCCCCCAGCGACTCGGCCGAGAGCTCGACCAGAGCGTCACCGCCGCTGATGCGCGCGACCTCCGCCAACACATCGGGGCGAGCGGGCCGCCCCACCCGTTCCCGCGGCCGCGCGGTCACCGAGATCTCGGCCTCCAGCGTCGCGCCGGTCTCCTCGCAGGTCAAAGTGACCTGGTGACGGCCGCCCTCTGCTGGCTGATAGCTCGCGGAATAGAGGCCCCACGCTCCCTCACCTTCGGCCCTCGCCGGCTGGGTGAATCGAACCCGCTCCACCTTTCCTGAGGGAGCCTGGATGCGCGCTGCCACGGTGGCCCCGTCGATTGGGCCCCCCCCCGCCGCGTCCATGACGTTCGCGTTGAGCGCCACCGTCGTCCGCGCCTTCGGCCGATCCGGCGCGAAGAACAGGCGCATCGACTCGCCGACGTTCATGTTGCGCTGGTAGGCCATCCATCGAATGACCTGGCCCCAGAAGCGGTAGTGGTACAGGTCTTCGAAGCCCTGACGCCAGCGCCACGCGCCGTCGGTGCCCATGAACAGGACCTTGCCCGTGCGGGCCGTGCGCGTCACCAGCAGCTGGCGGCGGCCCGTGCTCCCCACGCTCTCCGGGTGCACGGCCAGCACCTGGGCGCCCGCCCGGGCGCGATCCACGGCGGCGAACCACTGGAAGCCCGGGAGCTCCGACCAGAGGTAGGTGTTCGCGTTGGCGTCCGGGATGAGCCGCGTGAGGCTGCTGTTGAGGCCGGCGCTGGTGAGCCGCAGCCTGGAGGGCGCGGCGACCCCGAAGCCTCTCGGGCGCGCCGGGTCCAGGTCGACCGGGTAGATCTCTCCGAGGGCACTGGCCTGCAGCTCGAGGTGCCCCCCCCCAAAGCCGGGCATGAGGATCAGCCCCCCCGCCTGGTCCCGCACCACGCCCGCGATGTGCTCGCACTGCTCGAGGGTCAGGCCGTCGGCGCCGAGCCCGACGTCACCAACGAAGATCACGTCGTACTCACCCAGCGCCTCCTTCGAGGGGAAGGCGTCGAGGTAGTGCGGCCCGCCGCCGACCTCAGGGAGCCCCGGAAGAGAGAGGTAGCAGTCCACCTCGACCCCGGGGTCGCGCACGAGCGCGTTCCGCAGGTACCTGTATTCCCACCGAGGGAAGCTCTCCACGAGGAGCACATCCAGGGACTCCTCGCGGACATCGAGCTCGATGGTCCGGGTGTTGTTCTCAACGTCCAGCTCCCCCGGGACGGGGTCGACCTGGATCGTCAGCGAGACCCGCCCAGGCTCCATGGGCAGGTACTCAAGGGTCTCGGTGGTGATCCGGCGCGCGGGGAGCGCGAGCCCCCGGGACTCGATCTCCCCGTCTGGACCGCTGAGGCTGATCCGCGCGGGGACCTCCCGCGGCATCGCGCTCTCGATCGAGACCGGGATCTCCAGGCGGCGTCCGGCGATGGCGAAGGCGGGGGGCTCCACGGGCTCCAACGCCACGTCCGGCTGTTGGTCCTGGCTGCCCCAGACCGAGGTGAAGATCGGCACGTCCGCGAGCCGGTACCGAACCGCTGCATCGAAGGGGCTCTCGCCCTCGGTCCAGTCTCCGTCGGACGCGAGCAGCACGGCACGCAGCGACGGGTCTTCGAGCAGCGCGTCCAAGGGCGCTGAGAAGTCTGTCCCCCGTTCCTCCAGCGACCCCTCCTCCGCGCCAGGGTCGGCGGTTGCGGAGAGTGCCGTCACCACGAGGTCGAAGCGACCATCAGCGGTGGCCGCGTCGCCCGCGCTCTCCGCAGCGCCGAGCGCCGCGAGGGCGACCCCGAGCGCCTCCGAACGCGAGACCAGTCCCCCACCGGCCTCCACGTCGACCGTGGACATGCTCCGGGAGTCATCCCAGAGCAAGGCGACCATGGGCCGCTCCTCCGGGGCCTCACTCGTGACCCACTCCGGCCCAAGGAGCGCGAACAGGATCAGGGCGATCAGCGCCGTCCGAATGACCTCGACCACGAGCACGGACGGCCGGCCCCCGCTGCGCCGCCAGGCGCGCAGTCCGAGCGCCGCCGAGGCCAACATCAGCCCGACGCTCCCCCACAGGAGCGCGGCGTCCGTGACCTGCAGCTGGAGTCCAGAGGTCACACTCACTCCTCCTTCCTCCCGGCCGCGTGGCCCTCTGGCGTGCAGAGCAACAGCTCCGCGATCAGGCCGCCGAGGACGAGGAAGAGGAAGATCCGCCACACCTCGTCGAGGAGCGAACCACCCTCGGCCGCCACGCGGGTCGTGGTCACCACGACGTCGAGGGGCGCGAGGCTCTCCGCCAGGGCCTCCACCGGCAGGACCGGAGAGGTGTCCTCGGCGAGAGGGCGGTTGAGCGCGACGAAGACCTCGCCGTCTGTGAGGACGCCAGCGCGGCGCCCGCGCTCCGGGAGGGAGTCTGCGCGGTCGCTCGCCACCATCGACCAGCGGTCCTCGAGCCAGCGCTCGTTTGCGCCCGCAGCCTGCTGCTCCTCGGACCCCAGGGCCGCAGCCGCCTGATCCAGGGCGCGATGGACGAGCGCCATGAAGACGATGCCCTGGGACGCGAGGTCGCTCGAGCGAGCTTCAGGGAGCGTCCCCAGGAAGTACGCCGCGCCGCGCCCCACCGCCGACTTGACCATCAGCGGCTGCCCACCCTCGAGGCCGGCGATCGGAATGCGAGCGATGGGCGCCTCCCCCACAGAGCGAATGGAGCACACGCGTCGAAGAGCGATCTCGCCGACGGGCAGCGGGGTCCCGTCGGCACCTGAAGCGAGCAGGTCTGCGTCGGCACGCCAGGTCTTCACGGTGCCGCCCGCTGCGCCCTCCTCCGTGGCGGTCCACTGCCCCCACGCGAGCCCGGCAAAAGAGCGGTCTCGGGGCGCGTCCGGGGGGAGAAACAGCACCACGCCTCCCGCTGCACAGAAGCGCTCCACCTCGGCGGCGACCTCGCCCGTGGGGAGCGGAGCCTGCCATGCGAGCAGCGTCGCCCCGGTGAGGTCGAGGCCGCTCTCGGACGACGGGGTGAGCTCCCGGACCCCGTGATTCACATCCGGTCCAGAGGGCGACTTGGCGGCGATAGAGACCACCTCGCCCACGGCCGATGACTGCGCGAAGAGCGCCGTCTCCACCGTCGGCGTACGACCGAAGGAGAACCAGAAGCGATCGTCGCCTGCCCGTCGATCCGCGGGGAGTTCGACCGCTCCAAAGCCCGACTCGTACTGCGGGTCCACCGCGATTCGGTGCCCCGCGAGCCGCCCTTCACGTCCGTTGATCTCGACCTCCACCGTGGTCCGGGCGCCGCCGACCTCGATGGCCACGGGGACCCGCAGGGCAGTATCGCCGCTCCCACCGCTGGCCTCGGCTCGGGTGACGATGAGGTCCAGCGTCAGCGTGGCCGCCTCGCCCTCGGACTCTCGACGGACACCCTCCACCCGGACCGCGAGGTTGTCCGCTGCGACCTCGGGGAAGGTGGTCAAGCGAACCCGCACGCCCGCGCCGCCGCCCGCGCGCGTGAGCTGCTGGGCTAACGACTCCCAGCGCCCGTCGTCGGGGTCCCAGTCGTCTCGCTGAGCGTCCGACAGCACCCAGATTTCCGTCCGCCCCGCCCCGCCCTCCTCGATCAGGCGCGCCGCGGCCTCAAAAGCTCCGAGGAGGTCGCTCCCCGCCGCGGTCGCCTCGTCAAATCCCAGGTCGAGGAGAACAGCAACGCTCTCCGGTCGCAGCACCTCCGTGGGGCGCGTGGCGTCGATGACCACCACCTCGCGCGGTAGCGCGACCTCGAGGGCTTCGCTCGCGCGCCGCAGCCCGAAGGCCAGCTTGGTCTCCGTTCGCCCGCCGACCTCCTCCCCCATGCTGCTGGAGCGGTCCAGGATGAGGACCACCTGGTCCATCCGCTCCCCGGCGACACGCGCGGCCCAGCCGCCGGCGATCGGGCGGCCGAGGGTCAGCACCAGGCCCAGCACCACGAGGGTCCGGACCGCGAGCAGGAGGAGCTCCCGGAGGCGCTGCCGTCCGCGTGAGGCGCGATTCCCGTCCAGGAGGAACATCATCGCGCCCCACTCCACGACCCGGTGGCGGCGTCGGTGCAGGAGGTGCACCGCGATCGGCAGCCCGACCAGCGGGAGCGCCCAGAGCGCGAGCGGTTGGAGCAGGTTCACCTGCGACCTCCTTTGCCCGTCCGAGCCAGGAGGAACGAGGCGATCGACCCAGAGAGGTCCTCATCAAGGAAGACCTCCCGGAGATCCACATCGGCGGCCAGCGCCAAGGACTCGAGGGCGCCCTGGTGCCGCCGCCACGCCGCGAGGTAACGAGCCGCCACCATCGACGGGTCCGCCAACACCGGCGCCCCTCCCTCCGGATCCACGAACCGCGTGGCCTTCTCGAAGCGGAACTCCGACTCATCTCGGTCGACGATCTGGAACGCGCTCGTCTCGTGACCGCGATAGCGAAGGTGCTGGAAGGCGTCACGGAGCCCCTCCGGCTCCATGAACAGGTCCGAGAGGACGCAGATCATGGCCCGTCGTTCGGTGCGCTCCGCCACATCATGGAGCGCCTCCACCAGCCCGGTCGGACCGCCGGGCGCGACCCGGGCCATCTCTCCGGCGAGGACCCGCAAGTGTGAGGGTCGGCGGCGTGCCGGGATGCGCACCGTCTCGCCCTCCGCGGCGATGGTCAACCCCGCGGCGTCCCCCTGCCGGATCGCGAGCTGCGCGAGCGCCGCGGCGAGCCGGCACGCGAGCTCGTACTTGCTGAGCGGCCCAGCCCCGTGCTGGCCCGAGTAGCGCATCGAGCCGCTGCCATCGACCACGAGCACCAGCCGGAGGTTGGTGTCCGCCTCGAACTCCTTCACGAAGTGCCGGTCCGAGCGCCCGTAGACCCGCCAATCCAGCCGCCGCAGGTCGTCCCCTGGGGCGTAGTCACGGTACTCGGCGAACTCCACGCTGGAGCCGCGGTGCGGGCTACGGTGCCGCCCTGAGACGGAACCGATCTTGGCTCGCCGCGCCACGAGGGGCAGCCGCCCGACCCGCTCCAAGGCGCCGGGGTCCAGCATCGCAGCGATCGCTGCTGCCTCCTTCGAGTTCACCTCTGTCGCTCCTCGGCCAGGCACCAAGCAACAGGATCGTTCAGGGTGCGGCAGCAGGTCATGCGTAGGGCGGAGGCGCGGGCCTCTCGCCCTATTAGACGAGACCGGAGCGAAGACAAGCACGTACGGACCTGCCAGACCGTCCGCTTTGCCCAAGGCTGACTGACTTCCCCCGGGCCCCACCGCGCCATGACGCGCCACGACGTGTCGATTCGAGGCACACGTGGGAACCGCCTCCCACCCCTCAAGCTCAGGAGGCGAACCGGTCGTTCTTCCATCAGAGGCCGCCGAGGTCTCCGACGCCATGAAGAACTCCACTCGACGCCGCCTGCTCTCACTCCTCTCCCTCTCCCTCGCGGCCTGCCAGTCGGGGGGATACATGTCCTCCGTCGCGCTCACTGGGGCAGTGGACCGGCACCAGGTGGTGGAATCCATCACGGAGGGGGTCACCGAGCAACAGCTCGCCGAGGACGAGTTCGCCGCCGCCGGGCGAATCCTCGCCACCGTCCAGACCGCTGGCGAGGTGGAGACCGCCAAGCTCTACCCCGAGTACCTCGACCAGATTGATCGCTGCGCGAGGCAGGTGGAGCGCCTCGCCGACCAGGTCACGGCGATACGGGTCGGCGCGGACAGGCTGTTCATCGACTGGGAACTCGAGCTCGAGCAGTTCACGAACGAGGCCATCCGGGACCAGAGCGCCAAGCGCCTCCGGGCTGCGCGAAGCGGGTTCGCGCTCCTGCACGAGGAGCTCACCGGCGTCCACGCGCAGATGCTCACCAGCCTCTCCACCCACAGGGACTATGCCCTCTACTTCAACCACAACCTCGCCGGCTCCAGCCGGGAGCTTCTGGGGTCGGAGAACGCCCGCTTCGCGGCCTCCATGGCAGCCATGAGGAGAGATTGCTCCGTGGTCGAGTCCGACGCGACGACCTTCAACGAGCGGCTCACCGGTCCGCGACCCGCTGCCCCGGTGCCTGCCGCCGAGGCGGATCCCCAGCGCTGAACAGGCTTAGAAGCTGAAGATGCCCAGGACCCGGCTGAAGAAGCCCTTGGGGGGCGTCCCGGCGCGAGTCTGCAGCCGAATTCGGCTGAGGCGGACCTGACCCTCCGCTCCTGGTTCCTCATACCGAGGTCGCTTGAGGTTGACTCGGCGCTGGTCGACGCCGGCGCGGATCAACGCGCGCATCAGCGCATCCATCCGCGACTGAGCGATGTCCAGCGCCACACGCTTGAGGCGGCGCTCCACCCTGCCAGCCGCGCTGCGGCCGAGCAGCTCGGCGAGCTGGTCCACTCGAACCTCGAGCTCACCCAGGTCCCTTGAGACTTGGACCAGAGAGAGCCGTGTCTCGTCGAAGGCGCGGTCCCGTCCCAGCTGGAGGTGAGACCTGGCCGCAGCGGCGAGCTCGCCGCGTCGACGGAGCAGCACGTCCCGCTCCCTCCGCAGGGATCCGAGGAGCTTGACGGCGACGTCGCTGTCCGGGTTCGCCAACGCACGCGCACGCTCGATGTCCTCCCCACCAAACTCGTGGGCCGCCTCCAGCTCGAGGAGCGGATCCTCGGCCATGGCCTTCACGATCTTCATGAGCGGCTGGCTCAGGTCCCGGTCGATGTACGCGCTGCCCACCTCGAAGTGCAAGTGAGCCTCCATCCCGGCGAACTTCGGGGTCCGGTCTCGACCACCGACGAGCCCGCCGAGCCCGACCACGTCCGTCACGGAGCCCACCGCTCGCAGCGGCGCTGCGGCGAGCGCCTCTGTCACGAGCCTCAGGAAGGCCGCCGAGGCCTTCGCCGAGAACTCGGCGGTGCTCATGGAGGACTTGCTGCCGAAGTCAAACGAGAGCGGGAGGCGGACCTCTCCTTGCTCGTTCTTGAGCACGTAGATGACCGAGTCCAGGGGCGCGGGGAGCTTCAAGAACCTGGAGATCGGTCCACCATCCGGTTCCGACAGAGACAGGTGCGACAGGCTGATGGTCGAGTCCACGTGCCCTCCCCGGGTCCCGGAGAGCCGGCTCCTCGAGTTGAGGTCGAGCACACCGTCTCCGATCTCGATGCCAGCGGCGATCGCGAGGCCACGGAAGGCCGTCAGCTCGAAGCCGAGGAGAGAGGCCTGGAGCCAGCCGGAGGTCGACGGATAAAAGGCGAGCTGCCCCGAGGTCACCAGCTCCCGGAAGAGCGGCCGTTCCTCGTAGGTCACAGCCTCGGCCTCCCGGGAGGACACCGCGCCTGCGACACCCTCGGCCACGCCACGGATCAAGGAGGTCCGCTTCAGCCGCACGGGCAGGGAGACGTTGCCCCCGCCCAGGGAGAGCGAGAACCTCACCGGCCGGGGTTCCCTGAGCATCCGGCTACTCAGACCACGCACCTCGGCGTCGAGCGCGACCAGCGGGACCGAGAGCACGGGAGAGACCGTCTGATCCTCGAAGAGCACATCCAGGTCACGCAAGAGGAGGTCGTCCACCGTGACGACGGCCTCGTGGCGCGCAGCGGGGACCGCTCGGGCCGCGCCCTCCTCGCCTGCAACAGCGAGATCCACCGTCGCCCCCTCCGGGGCCTCGAGGGCCTCCGGGGCCTCGGCTTGGTCCGGGAGGACGAGCAGACCCGCGACCTCGAGACCGCCGTCGACCCTCCGCATGACGGCGCGAGGCTTCTCGATCTCGACCCGACGGAACTGATACCGGCCAGCGCGCGGGGCGATGGTACTGGCGTCGAGCGAGAGCCGGTCAAGCCCCAGCACCACGGGCCCCTCGGCGGTGTGGCGCAGCGCGAGGTCGTTCAGCTCGAGGCCGAGCCCAAAGCCGCTCCTCAGATCAAAGTCGAGCGGACCGTTCCGCCTCCAGCGGAACTGACTTTCCACCTCCCCAGCGAAGCTCCCCTGTGAGAACACCGCTTCGCCTTCGGCGGTCTGCTGTGCGGGGAGAATCGAATGAAAGAAGGCGCCGTCGATTCCATCGATCTGAATGCGTCCATCGATCTCGGGTTCCGGTTCGAAGGGCGTGGCCGAGAGGTCGGCAGTGAACCTCATCTCCCCAGGCGCGGCGCGCCCTGTGATCTCCAACTCGATCGGCGGCGCGTCATCGAGGAAGTCCTCCGCGTCGAACTCCACCGAGTCCTTGAGCTTGATCCGCGAGGTGCCCACGAAGGGCGCCCCATCGGCCCCCTCCGTCGAGAGGGAGATCGCGTCGAGCCCGAGGTCCAGGGCGCCGTGCCGGACGCTCCGCAGACGACGCCGCGGGGACGGCTCGGGTGCCTCTGACTCGGCTTCGTCCGCCGGGGCGGGGTGGAGCTCTACGCCGGCCACACGGACGCCGCCATTGGCGAGCCGGACGAGGTCCAGCGCCAGGGCCTCGACGGTGACGTCGTCCACGTCGACCACCCCGGCGCCGAGATCGATTCGTGGCGCCGTGAGTCGCAGGAGGCTCGCGCCAAGGACCGGCTGCTCAGCGCCTCGCTCGCGGAGGTCGAGGTCCTCGACCTCGACAGCGAGCGCCGTACCGCCATCCTCCGGTTGGCTCCGGGCCCCTCGCACGCGGGCGCGCGCCACGCCATCCGTCATCCGGAGGCCGACCCTGCTCGGGAGGAGGCGCGCGAGCGCGCCGCCGTTCAGGTGCTCCATGGTGACGGCGACGTCAAGCGCCGCGGCCGCGGGGTCTGGCTGCACGCTCCCCGTGACGTCCCACTCCGCTCCTTCCAGAACAAGCTGCGCGGAGACCGCGGCGAGCGGAGCGCCGACGCCCGGGGCGAAGCCCTTGAGTGACAATGACGTCCCCAGCACCAGGGGAGGCGCCCCAGCGTCGGCGCCGTCCACCAGCGTGATCGTGGCCTCCCCCAGCCCCGCGTCCCCGAGGGTCAACCAACCGGACCGCGCCGAAGGCCGCGCCCCTTGGTCCCCCTTGGCACCGGACTTGGCGGGCGCGTCACTGCCGGCCTTGGGGGCCAGCGCCCGCATCCCCAGGGCGCTCCAGGCGCCAGCGGCGTCTCGCTCGAGGCGAACTCGAGGCTCGACGATGCTGAGAGACTCGATCGCCAGGGTGGACTCACCGCCGGGACGAAGGCCGTCCACCCGCAGTTCCTTGACGTCCAACCACTCCTTGACCTCGCCGCCCGTCCGTTCCTCAAGGCGTGCCCGCCCGACCGTCAGCGAGACGTCGGGCTGCCCACCGACCGCGCGCAGCCCGAGGTCGAACCTGGCTTCGAGGGCCCCGTCCTCGAGGAGCGGGTCGACACCCAACAGTTGAACCCACTCTCGAACGGGGTCGAGGTTGACCCCGGTGGCCGAGGTCTCGCCTTGGACGCTGAGGAACCCCTCTTCCGAGCTGTCCACCTGAACCGAGGCCGAGAAGTCCCTGGCGACCCGGACCTTGCCGCGGGCCGTGACCGCGAAGGCCTCCGCCCCTGGCGCCGAGCCCTCGGCGCGGCCGGCCTTCAAGGTGATCGGTCCGAGGGAGACCGGGGCCCCCTCGCTCTGCTCACTGATAAGTTCGAGGCGCTCGAACTGGAGGTCAAGGTGGGGCAGCCAGACCTTGGGGACCACGAAGGGCGTTGCCGGCGCCTCGGCCTTCGTGACCGGCGGGCCGTCCGCGTCCGCGACGCGCTCGGGGGCGTCCGCGGCGATGTTGAACCGCAGCCCCAAGCCCTCGATGGAGTCATCGAGGCGCCTGCGAACACGCCCGCGGGCGCCGCTGACCTCCACCTCGAACCGGTCCTCGCCGCCGACCGCGACCCTCGCCATGTCAATGGCGGCGAGCTCCTCTCCGGAGTCCCTGACGCGGAGCCCTCGAAGGGCGAACGTGAGACCGTCCGCGTCGATCTTGTCCACCTCGAACGTGCCATCATCGAAGGCCGGCGCCATTCCCGCGAGGGCGAGGTAAGGGGCCAGCTCATCGGGGACGAGATGCTCGATCTTGACCTCCCCGCTCCCCTGAAAGCGGGGCCCGACCGAATCGATCGTGCCGTCGACCACGATCCGACCGGCCACCCCGGGGATCTCCGCCAGGAGACGAACGTCGGACGGTGGCGCCCCCGCCATGGAAGAGATCGGGCCCGCCTCCACGCGGTCGAGGTGAGCGGTGATCCGGTGGCCCAGGCTCATCGCGCGGTCCGTGAAGGAGAGTCGGCCCTCCTTGACCACGGCGCTCGCCAAGGACCACCTCAGCGGTGTGGGCGTTGCCCCGTCCATGGCCTCGCGCTCGCCTGCCCCAGCGACCGACGGCGAGGGCGAGCTCGGAGTGGCTGCAGTCTCAGTCCCGGCCGCCGCAGTGCCCGCCGCCGCAGTGCCTGCCGCTGCAGAGGGCCCGAGCCCGGCAAAGGTGAACGTGCCGTCGGTCTCGAGCACGGCCTCGGCCACGAGGCCGTCCACCAGCACGGAGGCGACCTCCAAGACGCCTCCACCGAGGCGGTCGACCCGCACCTCCAGCGCCTCGAGGCCCAAGGCCTCGGTGGCGTCGGCGCGCACACTCGCCTGGTCCATGATGACCACCGCCTGAATCCGAGCGGGGTCCAGCTCGACGGGGGTGGCCTCGAGCCGAAGCCGAGCGCCGGCCTGGAGGCTCTCCGCACGGGCGTCGAGGCCCGCCGCTGACAGGAGCCCGAGCAGGGGCTTGGCACGCAGGCCGGCGACGGTGAGCTCGAGGGTCAAGTCCGCCCCCTTGGAGGCGATCTTGCCCCCGCCGTTCACCCGCAGGAGGTCGAGGCACTGGCTGGAGACCATCCTCAGGTCAAGACCGATGAGCTCCCCCTCCACGCCGACGTTGGTGAGCGTCAAGGACGTCCGGCTCGAGACGTCCACTGACGGGACGGCCTGGAGATCTCGAACACTGAGGCCGAGGTCCTGCACCCTGGCCTCGAGCAGTTCGAAGGGGAGGTCAAAGAGGAGTGGCCCGGACTCCGAGGGCGGGGCCGCTTCATCAGACCCGCCGGACCCCGCCAGCGGCGCGAAGTTCCAGCCACCCGTGACCCCGCGATCCAGGTGAATGCGCGAGCCCAGGAGCTCGAGCCGCTCCACCCGGAGTCGACCGTGCAGGAGCGCACCCGCGTCAACGTCCACCGCGAGGGTCGCCGCCGACACCATCGGCGCGGTGCTCTCGGCTTCTTCAGCCACCTCCGGTCGAGCGCCGAGCTTCGGCCTGAGGGAGAGCCCTCGAAGCTCCAGGCGCCCGTCAAGGAGGTCGAGCTGGACCGAGTCCCAATCGCCTTGTAGGCCTGCCGCCGCCAGGCCGATCCGGAGGGTCGGCTCCAGTCCGAGGCCGAGCAGGACCCGCCCGAGCAGCACGAACCCGACGAGCCACAGCAGCCGACGCCGCCACCTCCCGGGGCGGGGGGCACCCTTCTGCGCACCTCCCTCATCGTGATGGGCCGAGGTGGTCATCGCGGCGCCCCCCCCGAGCCGGCCGCGGGCTCCGGGCCTGCGCTGCCGGGTGACGGGTCCGCCGCCGCCTCCTGGCCTTGCGCCGCGAGGTTGGCCGCAGCCCACTGGCGCAGGGCGTTCCGGCGCTCGCTCCCGGTGCCCAGCGGGTCATACCCCGGCACCACGACCGACAGGGACGCCAGCCAATCCGTGGCGCGCACCCGCGCTGCGGAGCTCGACGACTCGAGCGCGATCTTGTTGTCCTCGATCAAGCGAGACCGGAACATCGCGATGGAGGAGCTCCCGACGATGGCGTCCTCGACCACCCCGAGCTGCCGCCCGGCGTCCCCCGTGTACAGCAGGAGCAACGCCACGTATTCCTCACCCAGCGTGTTGGCCTCAGCACCCTGCAGGAGCTCGATCAGCACCTCACGCTCGAGCCGCCAGGCCAGGTCCTCCTTGTCACTGGCGAGGGCGCGCAACACGTCACGGTCCGCGGAGAGCCCCGCCGCGAAGCGCGCCAGCACGTCTTCCTCGGCGAGGAGCGCGAAGTCGACGGTGAGGTCGGACTTGCTACTGCTCGCGAGGTCAAGGAGCGCTGCCCGCCGAGTCGCCGGGCTGGAGAGGGCGTCGATGCTCTCTTGGAATCGGATCAACTCCCGCTCCCGGAGCCGGAGACGCTGCCGCCTGGACGAGCCCTCGAGGGCGGCGTCACGCACCTCGGCGCTGACCTTGAGGAGCTCGGCATCGAGGCCGGGTGTGTTCACAGCGACCCGGCGCGCCTCAAGGACCATCAGGACCCGCACGTCCACCTCGAGATCGAAGCTCGGCTCGGTGGAGACCACGAGCGGGTCCCCGTCCAACGCCAGCGGCGTGTCGAGGACCAGCACCTCCTCCTGCTGGACCTGGGACAGCTTGAGCTCCCCGCTCCCGCTGTCGGCCTGGATGGACTCGATCACGTCCCGCATGGACAGCGCCACGGAGAGGCCCTCTGCCGAGGCCCCTTCCAGCCAGAGCTCGACCCCGAACTGGCGGTCCACGAGCGCCGACTGGTCGAAGTTCATCCCTTGGGCAAAGACCGCGCTGAGGCGTGTCGCCACCCCAGGCATGGAGAGCCCTTCGAACCGTGCCATGCGCACGCCCTCATCCAGGGGGAGCCCCGCCAACCCGTCGGCCACCTGAGCGCCGTCGCTACGCCCCAGGAGCCGCGCCCCTTGGAGCACCTTCGGGTGCGCGCCGATGGGCTGCGGCCCGTCACTCCCCAGGATCAGCCTGACGTGCTGGGACAGCGGCTCGGCGGTCTCCGGGGTCGGCGCGCTGACCAGCCAGAGCTCCATGGAGATCTGCACGGCGTCCCCCTTTCGGAGACCCAGGGTCAACGCAGCCTGCTCCCCCATCGAGCCTCCGATCGGGTCGCCCCCGTAGTACGAGACGATCGAGATCAGCTCCGGCGAACGCAGGGGTTCGCCGGGGGTCGCGCAGCTTGCTCCTAGAGCAGCCGTGGCGGCGAGGAGCCAAACACCGGGAGGGGCGGGCGAGAGAGGCGAGGGACCGGACATGTTGGGACGCCGAAGATATCTTGGGTCAGCGTCAATCGCAGTCGAAGTCAGCGCTTCTCGGACGCCTGCCACACACCGGTCGCAACTTCCTTCGCGCTCCCCTCTTCAGCCAGTTTCTCGAGGCCTGCCCGGAGTGAGCGGGCCGCCACCGGGTACAGCTCCTCGGCCACGTCCGCGTACACCCGCGCCACGAGGTCCGACTCAGAGGCGGGCGCCTCACTCAGCGCGCGAACCAGCGACTGTTCCCTGCGGGCACGATGTTCCAGGTAGCGCTCGAACAGCGCCGGGCCATTGCTGGCCACGGGCCCGTGCGCAGGGTGCAAGACCTCGCCGGGTGCCATGAGGTCTCGAAGCCGCTCCAAGCTGGCGAGGTAGGTCGCCAGGTGCCCGTCAGGCGGGTCGATCACAATCGTCGACACGGTGGAGACGAGGTCGCCCGCGAGCACCGCTCCGTAGCGCGACTCACGGAAGACGAGATGCCCTGGGGCGTGCCCCGGGGTATGCAGGGCCGTCAGGACCCACCCGGGTTCGCCGTCCGGGGTGTCCCCGAGGGGGAGCTCGACGCCGTCCGCGAGCGCCCGAGTGTTCTTCACCGTGAGCGTCAGGCGCGAGAGCGTCTCCCCGTGGGCGAGGACCGGGACATCGTATCGGCGAGCGGTGGCCTCGACGGCGCCCACATGGTCCGGGTGGTGGTGGGTCACCAGGACCCCCACCAGCTCCGCGCCGGCCGCACAGCGCTCGTCGATCAGGTCGAACAACCGCTGCTGCTCCGCCGGATCCGTCGGCGCCGGGTCCACAACGAAGATCCGCTGCTCCCCCACCAGATAGGCGTTGGTCGTCGTCGCCGGCGGGAGCGTACGCGTCGCGAGGGGCGCCATCAGGATGCCCGGGACGTTGCGGATGGAATGCAGGCGACCGGCCTCCAGCTCGCGGCTTCGCTCCCCCATGACGTCAAGGAAGCCCTCGAGCCCAAGCTCGGCGAGCTGCTCGAGCATGTAGAGCACAGGCGGCGCCACGAGCCGCTCGCCGCGGCGCCATGACGCCAGGAGCTCGTCAGGGCGGTAGAACGCGCCGTCCACCAGCTCGCCCTCCACGATCACGGGCTCGAAGCCAGGGGGCGCTTCCAGGTGAAGGAAGCGGGTCCGGTAGAGGACGGGGGCAAACGGTGGGGTCGTGAGCCTCGCGAAGGGTCGCGCCACGTCCAACACCCCTGGCGCCTCGTCCAGGATCGCACGCACGCGGCCCCCGGCCCCCTGGTCTGCCCTATCGAGGAGACCGTCCCGCTCCGCGAGCGCCGCCTCCAGACCCGCAGGGGCCAGGCCCACCTCCTCGACGAGCTCGCGCAGCGCGCACCGACGGTGCGCGTCATCGTGGTCCTCGTCGCCGTCGTGATCGCAGGGGTCCACGACCCCCCCCGGAAACGCCCAATATCCACCGAAGAAGCGGAGCTTGGGCGAGCGGCGAACCACGAGGACCTCCGGATCAGCCTGGGGCCCTCGGGTCACGAGGACGGCGGTGGCGATTCGAGTCCGTTTCATGGGCCGAGAAGTCTACGATCAGCCGCCATGCGCCGCGCCGTCCCAAGCCGATCTGCGCTCCGCTCTCCCCGGAGCGGCGCCGTCCTGCGCAGGGTCCTGCTCGTCCTCACGGGGTTGATCGTGATCTTCGAGACCGTCCCGCGGTGGGTCTCGATCCCCGGGCTCACGCAGATGGAGCTGAAGCCCCCCTACCTGGAGAGTTCAGCGCAGCGCGCGTTCGCGCCGCACCCCTACCTTCTCTACGCGCCAAAGCCGAACTACGGACGCGCGGTCGACCCGGAGGGTCCAGGCGCCCGGAGCTTTCAGCACGGCCCCCTCGGCTTCCGCGCCCCGGAGCTCGCGCTCCCCAAACCAGAGGGCGTCCAGCGCATCGCCTGCGTCGGCGGCTCAAGCACTTACGGCACGGGGCCCTCCTCCGATCAGGCCACCTGGCCGGCCCGCCTCGGCGCGACCCTGGCGTCTGACGGGTTGGAAGAGACGGTGGAGGTCCTCAACGCCGGCGTCCCTGCGTGGACGAGCTTCGAGTGCCTCACCAGCCTCGCCTTCCGCGTCCTCCCCATGGCGCCCGACGTGGTGCTCTTCTACCTCTCCACCAACGACGCGGAGAGCGCGCTGTGGCCCGACCCTGTCGCGGACAACCGGCACTACCGGCGGGTATGGCCCACCTTCCGCCCCTCCCCGCTGGAGCCCAGCCTGGAGCGCAGCGTCCTCTATCTCGCGTGGCGGCGGTACTTCACGGACTACCTCGAGCAACGGGCGGACCTCGGCTTCCAATCCAAGCGCCTCCCAGCGGGGCCTGCTGGCGAGCGCCTCGCCGGATACAAGGCGCCTGAGGTGGACGGGTTGCTCCCTGAGCAAGGCTTCGAGAACTTCCGGCGCAACCTCGTCTCCATGGTCGCCATCACCCGCGCCCACGGGGCTCGCCCGGTGCTCCTGACCCAGGCCCTCTGGTCCGAGGACCCGAACTCGGACCAGCTGCTCGACGGCGCGCTCCGGCTGCGCGCCCATGACCGCATGACCGAGGTCGTCCGGGAGGTCGCCGCGACCACGGAGGCTCCCCTGATCGAGGCCGCCGAGCACCTCGAAGCAGCCGCCAGGGCCCAGATGGACGCGACGGGGAGCCAACAGGTCTTCTCTGCCAACGTCCACCTGACCGATGAGGGCGCGGAGCGCCTGGCCTCCTTCCTCGGCCGCGAGCTGCAGCGCCTCGGTCTCCTCTGAGCTCCTCTCGATTCAGGGGTGAATCGAGGGCGCGTCCGTGCCACATGAGCCCATGAACGAGGCCCTCGCCAGCGTCCGCGTCCTGCACCTGCTCCCCCATCAAGGGGTCGGGGGCCTGCAGCGCTCCGTCATCGACCTCGTCCGGCACGAGCGCATGGACGGCGCGACGGACGAGATCGTCCTCACAGAACGGGCCCTCGACATGGACGGGGACTTCATGGCCCCCGCCACACCCGTCCACTTCCTGGGCCTCGTGGGAGAGCGCCTCGCGACGCGGGCGACCCGGCTCGCCGACCTCGCGGCGTCCCGCGGCGCGAGGGTGATCCACGCGTACACCACGGCCGACCTGCTCCTCGCCGCCGCGGCCTGCAAGGGCCGGCAGCGCCCCCGTCTCGTCGCGACGCTCTTCGAGCGGCCCTCGGCCGCTGGCTTCCTGGGCCGCCGCCGATTGCGCCGGGCCCTTGAAACCGCGCACGAGGTCTTCGTGCCCAACCCCGCGCTCCGGGCGGATTGGCAGGCCGCCGGGCGCGAGCCTGAGACCCGCCTCGCCGCGGTGGACATCCAGCGCTTCCACCCCCAGCCAGGGGATAGCACGTGGAGGAACGTCCGTCTCGAGGACCCGACCGCTCTGCTCGTCGGATGCATGATGCGCGCCACCGAGGACAAGAGCCCTGAGGTCCTGATCGAGGCGGTGGGCCGCCGGCACGCCGCGGGGCGCCCCACGGCCCTGCTGCTGGTGGGAGACGGGCCCAGATTCGATGAACTCAAGGCTCGCTCAAGGGAGTCCACGACCCTCCACGTGCGAAGGCGCGTGCTGGACGCGCCCGGCTTCTACGGGCGAATCGACGTCTTCGCGCTCCAGTGCCAGGACGAACTCATCCCGATGAGTCTCGTGGAGGCGCTCGCCTGCGGTCGTCCAGCGGTCGTGGCTGACTCCGGCGCCGTGGCCGAGTTGGTGGGTCCGGACGCAGCGACCTTCGTCCCCCACGGAGAGGTCGACGCCGTCATCGCCGCCCTCGACGCCCTCGAGAGTCGTACCGAGCGTCAGGAGCGGGGCTTCGCCGCCCGACAGCGCGCCGTGGAGCGGCACGCTCTCGGCAGGCTTCGGGCAGAGCTCGGCCCAAGCTACTCCTGACTCGCGCCACGCGGACCTGGGTGGCCCTGACCACGCGATGCCGCCATCCGGAGAAGCGAAGGGAAGACCTGGTCCCTTGGAGCGGGCATCGGTCGAATGCCCCGGTCCCTTGAAGGGCTGTCTCTGGGACCTCGACCCGGCCCTCTGGGAACCTCCACACGCATGAGGCGGCCTCGTCCGCACCCACGCGGACCCGCTGCCGTTAGCGCAAGGTCACCGCGATCGCGCTCGTCAGGTTGTTGGTTGCGCCACCGGCAGGCAGACCATCCCGGTACCAAACCTGAAAGTAGAGCGTGTCTCCCGATACCAGCAGTCCGCCGCCTCCCCCAAGCGGCAGGTCAGTCAGGTCCACCTGCAGGGCAGCCAGACCATCGGCGGTCGCGGGTCCCACCTCACCCGTCCCGAGGAAGCGACCCAGCGCTCCGCTCAGACAGAGTTGCCCCTGGCTGCCCCCCGGCTGCAGCACGAGCCCCGGGCTCCGACTGAACATGAACAGGGCGGCGCTCTCGGCCGGTAGGCCAAGGGCCCGGAGGCTCAGCGTGTTGTCCGAGAGAGCACCCGACCCCATCGCCACCAACCTCGCCCCGGGCCCCGTGGAGTTCGGGAGCCCCTCACAGATCACCTGACCGATCCCAGGGTCAAGCGGGAGGCGGAGGAGGGCCTGCCCCTCACGGGTGCCGGTCACCCCACGAAGCGTCGTGACCACCAGCAACTCGAGGGCGTCGGTCAGGACGAGGTCCTCCTCCCCGAACGCGTCAATGAAGAGGCCATCGTCGGCCCAACCGTTCCCGTCGAGATCGACCCCGTCGCCCTCTCTCGCCACCACATGGGCTCCGTTCAAGACCACGACCGAATCCCGCGACGGGTCGAGGTGATCGGTGCCGCCGATGAGAACGTGGTCCCCCATTCGATTGCCCGCGACCCCGACGAACCCCTCCGGGAGGTCCGCGTCGTCCCAGCGCTCGGTGCTCCCGGGAGTGATCGACCCGCCAGTGGTGCAGAGCAGCCCCAAGGTCGCGACGCTGCCTCCGGTCGAGACCTCACTGCACACCACCCAGTCCGCCCCGGTGCTCGCGTTGGAGCCACGCGCGAACCAACGGCCGCTGCCATCCATCGAGGCGCCATGGATGCCATCCCTCGCGATCGGCTCGGCGAACCCGGAGGCCGGCACCGGCGCGCCCTCCTGCAGCGCGACGGCCCCGTCCACGAGGAGCACATCGTCCTGGCTCGTAGGACCCTCAAGGTCACCCAGGACCAACCAACTCGAGCCATCCAGCGCCGCCCAGAAGTCACCGAGATCGAGGTTCTCCAGGGCGTACTGGCCACCCCCGACCTGGCCTGCTGGGACCGAGACGCCCTCCTGCATCAGCAAGGCGTCGCCCAGGATGAGCACCTCATCCTCACCCACCGAGGCGACTCCGTCGATGCCATCTGCCGCGTAGCCCACCCGCCCATCGTCCAGGAGGATGGGCGAGTCAATCGCGTCGTCGAGGCGCGCGTTCGGTAGGCCCGGCACAGGGGCGCCCTCGCGGGCCGCGGTCCCCCAGGCGCCGGTGGACCACCGAACGGGGAGATAATCATCCAGGGCGCTCGCGGAGGTGTTCGTGGCGAAGACAAAGTCGCCGCTCCCGTTGATCGCGCAGCGACGGTCCAGGGTCCCGCAGTCTTCACTCCCGCCCGTCCAGGGAGCCGGGTCCCCCTCTCGCAAGACCAACGTACCGTTCACGATCAGGCACTCGTCCTCCCCGGCCGGCAGGTTGGCACGGGCGGTCAAGATCCAGTGCCCGCCCGGATGACCATAGACCCGATCAAAGTGGGTCGTCCCGGTCCCAGGCTCGAACATGACGCCGGGTAAGCCGGGGACCTCGGCTCGCTCCGCGCCGACGACATTGGTCAGGAGCACCTCGGCGACAGGGGCCTGTGGCGTGACGGCGGCGGCCAGCGGCGCCGGCCAAGGGGAGAAGGCGAGGGCAGAGAGAGTCAGAAGCGTGACGTTCATCGTGGGATCCGTTCGGAGGAGCGGGAGGCCAGGCCCATGCGCCGCCTCCCTGTCTCCTATGTCCGAACGAACCCGGCGCCGGTGACTCCTGCTCCCCAAGAACGGGCCCCCCCCCGCTCTAGCTCTCCCTCAGAATGGGTTGGTCGCGAAGACCGAGAACTCGGGAACGAAGCCGCGAGCGTCAGTACGCAAGACCCCGACCACCGCCTCGGCGATGTCCTCGGGGATCAGCTTCTTCGGCGACGCCTGCTGGTCGCCGCCAGCCCTGCGCGAGAAGTCGGTCAACACCTCGCTCGGGTTGCACAGGATCACACGCACATCGTGTCGGCGCAGCTCGTCCCGCCAGCACTCCGTCATCCCCCGGAGCGCGAACTTGCTCGAGGCGTAGGCGGTCCCCCTCCCGAAGCCCTTGGCCCCTGCGGTGGAAGAGATGTTCACGATCGAGCCAGAGCCCTGCTCGACCATCCGCCGCGCCGCGGCCCGCCCCACAAGGAACGCTCCCAGGACATTCGTGCGCCAGACGCTCTCCATGTCATCGGCGGTCGTCTCCAGGAGGGTCGCGAAGCGGCCGAAGCCTGCGTTGTTGATCAGAATGTCGATGCCCCCGCTGGCCTCGACCAGCGTCTCCACCATCCGCTCGGCGTCTGCCTCGACCCCGACGTCTCCCTGGATCGCCATCGCACCCAGCTCAGCCGCTGCTCGATCGAGCGCCGCGCCGTCCCTGCCGCTGATGGCGACCGTCGCCCCGAGGTCCTTCAGCGCTCGCGCAATGGCGGCGCCGATCCCGCTGCTCCCGCCGGTGACGAGAGCCCTCTTTCCCTTCAGTGCGTCCTGGTCTTTCATGATCTCGAGCTCATCTTCGGCGGCGCCGCCGGCGGCGCGCGCTGGGTCGGGCCGTGAGGGCATCCTCCGGCCAATCGTGTTTGGGGTAACGCGTGCGCAAGTCCTTGCGCACGTGATGGTAGGCATCGCTCCAGAAGCTAGCGAGGTCGTCCGTGACCTGCTGCGGCCTCCCGTTGGGAGCGAGGAGATGGAGCAACACCGGCACCTTGCCCCGCGCGACGCGCGGCGTCTCGGGTAGCCCGAACATCTCCTGGATTCGGACGCCGAGCACGGGCGCGCGATCCCCGTCATAGAGCAGGCGCAAGCGGGACCCGCTCGGGACCTGGATCCGCTCCGGCGCGTGGGTGTCCAACCCGACCCGCTGCGCATGGGTCAGCCCCCCGAGGAACACATCGATCAGGGGAGCCTTCTTGAGGTCGGCGAAGGAGCGGCGGCCTGGGACGAGCATCGGGAGGAGGGCCTCAAAGGCCGACTCATCCGGTTCGGGGAACTCGAGCTCAGGAGCGTGAGCCCGGAGGAAGCGGATGCGCTCGACCACTCCGCTGACCTCCTCGCGATCGAGCCCGAGGGCCCCGGAGAGGTCCTCCCGGGCAGCCTCCATCAGGACCGCCTCGGCGGCAGGCCCGTCCTGGACCGGGTGATCCGACTCGGAGAGCAGCAGCGGTCCAAGGAGCTCGCGGCGGCGCCCCACGACCCTGCCCAGGCGCGCATCAAAGACCGGCACCGTCTCCACACGGACCTCCCCGCCGTCGACCCAATCACGCTCCACGGCCGAGGCCATGCGGACGAGGTCCTCGTCTCCCCGGCGGAAGCCCGCCGTCAACTGGATCGCCACGAAGAGCTCGGCCTCGGTCACACCGCACTCGCGCGCCAGGCGGACGCCACGACCGCCGGCCATCACCGCTCGCTCACCGTCCTCGGCGCGGCGCCGGCAGAGCCGATCGGAGAAGGCCACGTGGACCGCCCGGGCCAGGGCTTCCTCCGCTCCATGGGCGTCGAGCTCGGGCCCGCCTGACACATCCCGGACGCGCCTCAAGATCTGGTCCCTCGCGCGCAGGACCTGGCGGGCCCCCCCCTGCACGAGCTCCCCCACCGGCGTCGAGGTCCGGCGGCTCGACTCGAAGGCGTGCAGGGCAGCTACCCGCTCGTACAGGTCGGACTCGGTGGCGTCCGGCCGGCGGGCCCCCGGGCCCCGAGCGCCCCGGAAGGGGTCCCGCTCCGAGAGCATCGCCGCCGCCAACGCGGCCTCTTCCACCACCCCGAGCGTCGCGCCTTCCTGCACGAGGGCAGCGAGGCGCGGATGAAGCGGCAGGCGCGCCAGCGCCCGACCTCGGCCCGTGATTTGCCCTCTGGCGTCGAGCGCCCCGAGGGCACCGAGGACCTCGAGCGCCCGCGCCGTGGCGTCCGCCCGAGGGGACTCAAACCAGGGGAACGCGCGGACGTTGGGCTCACCCCAGAGCGCGAGTTGGAGCACCGCCCCCGCGACGTCGAGTCGGCGAACCTCCGGCTCCAGCGCCGGCTCCAAGGTCCGGTCGTCCACGGCGCTCCAGAGCCGCAGGCAGAGGCCGGGGCCCAGGCGGCCCGCCCGACCTGCTCGCTGGTCCGCCGCGGCGCGGTCGATGCGCTCGACCTTCAGGCGATCAATCCCGGCGCCGGGCTCGTGCCTCATGACCCGCGCCTCACCGCTGTCCACCACCGCACGTACGCCTGCCACCGTCACGCTCGATTCCGCGACGTTGGTGGAGAGCACGACCCGCCGACGCGGCCCTTCACGCAGCGCGGCATCTTGCTTCTCCGGCGCGAGGTCTCCGTAGAGCTCCACCACATCCACGCCCTTGATGGAGCCCAACGCCTGACCGCAGCGGCGGATCTCCCCCACCCCGGCGAGGAAGACGAGCACATCGCCCTCCGATCGATCCAGGGCCTGGCGCACAGCGCGCCCGACCTGCGTGGCCAGGGCCTCGCGTCCATCTCTGCTCCCAGCCGCCGCGCGCTCCGGCGGCACGAAGTCGACCTCCACGGGGAAGAGTCGACCTTCGCTGGTGACGACCGGGGCCGGGCCATCCTCCCCGCCGAGGAACGCGGCGATGGGCTCCGCCTGGAGCGTCGCCGAGGTCGCGATGAGCCGCAGGTCTTCGCGGGCGTCCTCCCGGACCCGACGCGCCATGGCGAGGGCCAGGTCGGCCTCCAGGCTCCGCTCGTGGAATTCGTCGAAGACGATGCACCCGACCCCCTCCAGGAAGGGGTCCTCCTGGAGGCGGGCCAGGAGGATGCCCTCGGTGCAGAAGAGGATCTTGGTCTTGGGCCCCGCCTTGCGGTCGAAGCGGACGTGGTAGCCGACCTCCTGACCCAGCTGCCAGCCGTTCTCCTCCGCCACCCGACGGGCGGCCGCGCGGGCGGCGATCCGGCGGGGCTCGAGCACGACCACCGGGCCGAGCCCCGCCCGCAGGAGCGCGGGGGGGACCCGGGTGGTCTTTCCCGCCCCTGGAGGTGCCACGAGCACGGCGACTCCCCGGTCCCTGCTGGCCGCGAGGACCTCGTCGAGGACGTCCTCGATCGGGAGCGTCAGCGCAGGTCGCTTCCCCTGCTCAGCGTCACATTCTTCGTTACCCATCCTGGGGACAGCCTCAGTCCATCGCCGCCTGGAATGCCGCGCGGATCTCCTCGACCCGGCGCCGATTGGCCCCGAGGTCCGAGTAGCCGAGGCGGGACGCCGAGCGCACCTGGATCACGCCCGCCTCGACGTCGAGGCGCGCCTCGAAGTCATCACGGAAGCGGAGCAGCCGGGTCTTGAAGACCGCGTGGAGATACCCGTCATCCCGGGCCACGAGGCTGGCCCGCTCCGCGAGCACCGCCGCCAGGGCGCCGAGGGCGTCCTCCGGGGCGAACCCCACCGGAATGACCAGGGGATCCACCCGCGAGGAGTCACCGGGGGCGGCCTCACTGGAGACACAGTTTGGCGACCCAGGGCAGGAGCGGAGGACCCCTCCCTCCAGGCCCACCTGGGGTCCGACGCAGCTCGTGGCGACGAGCAGCAGCAGGCCAGAGGCGAGGAGGGCGGTGGCGAACATGGCGCGGAGAGTCATCGGAGGAGAGCGGCGGTGCTGGAGTCTCGGAGAAATCGGTCTCCAGGGGAACCTCGACTTCGCCCGCGTCGGGCACCCGAGGCAGGAAACTCTGAGCGCAGGTCGGTAGTATCGGGGCCGTAGGGGGAAGAGGGGCGCGTTCCGCACCCCGCTCGAACATCATGATGGGTTTTTGTCACCTGGAGCTGCTGCTCCACGCGAACACGGGTTGGGTCCTTGGGCTCGTTCCCGCCGGCGGCGCCAGCGTCCTCGAGAAGCTGCCGCTGATCCTCGGCGGGGCGATCATCGGAGGCTCTGTGTCCTGGTTCCTGGCCAAGCGCCAGAGCCTGACCCAGCACCGGGTCCAGCAGGAGCTGTGGGACCGCAAGTTCCGGCTCGCGGAGGCCGACCGCGAGTCAGCGGTGACGTCCCTCAACCAGAACAACATCGACGTCAAGCGCATCAAGGGCACCTACGAGGCTCACGTCCAGCGCATCACGTCCCTGCAGGCCGAGCTGGCCGCGGAGCGCGCCCACGCGGAGCAACTCCGCGCCCGAATTGACGAGCAGGACCAGGTGACCCATCAGCTCGCCAGCGCCCGGGATACCAGCCAGAGCCAGGCCGCCGCCGCGCGCTCCGAATCGGAGCGCAAGTCGAAGGTCCACCGCGAGATCTCCCAGGAACGCGAGAGCCTGATCACTCGTGTGTCGGAGCTGGAGGCCCTCCTCGAGCAAGCACGCGCCAAGAACATCGAGGACACCAAGGTCTTCCGCTCCTCCGTCGTGGAGCGGGACGAGACGATCAGCGAGTGGCGGCGCCGCCACGCCGAGGACCAGGAGTCGGCGAGCGCCACGCTCTCAGGTCTCGAGGAACGCATCCTCGAGCTGGAGCCCACCCCTGCCCAACTGGAGGAGACCCGCCTCGAGCTCGACGAGTCGAGGGCCGAGCGCGCCCGGATCGCTCGCGACAGCGCTGCAGCGGCCGCCGAGCTCCAGACGCGCGCGACGAACGAACTCGAGGCTCTCCGAGAGGCTCACGAGGAGTCCCAGCGCAACGCTGCCGCCGAGGCGGACCGTGTGCGGACCGAGCTGCAAGAGCGCCTCGAC
>JAQWJQ010000044.1 GCA_029248265.1 Planctomycetota bacterium
GTCGCGCCCTGACGCGCTCCTCAGAGACGTCGGGGACCTTCACCAACGCGCGCACCCTGAGTGAGCGCGCGTCGATGACCGAGACGTTGCCCTCCTGATAGTTGACCACCAGCGCGTTCCTGCCGTCAGGAGTGAAGGCGATGTCCACGGGCATCGCTCCACAGGGGAACTCGATCCGCTCCTTGAGTTCCTCGCCGTCGATGACGCTGATCGTATTCGTGGCTGAGTTCGTGACCCAGAGCTCGTTTCGTGTCGGGTGGATGGCCACGCCGGAGGCGCCGCCCCCAGCGTCCATGCGCTTGACGACGGTCATGGTCGCCAGGCGGACGGCGTAGACCGTGCCCTCACGGCGGTTTGTCACGAAGGCGAGCTTGCCGTCATGCCCGAGCACAACCTCCTCGGCGCCACCTTGACCGAGCTCTGCGACGCTCACCACTTCCTTCTGGAGGAGGTCGACCAGCAGCAACGCGCCCTCGGCCGCGCAGCTCACGAGGACCCGCGCCTCCCCGGGGAGGAACAGCACGTCCTCCGGGCGGTGATAGCTGTGGACGACGGTGGTGCCGTCCGCCTTGAGCGTCCTCGTCGTGAGCGGGATGGTCCGGACGATCGCAGCGGCGTGCAGGTCCACCACGCAGATGGAGTTACCGGCGAGCGCGTGGCCGCGGAGGGCCACGACCGCGGTGCGACCGTCGCTGGACACCGCCGCTGACCCGGGGCCACTACCCACCCGAAAGAGCGCCCGCTGCTCGCCAGACGCAGGGTCGTAGAGGGCGATCGCGTCCTCCCCTGAGCTGACCACCACCAGCGACGCCTCCAACTCCTGGCCCGCCTCGGACTGCGCCGGCAGGGGCGAGGCCGCGAGGACGAGAGCGACTGCGCTCCGCGCGAGACCTGAGGTCGAGATCGTCTTGAGGGCGCCCATCGGAGCTTAGATCGACGCTCAGGGCACCATCACCTGAGCCGGGCGCCACTTCTCCGTCCAGGGATGAGACCCCCGGGCGGGACCTCACTCCTGGGTGGGGACCGCGCCCCCCAGCAGGCGGTCGAGTCCGACCCCGAGGTCCGCGCGGGCCTTGTCAGCGAACTGCTCCCAGGTCGCCGGACTCCAGAGCCGAATCTCCTCGAACCCACCCACCAGCACGACCTCCCGGGCGGCCGCGGACCGCCGGTCCACGCCGACGAGGGCCAAGAGGGCGTCCGGCACCCGGATGCGGCCCTGGCGGTCGCACTTCACCGGGGCGCTGTGGGCGGCAACGGTCAGCAACGTCGCGCGGGCCTGCTGGTCCCGTGGGGAACCGGCCACGAGGCCCCTCGCCCACTCGTCCCAATGCTCTCGCTCGCGCAGGCAGACGCTGCCATCCCCCTCGAGCGTCGCCACGAACCGGAACTCCGGCTGCCGGAGGCTCAGCTCGTCCCGCAGGGGCGCCGGGAGTTGAATCCGGCCCTCGGCGTCGATGGTGGCGCTGTGGGTACCTAGGAAGAGGGAATCAGACATGTGCAGGTCGGGCAGTCGCCCTATCCCAACTCCGCACCGCACAGGCCGCAAGGGTCACCTTTCTTCCATTTATGCCCCAGCCCCATTCCAATACTCCACCATTTCTCCACATTCGCACCATAGCTGCCCCATATCCTCCCCAGTCCGAACCCACCACCCCTGACCCTTGTGAGCCCACCTTTGGTGGCGACGTGGACCCCACCGCTCGCAGCATTCCCCGTGTTCTCCACTCGGGCAGG
The DNA here is from genome assembly GCA_029248265.1 of Planctomycetota bacterium. Classification (GTDB taxonomy): domain Bacteria; phylum Planctomycetota; class UBA1135; order UBA1135; genus Saltatorellus. The sequence goes on from JAQWJQ010000044.1 coordinate 1,735, forward strand.
CTCGCCGCCCAACTTCAGGGGCCAAGGAGAACGGCGCCTGGGGAACGAGCCGACATTGCCCGAGCCGTTGCCCGACTTGCCTCCAAAAGTTGAACGCATGGTAAGGTCGCGCCCCCATGCCGATCCGCCCGCGCTCAACACAACCCACCGTCCAGCCCGTCGAACACCTCTTCCCCGAGTGGGGTGTGGATGTCTTCGAGAGTCACCATGCCGCAGGCTGGAGGATGCCCCCCGCCGCCCACGACTTCCTGAAGATCGTGCTCGTCCACGATGGGATGGGCGCCCTCAGGTGCGGCGTGGATGCGACGGACTGCCGCCGGGGTGATGCCCTCGTGATCCCCGCCGGGCGCTCCCATGAGATCTGCGACTCGGACGCTGAGCCGCTTTCCCTCTACGTCGTGAGCATCCGCACCCGGGTCCTCGAGCTTGCCTGCTTCGACCCGGCGGTGCTCTCCTCAGGTGTGGTGCATCTCGACCCTCACACCGCTGAGAAGGTCGAGCGCAGCATGCGCCGGCTCCTCTTCGAACAGACCCTGGATACGCCCACCACGGGCGCCCAGATGATCGCGCTCGCGCTGCGCTTGATCGCCGACCTCGCCCGCACTGGAGACTCCGACGCCGCGAACCCCGGCGCACACCAGCGCACCATCCGGGGTGCCGACAGCGTCGAGCGCATGCGCAGCTACGTCGAAGACCTCTCGGAGAACTTCTTCGAGGCCACCAACCTCGACGCCGCCGCGTCGACGCTCGGCCTCTCGCGCCGGCGCTTCACCCAGCTCTTCCGTGAGGTCACCGGTACCTCCTGGCTGGCCCATGTCCGCAAGCTGCGGATCGACCACGCCAAGAAGCTCCTCGAGTCGACCAGCCGAACCGTCCTCTCCGTCGCCTTCGAGTGCGGCTTCGAGGACCTCTCAACCTTCTACCGCGCCTTCAAGCGGGAGACGGACGAGAGCCCGAACAAGTGGCGGACCCACAAGCGCCATGAGGAGAAGCCGAGCCAGAGTCCGAGCGAAGGCGTCGCCTGAACCCGCCCGTCCCCCCTCCCCCACCGCACCCCTCGACCATGCTGCTCACCGCAACGCTCCTCCTCCCCCTCACGGCCTCGCCCTCGGCCGCGGTCCTCAGCCGCTCCGCTCCCGCTCCGATCCAGGAGGTCGAGACCGCCGAAGAAGGTGAGAGCGAGCACCTCTACCCGGTCACCATCAAGTCCACCCTGAGCGAGGAGGCCGCGAAGAAGGAGGGCGCGAAGTCCCAGGACCTCGCGCTGCTCGGCCTCGCGATTCGTGAGAAGACGATCTTCAACGTCAACGTCTACTCCTACGTGGTCTACGCGGACACGGCCTTCATCGAGAAGGACCTCGCGGACTGGAAGGGCAAGAGCGCCAAGGCGCTGGGCAAGGACGCCGCCCTCTACACCAAGCTCCTCCAGCCGAACGGGACGAAGGAGCTGCGCATGCGGTTCTGCCGCGACGTCGACGCCGAGGACATCGTCGAGGCCTTCGAGGACTCGCTGGAGCCGCGCATCCTCTCCCGCCGCAAGGCGATGCAAGGCACGAAGGCCGACAAGCTGAAGGACCTCACGACCTTCCGCGGGTTCTTCTCGCTGGACGAGCTGAAGGAGGGCAACGAGCTGCACTTCACCTGGCACGCGGACGGGACCCTGTGCACCGTGGTCAACGGCGAGCGCAAGCCGGACGTGAAGTCTCAGGACCTCGCGTGGGCCATGTTCGACGTCTACCTCGGCGATGACCCGATCTCGAAGGCAGGCAAGAAGGACCTCGTGTCGCGTCTCCCCGGGCTGCTCGCAGACTGAAACTCCGGTGGTGATCCAGACGGGCTCGGGGTCGCACCTCGAGCCCAATCCCCCACAATACCGGGATGGACCATCAGCCCCCGACTCTCGAGCTCCTCGAGTCTCGCCACCGCTTCCCGTGCCCATTCACCTTCAAGGTGATCGGCCCCACGGGGACGCACCTGCCCGCCCGCGCCGCGGCCTGCGTCCAGGCCAGCCTCGGGCTTGAGGTGCCGCCCACCTTTGGCGTGAAGGCGGCCGCTGGCGGCCGACACGAGTCCGTGACCCTGGAGCCGACGTGCCCGGACGCGACCTCCGTGATTGACCTCTACGCCGCGCTGCGCGAGCTAGAGGGCGTGATGTTCCTCTTCTGATCGCCCGGCCGCGGCGCGCGCGCGGCCCCCAGGCCCTCTCAGAACGGCCAGCGCCGTACTCCGACGCGGTCGGCCCAGGCCTGCCACTTCGACGCCATGCGCGCCACGCGCACCGGCTGCTCTCCGGCGAGGTCGTTGAGCTCGGTGCGATCCGACCACATGTCGTAGAGCGCCCAGCGGACCGGCTGGCCCTTGCGGAACGTTGAGACGATCTTGAAGCGACCGTCCCGCATCGCGAGGTTGCCGTGGTGCTCGAAGAAGAGCGGCGCAGCTCGCTGGAGCCCCCCGCCGCGCAGGAGCGGCATGAGATCCACGCCCTCCATGGGCTGAATCGAGGCCCCCTTGAACGACTCTGGATAGCCGCTGCGCCCCGCACCGAGGAAGGTCGGCATGACGTCGATCAGGTGCGCGGGCGTGTGCACGATGGAGCCTGCTCGCACCGCGCCCAGCCCGGCGGGCCAGTGGACGATGAAGGGCGTGCTGATCCCTCCCTCGAGGCCGTCATGCTTGAAGCCGCGGAAGGGGGCATTGGAGACACTGGCCCAGCCCGGGCCATAGGAGACATAGCTGTCCTCCGGACCCGCCAGCACCTCGGGGCCGGTCCGAACGGGGCGTCCGTCTCGCGTCTGCATTGGCGGCCAGATCTTCATCTGGAGACCGTCCGGTCCGAGCGGTTCGTAGGCCACGTCCTTGAGCCCCCGCGCGTTCGACCGGAAGCCCATGTCCTCCGCGCACCCGCCGTTGTCCTGGAGGTAGACGAAGAGCGTGTTGTCCAGCTCCCCCCTGGCCGCGAGCGCCTCCACGATCCCCGCGATGCCCCGATCCATCCGGGTCACCATCGCGGCGTAACACTCCATGTTCCGCGCCTCCCACTCCCGGTGCTCCATACGCTCCCAGTCCCTCGAGAGCGCCGCCTGTTGCCAGCGCTCATCGAGCAGCCCGAGCTCCACCGCGCGCGCCCGCCGCGCCGCCGCGACGGGTAGGAACCCCTCGTCGTAGGACCCCTTGTAGGCGGCGATCTCCTCCTCCGGCGCGTGCATCGGCCAGTGGGCCGAGGTGTACGACACATACAGGAAGAGCGGCGCGTCGGCGTCTTCGGTCCTGAAGTGGTCGTCGATGAAACGCCGGGCGTTGTCGCTGATTGCGTCGCTGTAGTAGAAGCGCTCCGGCTGATAGAGCGGGTCGTTCTCAGGGGAGATGAAGGTGTTCCCCCGGCACAGGGTGGTCGGGTCGTAGAAGCTCCCCGCCCCGGTGATTGTCCCGTAGAAGCGGTCGAAGCCGCGCTGCAGGGGCCAGTTGTGCTTGAGCCCGTCTGCCCTGACGTGCTTGGTCACGTGCCACTTGCCGGACATGTAGGTCCGATAACCACCGCGCTTGAGGGCCTCTGCGAGGGTCACCGATCCCCGGTTCAGGTCCCCCCGATAAGCGTCGGAGCCACGATCGGAGGTCATCAACCCGATCCCCGCCTGATGGGAATAGAGGCCGGTCAGCAGCGACGCCCGCGTGGGGCAACACCGCGACGTGTTGTAGAACTGCGTCATCCGCACGCCGCCGGCGGCGAGCCGGTCGAGGGTCGGCGTTCGAATCTCGCCCCCGTAGCAACCGAGGTCACTGAACCCCATGTCGTCCGCCATCACGAGCACGATATTGGGGCGCGAGTCCCCGACCGTGGTCTGGTCTTCGCTGGCCGCGGGTGAGGCGTTGACGTGGCCTCGCGTCATCACCTGAGGCGTCCGCGCCCCTGAGAATGGAGTCGTCCCCGCGCCCACCAGGGGGGACGCGAGGACGAGGAGGAGGGCGGCGGTGCTCATCCCGCCAGCCTAACGGCTGGCCCGAATCAGGAGGGAGGGTCCGTGAGGCCGTGGAACGTCCCCCCGTCCGCAGCCAGCTGGCGGAGCACACTCGCAGGCTCGAAGCGCTGGGCGGCTTCGCCGCGCTCAGCCACGTCCGCCATGGCCCTGTGGGCGTCCATGCGGTCGCAGATGTTCGCCGCTCCGACCGAGTCCACGTACTTGAGCAGGCCCCCACGGAACGGCGCGAAGCCCGTACCGAACACCGTGGCGAGGTCGAACTCCGCCGCCGTGGCCACGACCCGGTCCTCGAAGGCGCGCGCGCCCTCACCGACCATGGCGAGCACGACGCGCTCGACGATCTCGACGTCGCTCATGCGCATGCCCCGGCTGCCCTTCTGGTACCCCGAGAGGTCCTCCATGAGCGTGGGGCTGCCCTTCTTGCGGCGCCCCTTGCGGCCGTGGTCGTAGAAGCCGGCGCCGGACTTCTTGCCGAGGCGATCGGGGGTCATCATCCCGAGCAACGCGGCCGTCGGCGCCATCCGCGCCCCGTATCCCTCATGCAGCGACTCCGCCGCGTGCGCAGCGATGTCGAGCCCCACCTCATCGAGGAGAGTGAAGGGCCCCATGGGCATGCCGAAGCGCACCAGGAGCCGGTCGACTCGCAGCGGGCTGACGCCCTCCACGAACAGCCGCACCGCCTCGTCCAAGTACGGCCCGAGCAGCCGGTTCACGAGGAAGCCAGGCACGTCACGGGTCACGACGGGCGTCTTGCCGAGCGCCACCGAGAGGGCCGCGATCCGGGTCACCGTCTCGTCGGACGTCTGCTCGCCGCGTACGATCTCCACCAGCGGCATCTTCTTGACGGGGTTGAAGAAGTGCATCCCCACCACACGCTCAGGGTTGGGCGTGCTCGCCTGCATGGCCGTGACGCTGAGCGACGAGGTGTTGGTGCAGAGGATCGCGTCGTCGGCCATCTCGGCGGCGAGCTGACCGAGCACCTTGTGCTTGACCTCCATCACCTCCGCGACCGCCTCCACGGCCACGTCAGCCGCGGCGATGGCGTTGATGCCGAGGGAGACCTCGAGCCGGTCGATGGCCCTGTTCGCCTCATGGGGCTGGTAACGACGGCGCTTGCGCTTCTTGTCCACGTCCTTCCGGTGGGAGATCGTCGCGGCGTCCAACGCGCCCTGAGAGAGGTCCGAGAGGCGGACGTGCAGGCCGCGCTCCGCGAAGAGGCTGGCGATCCCCGCCCCCATGACGCCGCCGCCCACGACCGCGGCCCCCTTCATCCTGGGAGGGGCGCTGCCGTCCGCGAACTGCGCAGCCTTCTTGGCCGCCTCCGACGCGAAGAAGATCGAGACCAGGTTCTTGCAGACTTTGCCTGTGACCAGGTCGACGGTGCCCTCCGCCTCGATGCGCGCAGCCTCTTGACGGGTCTTGGACGGCGCCTTCAGGACGATGTCCAGCGCCCGGTACGGCGCGGGGTAGTTCCCGTGGGCCTTACGGTCGATCTGCTTGGTGGCCTGGCTCGCGATCACGAAGCGCGCCAGCGGATTGCGGTCCACCAACCAGGCCTTCCAACCGCGGCTCCTGCGCCGGAGGCGCTCGCGGCCCATGGCGAGATCGCTGGCCACGTGAACCAGGTACTCCTTCTTGGTCAAGCGGTCGACCATCCCCAGGCGCTTGGCCTTCTTCGCCGGGTAGAGGCGACCCGTGAGGATCGCGTCGAGCGCCGTCGGGACGCCGACCCGCTTCGGCAGTCGGTGCGAGCCCCCCCACCCCGGGATGATCCCCAGCTGGGTCTCGGGGAGGCCGATGCGTGTCTTCTTGTCGTCCGTCGCGACGATGGCGTCACAAGCGAGGCTGATCTCGAACGCCCCGCCGGGCACCGGGCCGCCCACCGCCGCGACAGTACGCGCCCGCAAGCCCTCCAGTCGCCCGAAGAGCTCGTGCACCATCAGGACCGCGTCGCGCACGATCCCAGGGTCGGTGACCGTGGCGATCGCCTCGACGTCGGCGCCTGCCAGGAACTGATCCGGCCTGCGCCCGGTGAGCACGATGCCGGTGACCGAGGTGTCAGCCTCGAGCTCGGTGAGCGCGGCGTCGATGTCGCGCAGCATTGGCGCGTCCAGCACGGGGAAGCTGCGGTGCGGGGGGTCCATGACCAGGATCGCGAGTCCAGGCTCGGGCCGCTCCACGCGGACGCACGTCCCGGGCTCGGGCGCGTTCTCGATCCCGGGGAATCTGCTGATGTCCATCATGCGGAGATCCTCTCCAGGAGGACGGCGCCGCCCTGCCCGCCGCCGATACAGAGGGTCGCGAGCGTGAGCTCGTGATCCCCCACCTCGAGTTCGTGGGCTGCGGTGAGGAGGAGGCGGGCGCCGGTGGCTCCCACGGGGTGACCGAGGGCGATCGCGCCCCCGTTGACGTTGGTGCGGGTCAGGTCGAGCTCGCCGACGGCACCGCTGCGCCCCAGCCGCCCCGACCCAAACTCCGCGCTCCCGAAGGCTCGCTGGCACGCGATGACCTGGGCGGCGAAGGCCTCATTCAACTCGACCGCGCCGACGTCGGACAGGCTCACGCCGGCCTGATCGAGGGCTCGCGCCGTGGCGTACACGGGGCCGAGCCCCATGCGCTCGGGGTCGCACCCTGCCCAGGCCCATGACTTGATGCGGGCGAGCGGCGTGAGGCCGAGCTCTCGAGCCCGCTCGCGGGTCGTCACGATCAACGCGCCGGCCCCGTCCGTGATCCCGCAGGCGTTCCCGACCGTGACCACACCGTCGGGCTTCTCGAAGTATGGACGGAGCTTCGAGAGCTTCGCTGGCGACTGCCCATCGCGGATGCTGTCGTCGTGGATGAGAGAGCTGTCGCCGGTGCGTGCGCCCAGGGGCAAGACCGGGAGGATCTCGCGCTGAAAGCGTCCGGCGTCGCGCGCCTTCGCCGCGCGATTGTGGCTCTGCGCCGCGTAGCCATCGCAGTCCGCACGAGTGATCCCGAAGTCCCGGGCGAGGAGTTCGGCGGTCTTCCCCATGAGCAGATCACACGTGGGGTCGGTCAGCCCCTCGAGCAACGCGATACGCGGCTTCAGGAACGAAGGGCGGAAGGACGCGAGGGCCGCGAGCCGCTGCCCCAAGGAGCGGGCGCCGGCGAGCTTCGCGAACATGGCCGTCATCTTCTTGCTGACGATGAGCGGGTACTGGCTCATCACTTCAACGCCCATCGTCAGGTAGAGGTCGCCGGAACCCGCCTGGATCGCCTGCGCCGCGGTCGTGACCGCCTCGATCCCCGAGGCGCAATTACGCGCGACCGTCCGCGCCGGGACGTGACGCGGGACGCCCGCGCGAAGCGCGATGACCCTCGCGATGTTGGCCTGGTCGTGGGGCTGGCCCACGCAACCGACGATGACCTCATCGATCATCGCGGGGTCGAGCGAGGTGCGCGCCAGCAGCTCGCGCGCGACGAGGGCGCCGAGGTGCCCGGCGTCTTCATCACGGAAGCGCACGCCCGCGCGAGCCCAGGGGCTGCGCAGGCCGGCTGCGAGAACAATGTCGGGCCCTTCGGCCTTCTGGACCTGGATCATGCGGTTCCGGTGCGGTCGGTGACGGTGTCTCGTTCCGGGAAGAGGCGGGCAACGGGCCGAGGTCAACAGCCACCCAGGGCCCGCAGGGGCCCCCCCAGGGTCCC
>JAQWJQ010000045.1 GCA_029248265.1 Planctomycetota bacterium
GCCCCCCCGGCGGGGGGCGCGGCCCTGGTCGGGTCTGGAACGGACACTCATCTCGGGGTGGCGAATCTCCAATGCGGGGCGCCTCCGACCTAGAATGTTGGCCCGCTTCTCCGCTCCGTGACACCTGCGAAGCGCCAGTCCCCCTTGGAACAACTCCGCCGCCTCGACCTAGACCGTTACCTGGTCCCGTTCTCGCTTCGGCAGGTCCCCCAATACCGGTACGACGTCGTGGTGCTCGGGACGGGCGTCGCCGGCTGCGTGACGGCGCTCGCCGCGGCCCGAGCGGGGGCGTCCGTGGCGGTCCTCGCCAAGGACGGCGCCGGGGTCACGAACACGTCCTGGGCCCGCGGGGGAGTCGCCGCGGTGCTCGGGGAGGATGACTCCTTTGACGCTCACCTCGCGGACACCGTAGGCGTGGGCTGCGGCCTCGTGGACGACGCGGTCGCGCGACGTGTGATCGAGGGGGGCCCCGGGGCTGTGGCGCGCCTGGAAGCGCTCGGGGCCAGCTTCGACCGTCAGGGAGATGGGCGGCCCGACCTCTCGATGGAGGGCGGGCACAGCCACGCGAGGATCTTGCACGCGCGCGGTGATTCGACCGGGGGCGAGATCCAAGGCACGCTTGGGCAGGCGATCGAGGACGAACCGGGCATCGACGTGTTCACAAAGATGTTCGGCATCGATGTGTTGAGCGACGACGCCGGGCGCACCGTCGGGGTGCTGTGCCGTAACGACCGGGGCGAGCTGACCGCTTATGGCGCGTCGCAGGTGGTCCTGGCCACGGGCGGGGGCGGCCAGATCTATCGGGAGACCACCAACCCCACGATTGCCACCGGCGACGGGGTCGCCATGGGCTTCCGTGCCGGGGCGGCGGTGCGGGATATGGAGTTCGTTCAGTTTCACCCGACCTGCCTCTACATTGCGGGAGCGGCGCGGGTGCTGATCTCCGAGATCGTCCGCGGAGCCGGTGGCGTCCTGCGCGACAAGGACGGTGTTCGGTTCATGCCCGAGGTGCACCCGGACGCCGAGTTGGCGCCGCGTGATACGGTCAGCCGTGCCGTCTCACGGCGTATGGCGGAGACGGGCTCCACGAGCGTCGGGCTGGACCTGACCGGTGTCGACCGCGATCCGCACGTGGCCTTCCCGAGCATCAGCCAGATCTGCCGCTTCTTCGGGATCGACATCGCCAAGGACCCCATTCCCGTCCGGCCAGGTGCGCACTACATGATCGGCGGGCTCGCGGCGGACAGCGCCGGGCAGACGACGGTGCCCGGGCTCTGGACCGTGGGCGAGTGTGCGAGCACAGGGCTCCACGGCGCCAACCGGATGGGCTCCAACTCGCTCCTCGAGGGCATGGTGCTCGGCGAGACGGTCGGGCGCTGTTCCGCGGCGGCCGCCGAGGCGGCGGGGCGGCCGGAGATCCAGAGCGCGTCCGAGCGCGTCCGAGAGGACGCGCCCTCTGGGGTGCAGGTCAACATCGCGGACCTCACCTACTCACTGAAGTCGCTCATGTGGCGGCGGATGGGGGTCGAGCGAACGGCGGCGGGAATGGAGGGGGCCCTGGAGACCTTTGACTTCTGGGCCCGTGCGGTGCGGTCGCTGCGCCTCGACGACGAGCGCTCGATCGAGCTCGTGAACATGCTCACGGTGGCCCGCCTCTCGACCCTCGGTGCGTGCCACCGGACCGAGTCCCGCGGGACTCACTTCCGCAGCGACCACCCCTCGCGAGATGACGCTCGCTGGCGGGTCCACATCGAACAAGTCCCGGAGCGTATGGTCGACATCATCCGCTCGGTGGAGCTCAAGCAAACCCCGGTGAAGTCCTCCGAGGGTGTCCCCACGCCGTGACGGCGTCGATCTGATGGGTGAGTCCGGTTACAGCACAGACCTTTGCAAGGAGCGCCTGTTTCCATGCGGCGTCCTCCTCCCGGATCAACCGTCCGAGAGTGACGGAGCGCTCTCCGAGTTGAAGGCGCTCGTGGAAGCTGCCGAGGCCGAGGTCGTGGGGGATGGCTTCACGCAGACCCGGAGTCGACAGCACCCCGCCACGCTCTTCGGCAAGGGCAAGGTCGAGGAGATCGGCGAAGAGGCGAAGCGGCTTGAGGCGGATGGGGTCGTGGTGGATAACGACCTGACCCCTGCCCAGGGGCGGAACCTCGAGAAGGCGTGGGGGACGCGGGTCATTGACCGCTCCGAGCTGATCCTCGACATCTTCTCCCGGCGCGCGCAGACGCAGCAGGCGCGGCTGCAGGTCGAGCTCGCCCAGAACATCTACCTCATGCCGCGCTTGCGTCGCATGTGGACCCACCTCGAGCGCATGGAGGGGGCGATCGGGACCAGGGGCCCTGGTGAGACGCAGCTGGAGACGGACAAGCGGCTCCTGAACAAGCGGATCACGGACCTCAAGCGGGAGCTCGCGGTCATCGAGCGCCGCAAGCAGCGCGAGGTGAGCGCACGCAGCAGCGAGTTTGTCATCGGCCTCGTGGGCTACACGAATGCAGGCAAGTCGACCTTGCTCAACCGCCTGACCGGCTCCGATGAGTTCGCCGCCGACATGCCGTTCGCGACGCTGGACACCCGGACCCGGCGCTGGGTCCTCCCGGACCGTAGGACGGTCCTGCTCTCGGACACCGTTGGCTTCCTCCAGCGGCTGCCGCACCACCTGGTGGCGTCCTTCCACGCCACGCTCGAGGAGACGCTGCATGCGGACCTGATCTTGCACGTGGTCGACGCCTCGAACCCCGACGCGAACCACCAGATGGACGCTGTGGATGAGGTCCTCGGC
>JAQWJQ010000225.1 GCA_029248265.1 Planctomycetota bacterium
CCGGTGCTCGTCAGGCGCTCTCCGCCAGCCACCGTGGACCTTGACGGCAGCGCCGCGGACCAGCTCGTCGATTTCTCCCTGGAGTGAGGCTCTGTCGCCACCGACCATGACGTCTGGGCCAGAGAGGGGCCTCGCCTTCGAGCCGGACCCCGACGAGTGCGACCTGCTCTTCAAGGATTTCTGGGGCCTCGCGGGCCAACTCGGTACCTGAGCACCGGCCCCCCCTGTCGCCGGCCCCCCCTGTCGCCGGGGCCCCGTCCGCTTGGGTGAACCAGGAGCTCTATCCCTGCGTCCCGACGCGGCGAGATGTGCGAGGATGGGCCCATGGATCAGCGGACGACCCTCCTGGCCCTCGCCCTGGCGTTTCAGGCGGCTTCGCCCGTCGTCGCCCAGCGGGGCTCCATCCACGCCTCGCAGCTGCGGGAGCTTGGCCCGTCGATCCATGCCCCCAGCGACGACGAGGGGGAGATGGAGGCGCTGACGGTGGCTCCGAGGACCAGCGCTGCCCAGGCCCCGGGCGCACCAGCCCGGGCGGCCTTCCCCGTGCCGACGACCGTCCGCGCGGCGCGGCTGGCCGACGACGCGATCGTCTTCGGATACCTGCAGTCCGAGACCCAGGTCTACCACCTCAGGTGGCACGCGCTGACCCACGTGGGCTCACGCTTCGTGGGCTTCGACGGGGACGGGAGCCTGACCGGGACAAGCGCCTTCACCGGGCGCTCCTCCTACCTGCGTGCAGGGGGCGCCGCGGAGGCAGCCGGCGTTCGCTTCGTGCTGGTGCTCGCCAACTTCGACGATGACCCCGGGGGCGACATCGAGCGGGTGATGACCTCGGCGTCGCGACGCGCGACCCTCATCAGCGAGCTGGTTCAGCTCCTCTCCGCCGACAGCTACTGCCAAGGCGTCAGCCTCGACCTTGAGTTCTCCTGGGGCCCCCAGGTTCGCGACGGGATCACAGCCTTCTGCCGTGAGCTCAAGGGGGCGCTGACGACGCTGGGCCCGGAGATGGAGCTCAGCATCTACACGAACGCGATCCTCAGCGGCTCCCAGTGGGACTTCGACGCCGTGACCGGGATCACTCCGCACATCGACTTCATGCTCTACAGCATGTACGACTGGGCCAGCGGCCTGACGGCGCGGGCGATCAGCGACCTCGATAACTGCCTCGGCGCAAGCCGGATGCCCGCGTACCTCGACGAAGGGTTGCCGCCTGAGAAGCTTGTCCCGGTCATCTCCGCCTACTCTCGCCGCTGGACAGGGGCGGGCGCATACGGCGCCGCCGGGACCAGCTCGCAATCCTCTGGGTTCACCGATGCCCTGTTTGACGTGACGCTCATGCCGGGCATCGGGCCGCCCGCCCTCCGCCACGTCCGCGGTGACGAGGCCGGGTGGTACACGTGGGGCGCCGGGACGCCCACCACGCGGACCTTCGACTCCCCCGAGGCGCTCGAGCTGGAGGTCAGGAACGCGCTCAGCTTTCAGGGCTCCTCCGGGCCGTGGCGAGGACGTCGGCTGGGCGGCGTGGGCTTTTGGTCCCTGATGTGGATGAGCGAGTTCACCTCCGTGGACCCGCGGACCGGCGCGACGGTGGCGCGAACCCGGACCTACCCACACATCTACCAGCTCGTTCACGACGCCTTTGCCGAGTCGGGCAACCCCTGGCGTTGCCTGGACCGCTTCGACGGCCTGGATCCGCGCTGGCGCGACCCGAACGAGTCCCCGGACACCACGGGGGACCTCGACCTCGACTCCCGGCGCGACCTGGTGGTGACCGGACCGGGGACCACGGGGCGCGGCCTCCGGCTGACCGCCGATCTTGAGGGTTCTGGCCGGGCGGTCTTCGCCCACGAGGTCCTCGCCAGCCCGCTGGCGCCGGGCCTGGCCGACACGAACTCGGTCCTGGGGCGCATCCCTTGGTCCTCTGAGGTCGCGGTCACTTACGACGTCACCGTCCCGGATGCCGGAGCGCGACTTCGGCTGCTGGTGGTCGATGCCCGCGGGCAGGTGGAGGCCTCCCGGGCCTTCCCCCTCGACCGTCCAGGGCAGCGCACAGCGAGATGGCAGCTCGATGTTGCAGCGGCCACCCGGGCCGTCCAGACGTCCGAGCCCGCCTTCACGTCAGGCAACGGCGTCGTGGACGCCGCCGGCCCGGTGCACCGAGACGTCGGTGTACTGGGAGTCGTGGTGGAGACGGATGGCGCAGCGCGCGTCGAGGTGACGCTGGACGAGATCGCCTACCGGGCGGGCGACCCCGGGGGGCGGCGCTACCGGATCAATGAGGTGCGCCCGGGCGGCGCGGCTCGGGAGTTCGTCGAGCTGCACGGGCCCGCCGGCCCGCTTCCGCCCGGCCTCGCGCTGCGCACCTACGACCGGACGGACGGGAGCGTGCAGCAAGAGTTTCAGCTGATGGGCGCCATCGCCGACGACGGCGGCGGTCTTGGCCTGCTGGTCGTGGGTGACGCGGGCGTGGCAGAGCTCGACCTCACCTCTGGCTTCTCCCCCGGGTCCGACGACCTCTCGAATCTGAGCCCGCTCGGCGTCCAGCTCGTCGACATTTTCACCGGTCACGTGCACGACTCCGTGGTCATGCGGGCGCTCGGCGGGATTCAGCAGCTCGCGCGCCCCCAGGCTGGCGGCGTCGCGAGGGAGGGAGGTCCTTGGTGCGGCGACGTGGGCCCGGGCACCGACGAGGCGGGCGAGCCCGGTTCGCTCGCGCGCCGCTTCGATGGCGTCGATACGGATCACAACCAGGCGGACTTCTGCGTCTCGCCGGCGACGCCCGGGCGCGCCAACCGCGTCCCCCTGCTTTTGCCGGCGCGCCTCGACTTCGAGGCGCCGAGCCCCTCTCTTCTCCAGTCCTTCTCCGCGCCTGAGCGTCGGAATCCGAACCTCTCCGGCATGCCATCCTCCCCCGACGGCGGGAGAGCGTGGAGGGTGGTGGACCCCGCTGGAGGCGGGGTCATTGGCCGGGTGAGCGACACCTCACTCGGCGTCCAAGGGGCGCACCGTGTCCGCGGCGAACTGTACGTCCCGCGGTCCCTCGACCCCGCCCAGGCCATCGGGGTCGGGCTCTGCGGGCAGCACGGGAGCCACTTCTTCCCCCAGGACCCGAGCACGAACGGGTACGAGTCGGGCTACTGGCTCACTTACGAGAACCGCGCGGGCGTCGGGCTCGCCGATGGGCTGCCGGATCGTCCTGGGGTCTGGACCTTCATGGTCGCCAGCCACGACGGCGCCGACGGGGCCGCGGCGGTGGAGCTCAACTCCCTCCCGGGCTTCTTTCTCGGCGTGGTGGAGGGCCAGTGGTCGAGGTTCGAGCTGACCTTGGACCACTCGGCGCCCCCGTCTCGCCAGCTGATCGCGACCGTCAATGGTCAGGACCTCTACCGTGGCCCCATCCCTTCGGGCGGCCCCCGCGTCGGCGCGTTCCAGGTGGGCTTCCGTGAGAACCACGTGGGACCGCCCTCGCTGATCGAGGGGACATGGGTCGACGGCGTCGAGATCGAGGCTTGGTGAGCGCTTTCCGTCTGGGAGGGGCCTGAGCGGGGCGCCCCTGGCGTCCTGGTCGGAGGCCCTGGTTCAGCACCTGCCCAGGAGGGCCGCTGACCGAGCACCATCATCGGCGTCGGCGGGCCCGACTCGCCTGAGGAAGCAAACCGGCGGCCCCTCGCCGGCGCCAGCCCGGTGGAGCTCAACCCTGGGCTCGTGCACGAGGGCCCGGACTTGATCCCGCGAACCGCGCGGCCGCTCGTCGAGCGGCTGGGCAAGGACAGCCTCGGGCATCTCATCGACGCGGTCGGACTCGAGCGATGACCGCACCTGGATCCAGGCCAGGGCGATATGGGTCGAAGTGAGAAGAGAGCCCCTGGTGGGGGGTGGGGGGGGGGGGCGCCCCCAACGATTCCAAACACCGTCAAGCCGCGGCTTGGCTCGCTGCTCCACGCCCGTGTCCGTCATTCCATCTAAAGACCAACTGAGGGCGGCCAAGGGCCTGCTCCTTGACGCCGTGCGATCGCGTGTCTGGCTGCTCGACGGCCTTGAGCGCGAGAGCGGAGAGGAGATGCGCATCCTCTACGCAGGCGCGGAGCTTCAAAAGAACTACATCGCCCACCTCGCGTTCGGTGACGCGTGCGATTGCCGCTCACTTGGAGTCGCGACCCCGATCTCGTTGCGGCGCTTCGCGCGGAGGAATCCCCACGAGGCCTCGTTGATGGTGGTCGACGGCCACCCCTTTCACCGTTGGCTCTATGGCGCGCAAGGCGACTTCTGGATTCCGCGGTGGATCAAATTCGTGGCGGATGCGCCGCTTGTGGCCACGAATCGATCGGCCAAAGAAGACCTGCGACGACTCCGCAACAGCTCTCTCACCTACTCGGTGACGACGACGCCCGATCGCCT
>JAQWJQ010000046.1 GCA_029248265.1 Planctomycetota bacterium
CGCAAGATCGTCGACCTCGTCCTCGAGGACAGCAAGCGACTCCGCCGCCAGCTCGGCGGCGAGGACCAGGAGAAGATGGACGAGTACCTCTCGTCGCTCAACCGCGTCGAGGAGCAAGTGCGGCGCAACGAGGCGTGGCTCAACGTGCCCCTCAAGCCGTTCAGCGCCGAGAACATCCAGCTCGACCCCAACCCGCGCACCGTCCCACAGGACTACCTGCGGGCGACCTTCGACCTGATGGTGCTGGCCTTCCAGACCGACCTGACCCGCGTCGCCAGCTACATGATGGCGCGCGAGGACGGCATGGGCTTCGGGGACAGCTTCCCGAAGATCGCCCTGGGCATGAAGAAGAGCCACCACACCATCAGCCACGAGACCAACTGGAAGGAGTGGGGCACCTTCGACCGCTGGTACATGGAGCAGTTCACCTACTTCATCGACCGGCTGAAGGAGGTCACCGACGAGCACGGCTCGGTCCTCGACCGCACCCTGGTCATGTACGGCAGCTGCTGCAGCACCACCCACAACGCCCGCAACCTGCCCCTGGCCCTGGTCGGCGGCAAGGACATGGGCGTGCGGCACGGCCGCTACGAGCGCTACGGCGAGGAGGTCCCCATGTCGAACCTCCTCCTCTCCACCCTCCATGCCGCCGGCGTCCGCGATGAGGCCTTCAGCGACAGCACAGGCCCCATTCCGGACCTCGTGAGCTGAGCGCGAGCGGGTCCGAGCGGCCCACCTGTGCCGCCTGCCCCCGCTCCCCTCGACGACACCACGCTCGACGGGTGCATGCCTGGAGAGGCCCGTCGGACTCGGGTCAGCCGGTCACCGCGCGCCCCGCTTCCACGTCCGCGCGGTACTCCGCGAGCACCTTCCCGAGGAGCGCCACGTCGGCCTCGAAGGTCTCAGGCGGCAGCGCTCCGAAGGAGAAGCGGAACCACCCGCGGTAGGGCGAGACGTAGGCCGGATCCTTCTCGTGGGGCCGCGCCATGTCGCAGTCCATGCCCTCGAGGATTGCGGCGCCGTGCTTGAAGAGGCGCCGGTTCAGCTCCTTGGCCTCTAGCCCCTCAGGCAGCTTCAGCCAGTGGTAGAAGCCACCGTCTCCCGTGAACACGCCGAGCCCCATGTCGCGGAAGGCCGCACCGTAACGCTCACGCTGTCGACCATAGTGACCGGACACCGCCTCGCGTGCCTGGGCCACCCGCCCGGGCTCAAGGAGTTGGGCAGCGTACAGCTGGGACGGGTGGCTCACGCCGCCCATGCCGAAGCTCGAGAAGTTGGAGAGGGTCTCGATGTTCGTGCGGCTGGCGATGACCCAGCCGATGCGGATGCCCGGGCTCTGCAGACCCTTGGTGCAGGCGCCGAGCAGGAAGACGTTGCTGCTGTCCAGGTCCTTCACGTAGCGGATCCCGCTCACGCCCTTGGACGGGTGGAACATCTCGTAGGCCTCGTCCAGGAGGATGCCGTGGCCCGGCCGCTCGGCGAGCTCCATGAGCTCCTCCAACTCGGCGCCGGATCGAGTGTGCCCCGTCGGGTTCCCCGGGTTGCTGATGATCGGGAACACCCGGCCGTCGGGCTCGGCTGCGGACCGTTCGAAGTAGGCCGCGTTCGACGGATGAAAGCCGTTCTCTTCGGTGAACGGCACGACCCGCCAGTCCGTCCCGGCCCGGGTCATGATGTCGAGGTACGCCGGCCACTCCGCGTTGCCGATGCTCACCTGGACATCCCGCTTCAGCAGCGAGAGCACGGCGAGGATGCCCGGCCGACCGCCGGCGAAGACCATCACGTTCTCCGGCGCGATGCTCGAGCCGTAGAACCCGTTGTAGTGCGCTGCGATCGCCTCGCGCAAGGCGGGGTGCCCCCACGCCTTGGGATAGAAGCGGTCCTCGGACGTCACCTTCACCTCGCTCGGGAGCGGCGGCCCCCCCTCGAGTTGGGTGGTCAGCGGGAAGCCCTGGGACCAGGGGTGCGTCCCCTCGGTCCCCATGAACTGGCCGAAGCTATCGCGAAAGGCGTAGAGGGTCTCGTAGATGCCCATCGGGGGGCAGTCGTCGGACAGGAAGGAGTCGTACGGCATTCGACGGCTTGCAGAGGCAAAGGGGGGGGGCGGGCCGGTACACCAGGTCCGCACGCAAGGCTAGCTTGCCCGTCGCGCCGAGGCGATGCGAGGCTCCTCGCCAATCGCGCGTCTCACATCAGGGAAGGCCCGGGATCAGGCGCACCCGCGGCGCGCTGACGCGCCCCAGTACCCGCCTCCAGACCGGCCTGCGGCCCGCTCACCGGGAGGGAGCCAGGGCAAGTAGAGGCCTCGGGATGCGCGCGGTGAGGCGCACGCGCCACGGTCTCACAGCCCTTCTGCGAGATCGACGACCCGCGCCTCGGTCGCGCGCGGTCCACCCGAAAGCGCCAAGGGATCTCCGCCGGCATGCCAGTGCGGCGCCTGAGGGCAGCGTCACTGGCCCGGGTGCGCGGCGGCCTGGGCGCAGCCACCCGAGCCCGTGCGCCAGCCCGCGGGCCAGGGTGGGTTATCGCCAGCCGAGGCTGGAGAGGGCCTGCTCCCAGGCGACTGCGGCGGCGGCGCGCTCTGCCTCCAGCTCAGCCACACGGGCTGCAAGCTCGACGGACCGCAAAGAGGCTCGCTCCGCACGGTCGGAGGCGGCCGCTGCGGAGGCGGCCTGTTCCAGAGCCTCCTCCGTGCGCTGTTCCAGCTGCTGGCCGGCGGCCTGCAGTTGCCCCTGCAAGAGCCCGGCGCGTTGCCGCTCACTGGAGAGCGCCTCACCGTGCCCCGACTGGAGCTGGATCACGAAGCCCGCGGCGCCCAGGAGGATCACTCCCCCCGCCACGACCGCTGCTCTCCCCCACTGACGGGTCGACGACTCACGCTCCTCAGAGGCGACGATGACTCGTTCCAGGCGGACCAGCTCGGCGCGGTGCTCCTCACGAGCGACCTCGAGGGCCGCCTTGGCCTCTCGCCACCCCTGCACCGCGAGCTCGACCTCAACGAGAGCCGCGCTGCGGTCCTCGTCCGCGGTCGCCTCCTCTTGCCTTGAGCCCGAGCCGGGGGCGGTGTGTCCGCCGGCACCATCAGCATCGATGTCCGGCTCCACGGTGGCTCCTCCGTCCGGCGCGTCCAGGTCCTGGGGTCCGTCACCCATGAGGTCTTGCGCCTCGTCCTCGACCGTGGACTCTGGCGTGAAGGGCTGGGTCGGCGCCGCGCGCGTGAGGAGGGACTCCCTCGCGAACTCCACCTCGTCGAGCTGAACTCCCGGCCGGAGGACCCCGTCGTCGGCGATGGTCCGCGTGTTCAGGGTGCCCTTGCGAACGGCTGCAGCGAGCACCGCCTCGGGGAGGCCAGACTGCTCAGCGGCCTCGGCCAGGGAGATGGAGGGCGACGGCGCGGCGGCCGCTTGCTCCTCTCGCTGGAGCCGCGGGGCTGCCACCTTTTCCTGGAGCACCTCGAAGGGGTCGTAACTCATGGCACGAGCACGCCAAACAAGGGGGGGGCGTTTCAAGGCTGAAGTGCCACCGCCGAGCCAAGCCCGCCATCCCCTAGGCTGAGCGGATGCCCGCTGCCCTGCTGCTCCTGCTGCTCGTCGCGTCCTGCGCGGCCTCCCCCGGACCGAGCCAGTGGACCGTCGCGGAGGAGGTCCGACCGGAGTTTTTCTTCGCCGAGGACGTGGCCGTGGAGGTGCGGAGCGCGATGACGTCCACGCTCGATGCGGGCATCGAGGCCTGGGGCAACTTCGGCCCCATCGAGTACTGGGTCGTCGGCAAGGACGTGCCCGCGGCGGAGTCCCTCGCTCAGCGGTACTGCGATCGCCGAATATCGCGCGGCGATATGACCGCGCAAGAGTGCACCGCCGACGTGCGACGCCGCCATGAGATGCGGGACTGGGCGGCCCGCGCGGCCGAGATCGAGGTCACGGGGCAGCCGTTCCTCGAGGCCGGTTGGAACGGCGGGTTCGAGTGGGGCCTTCATCAGTTCAGCTCCTCCCTCCCCCCGGGCTGGGCCGGCCTTGCCGAGGTCCGCATCGAGGACGACCAGACGGTGCTCCTGCACGAGTACTTCCACGCGGTCCAACAGTCCCACGTCACCACCCTCGACTGGGAGGAGCGGCAGCGGCTGATGGGGCCAGTGTGGTTCGTGGAGGGGGCCGCCGAGTACATGGCCCAGAGGACGGGTGAGGCGCTCAGGCTCAGGGGTCGCCTCCCCACCGACCCACGCTTCCCCGGCGAGCCATGGCGCGCACGGGATCGCATGGCGCAGAAGATGCGCTCCGGGCTCGCCATGCGCGCTGAACGACCGGGCCTCGCCCTCGGAGAGATCGAGTACGGACCGGAAGGTCAGATCGCCTACGACCTGGGCGCATGGGCCATCGCCTGGCTCTGCCACCGAGCGGGGCCCGATGTGCTCATCCAACGGTTCTACCCGCGCGTCGAGGCCCTGGGTTGGAGCCGTGCCTTCGAGGAGGCCTTCGGCCTGGACCCCGCGGCCTTCTACGCGGAGTTCGACCTCTTCCTCGAGCTTGGCCGGGAGCAGCAGCTGGCCGTCCTCGCCAGCCGCGGTTGAGCACGGGAAGCCGAAAGCCGCCGATGCCTGGCTGCGACCGGGTCCGGTGCCACTCTGTCGCCCTGCGCGGTTCGCCTCCGGTCCGACGGCTCCGAGGAGCCCCGGCCCAAGACGCCCTGGAGAGGGCCTGCGGCGGCACCGCTCCTCCGCCTCCCTCCCTACGGAACCCAGCCGCAGCCCGCTGAACCGCAGCTCGGACCCGGGAGCTTCCGCCGAACATGGCGTACCTCAAGCCGGAGACGATGCCAGCCGACGGCCCCCTGAAGAAGTCGATCCGCGCGGGGGCTGGTGCCGGGTAGGGGTCGACGAGGAAGAGCGCAGGCACGTGCAGCCCCTCGGCGCCCGACTCAACTCCAGCTAGGCTGCGTGTGCACGATGCGTACGACTCTCCCACTTCTCCTCGCCCTCGCCGCAGGCCTGTGGACGTTCCTGGAACCGACGCCTTCCCGCGTCAGGGCCACGGCGCCACTCGCCACCCTCGAGGATCGCTGGGACCTCGGTTGGGCTCGCGGTCCATGGGGAAGGAGCCCCGCCGACGAGCTGGCGCGGCGCGTGCTCGTCTACGTTCGAGCGGACAACGACCCCTGCCTCGCCCTGGAGCACGCCGCCAGCGGTGACGCGCCGCTCCGACTCGCGGCAGCCTCCTTCACGCCGGTCTGCCTGGAGCCCGAGGCGCGCGACGACGACGCCCGAATCACGGAGGCCCTCGGGGTCCACACCGCCCCGCGCCTGCTGGTGATGGAGCACGCCTCCTGGGAGCGGCTCGTGCGCGGTGCAGCGACCGCCGCGGACCTCGCCATGCGCCCCGTGCGCGCGATCACCGGGGGCCACCTTGAGCCCCTCGGGGTCACGTGGGAACTGGAGCAGGCGTCCGCGGAGCCAGTCTCCTCCTGGCTGCTCGGGCGAGGCGTTCCAACCGGCGCCGACCCGGTCACGGCCATGGAGTCCTTGGAAGCCGCCGGCGCTCTCTCCGAGGCCGAGGCCTTCCTCACCGAAGGCCTCGCCGACGAGCGCTCGCCCAACGGGATCTTCCACCGCATGGCGCGGCTGCGCGCGGCCATCGGCGAGCACACCGTCTCCGGCGCCGCCGACAGCGAGGGGACCATCGAGGCGGCGCTCCTGCGGGAGAGCGACCCGCGGCTCCTATTCCGCGGATGGAGCCTCCTCGCCTCGGTGTTCGAGCGGCGCGCCCAGGCCGCGACGGTAGCCCAGGGCACGTACCGAGGTGTGGACGCGCGGCGCTGGGAACGGCGCGCGCGGGAGACCTCACGCCTGGCCTGGATCGACTGCCCGGACGAGGCGGCGGTCCCCTTCGGCGCGCTGCTCATCGAGCGCTACGGGGCGCGCCCCGCGGACCTCGACTCCCTGGACCGGGCGTTCTGCCAGGCCGTGCTCCGGACCCTGAGGAGCATCGCGGGTCACGACCACCCCAGGGTCCAACGGGCCATGGAGGTCGTGGACGGCCTGCGCTGACCCCGCGCCCCTCGGGCCCACCGCGCCCCCCCCAGCCCATCGCGGGCAGAGCCCAGCCTCAGGCCTGGAGCCAGCGCGTCCGGTGGACGAGGCCACGCGAACATGCCGGCATGGAAGCGCCCCAAGACCGCCTCGCCCTCGCCAACGACGCCCCTGTCCGAGAGGACGGCCGCTACGTCGTGTACTGGATGCTGGCCCAACGGCGGACCCGCTGGAACTTCGGGCTGGAGCACGCGGTGGCCCGCGCTCGCGAGCTGGACAAGCCGCTGGTGGTCGTGGAGGCCCTCTCCTGCAGCTACCGCTGGGCCTCCGACCGGCACCACGCCTTCATCATCGACGGCATGCGCGACCAGCGCGACGCCTTCGCAGCCGCCGGCGTGACCTACCTCCCCTACGTGGAGCCGGAGCGAGACGCGGGCAAGGGCCTCCACGCGGCGCTCGCTGCCGAGGCATGCTGCTACATCACGGACCACTGGCCGTGCTTCCACATGCCCAAGTGGGTCGAGCTGGTCGCCGGCGAGGTCGACGTGCGCATGGAGACCGTGGACTCATGCGGCATCCTCCCCCTCCGCTCCGCACCCAAGGGCTTCGCCCGCGCCCACGACTTCCGCAGGCACGTCCACCGGGCCGCCTTCGACGCGCTCTCCCGAATGCCCGTGGCGGAGCCCCTGCGAGGCGCGGCGCTCCCCCCGCTCGACCACCTGCCCGCAGGCGTCACCGCGGGCTGGCCCGCGACCGACCTCGAGCGCCTCGACCTCTCGAGCCTCCCCATCGACCACCACGTGCCTGTTGTGGAGGGAGTCCGCGGCGGGCAGGCGGCGGCGCTCGCCCGTCTCGGATCGTTCATCGACGACCGCATCGCCCGCTACCTCGACCGCAACAAGCCAGAGGTTGCAGCAGCGAGCGGCCTCTCCCCCTGGCTCCACTACGGCCACATCTCCGCCCACGAGGTCTTCCATCGCGTCGCGGACCACGAGTCCTGGGACCCCTCTCTCATCGAGGGCCAGAAGGCCACGGGCAAGCGCGAGGGGTGGTGGGGCATGTCCGCCGCGTCTGAGGGGTTCATGGACGAGCTCGTCACCTGGCGCGAGGTGTGCCTCAACACCTGCGAGAACCGGCCCCACGACTACGGCCGCTACGACTCCCTGCCTGACTTCGCCAAGAAGACCCTCGCCGAGCACGCGGACGACCCGCGCCCTCACGTCTACACCCTCGAGCAGTTCGAGAACGCCGAGACCCACGACTCCCTGTGGAACGCCGCGCAGAACCAGCTGCGCCGCGAGGGGATCATCCACAACTACCTGCGGATGCTCTGGGGCAAGAAGATCCTGCACTGGACCGAGAGCCCCCAGGAGGCCCACCGGGTCATGGTGGAGCTCAACAACAAGTACGGCCTCGACGGGCGCGACCCGAACTCGTGGGGCGGGATCATGTGGGTCCTCGGCCGCTATGACCGAGCCTGGGGTCCTGAGCGCGAGATCTTCGGGAAGGTGCGCTACATGACCAGCGACAACACGGCCCGGAAGGTGCGCGTGAAGGACTACGTCGCCCGCTACACCGCCGAGCCGAAGACGCCCTCCATGTTCTAGGGCGCCGCGCCCCTGGGCCCCCTCGGGCCCCGACGCTCACTGAAGCGTGACCTCCAGCCCCGACGAGAAGTTCGACACGGCCTGCCCCTGGGCGCTGGAGTCCCGGAACCAGGTCTGGAAGTTCCAGGTCTCCCCTACTCCCGCCGCGACGAAGCCCGTCGGGGAAGGGATCTGGGTCAGGTCGATTAGCAGTGAGACGGAGCCGGCGGCGCCCGCCTGCAGGATCTGGCCGGGCCCCACGTACCGGCCGATGGCGCCGCTCAAGCAGAGGTTCCCT
>JAQWJQ010000234.1 GCA_029248265.1 Planctomycetota bacterium
GGGAGGGAGCCTCAGAGCGTGGAGCTCCCTCCGTGAAGGCGACGTGCTGCCCATCCCAATGCGCCGAGCGATCGGGCGTGAGGATGGACCAATCCATGCCAGGGAAGCGCTCGCGGAAGAAGCTGGCCTCACGCTCCACGATCAGGTGGGACGGTTGGTACCAGGCGATGAAGCGCTCTCCGTTTCGGGCGGTGGGGTCGGCGACTCGCCGGAAGCGAACGAACGCGTGCATCTTGTGGGCGTCCCGTCGGACCGCCTTCTCCATCCCCGCAAATTCGGCCACCGACGGGTCGAGTGGGTCGGCGAGCAGGCCTCGCTCGCCGGCGCACAGTCGATAGAGGAGCGCGTAGAGCACGTCCCACACCACAGGCGCCCTGTGGCAGGCCACCGTCTCCGCCCGTCGCGCGAAGTCCCGGGGGACCCTCAGCTCCGCGCGCCGCGGCGGGGGCAGGGGCGTGGGCTCGCCGGGCGCGAAGAGCCCACGCTCCCCCTGTTGGGTGCGGGTCAGGTCCACCCATTGGACCTCCTCGGGGCGAACCCTATCGAGGACGAGGCCGCGGGCGTGGGCGCGCCACTCGGCGAGGTCGCCGTGCATCACGACGGTCGGCATCAGACCTGGCCCGTGACCGCAGAGGTCTTGGCTTCGAAGAGCATGAGCTGCTCGTTGCGTGGCTTGACCCGGGTCCTGAGGTCCTGTGCGTCCAGTGTCTTGGCCGCTGCGTCCCAGGAATCGGCCGCGACGATGAAGGGCATCACGCGCTTGATCGGCGCCCGGAGCTGCCGGAGGTCGGCCTCACGTAACCGCCGCTGACGCCGAGCCTGGAGGATCTTGCCCACCGAGCGCGTCCCGAGCCCGGGCACCCGCAAGAGGGCTTCCCGGGGTGCACGGTTGATGTCCACGGGGAAGAAGGCCCGGTTGGCCAGGGCCCAGGCCATCTTCGGGTCCAGCTCGAGGTCGAGGTTGCCGTCGGCCTTGGTGACCACCTCCTCGACGCTGAAGTCGTAGAAGCGGAGGAGCCAGTCTGCCTGGTAGAGGCGGTGCTCGCGGATGAGCTCGGGCGTCTCGGTCGGGAGGTCCTGGTGCGCGTTGGGGATCGGGCTGTAGGCGGTGTAGTAGACCCGCTTGAGCCGGTGGGCGTCGTAGAGTCGATGGGCGGTGTTCAAGATGATGGCGTCACTGGAGGGGGTGGCCCCGACGATCATCTGCGTGCTCTGTCCCGCTGGCGCGAACCTGGGGGCCCTGGTGCGGCGCCCCCTGTCCTTGGACTGGTCGATGCCCGCCTTGATGAACCCCATGGCGCTCTCGGCCTCCTTCAGGGACTTCTCCGGCGCGAGGCGATCCAGGTCCCCCTGAACTGGCAGCTCGGCGTTCGCGCTGATCCTGTCGGCGTATCGGCCGGCCTTGGCCAGCGCCTCATCCGACGCGCCCACCACCCCCTTCAGGTGAATGTAGCCGTGGAAGTCCTCCTCCTCACGGAGCCTGCGGGCCACCTCGGCGAGGAGGTCCATGGTGCGGTCGGAGTCGCCCACCACGCCGGATGACAGGAAGAGGCCCTCGATGTAGTTCCGCCGGTAGAACTCGATCGTGAGGCGGACGACCTCCTCCACGGTGAACCCGGCCCTCGGCACGTCGTTGGTGACGCGGTTCACGCAATATCGACAGTCGTAGATGCAGCGATTGGTGAGCAAGATCTTCAGCAGGGACACGCAGCGGCCGTCCGGCGTGTAGCTGTGGCAGATCCCCGAGCCCGTGGCGTTCCCGAGCCCCTTCCCACGGTTGGACCGCTTGGCCCCGCTGCTCGAACAGGACGCGTCGTACTTGGCCGCATCGGCGAGGATCTTCAGCTTGTCTTGGGTGTCCATGCTCATCACACGGAAACCCTAACGAAACCCTACCGCCCCTGTCGAGGTGGCGTTCGGTCGCGCTACTGGGAGGGGAGGTCCCTTCGGCAGTCGCTCAGGCAGGCCGGGGCTTGAGCAGGAAGAGGCGAATGCGCTCGCCTGCTCGGGCCACATGGAGGGGGTCGTCGGGCCGGTTGGATCGGCGATGGCTCGCCGGCGCGTCGTGGATCTCGGTGAGCTCGAGCTCCGCGGCTTCGATCATGGCTTCCACGGCGCCGTCGGCGCGCAGGCCCAGGCGCTCGGGGAGATCGGAGAGCACGAGGGCGGCGACGCCTCCGGGCAAGAGGTGGTCTGAGACTCCGGCCAGGAAGCGACGGACCGTCTCTCCACCCTCGTCGAAGACCGTGCGGTCCAATCGGGTCCGCGGGCGTTCGGGAATCCACGGGGCGTTGAACACGATGGTGTCGGCGCGTTCGCCCTCCGGGAACAGGTCGGCCTCGACCGCGCGGAAGCGGTCGGTCAGGCCAAGGTGGACCGCGTTGCGCTGGGCGCACTGGACCGCCCTCGGGTCGAGGTCGCTCCCGAGGGCGGCACGAGCGCCACGCTGGAGGAGCACGAAGGCGAGGACTCCAGTGCCGCATCCCACGTCCAGCACGGTCCGGCCTGCCACGTCGAGCCCGGCGATCAGGCGTACGTAGACGTGTCGGGTGGGAGAGAAGACTCCGTAACTAGGGGTCAACCTCCCGGTGAGGCCCGGGACCTCGATGCCTTGGCGGGTCCACTCGGCGGCGCTCAGGGCACCCACCAGCGTGTTGAAGGAGATCAGCCGCGGGCCGGAGGCGGGGCCCCACGCTTGTTCGATGGCGACCTGGGTCTCGGGGGAATGCTTGAGAGTCAACGACCCTGTGCTCTCCACGGTCACCAGGAGGCCACCCAGGAGTTCCGCGGCGTGTCGGGTCCCCGCCCGCTCAGCATGCCAGAGCGCGCCTGCGTGCGCCGGGGCGTCGGGCGTCGGTGCCGGGGCCGCGGCGCCCTTGAGCCGTCGCTTCAGCGCGGCGAGCAAGGCCCGGCCGTTCCGATAGTCTCCGGTCCACAGCAGGCCGCTTCCGTCCTCGAGCATCCTCAGCGCCGCGTCTGCCGAGAGAGAGTCGTCGACCGCGGTCAGCTCCCGCAGGGGCGGCGGCTCGGATTCAGTGATGAAGGTGGCAGTGCGGCCATCGGGCAGGGTGATCATCGGCACACTCTAGGGCCGCGGAGGCGGCGCGCCGCGCGGTTGTTCACCTTGTTCGTCCAACCGGCGGCGGGTCCATCGGCAGTGGGACAGCCGTAGGTCGGTGTCGGGGTGTGATGGGCAGCAGACGAGGGCGGGGTCGCGGGTCTCCGGGACCACGGTGCCGGGGGCCCCGTACGCCCCGCCGTACTTGGCTCCGGGAGGCGGGCTCGCTCGCCAGGCGGGCCGTGATTGGAGGCTGGCTCCCTGCGCACCCCAAGGAGCGCTCCGGGTCTGCGCCCGGGTCCGGTGGGGCACCGCCGATGCCTGCGCCCCGCGTCTATCTCACCTGCTGGCGTAATCGAGGGCGGGTATAGTTCAACTCCCCATTCTCAGTCCCCACCCCTGCGCCTCCATGACCGCCACCCCCTTCGACCAGCTCTCCTCGCCCGCTGACCCCACGGATGGCAACGAGGGTCTCGCCCGCCTGCTCGAGGGCCTTGGGTTTCGTCTCCGCTGGGCTTGCGAGGGGCTCAGCGAGGCAGACTGCGCTGCTGAACCCGTCGATGGCGCGTGGTCCATTGGTGAGCAGCTCGCCCACCTGACCGCGTTGGTGCGCTGGGGTCGTCGCGCCCTCGAGGACGGCTCCGCGGGGTGGTCTGGGAATGTGGAGGACAACCGCCATCCGCTGGCGTACGTGGAGATCCTGGAGGACCTCTCCGCCACCATCGAGCTGCTGCGTTCGACGCCGAAGGCGCTCAGCGCGGCCGAGTTGACCGCAGGGTCCCCCGACCACGTCTTCAGCGCCGGCTACCTCGTGAACGGCCCCTGGGCGGATGCGCTGCACCACGTCGGGCAGATCACCCTGCTCCGGAAGATCCTCGGGCGTCCGGCCCCGGCGGCGCAGCCCTTCCTGGGCCAGCCGCCCTCGGCCGGCTGAGGCCTTCGCGTTGGGACGCGGTCTCCGCTGGGGCCCACGCGGCTCCGTTCCGATTCACGGACCCAGCCCACGCCCAGCCAGCCCCGGGTGCTTTGGCCGCCTCACTCGGTGACCTTCGGCAAGACGAAGGCCGGGTCCTCGTCGGCCTTGGGCGGCGGGGAGAGCCAGGCGCCGCCCGTCCTCAAGGAGACGGTCCCCTTGAGCGCGAATATCCAGGTCCTGATGGCCCTCGACCCGTGATGGGCGTCGGCGACGTCGAGGCGTTGCCGTCCAGCGACGTGAAGGCCGGGGGCCTGCTCGCGGTGGTTCAGCCGTCACCCGTCCTCCGGCTGGGCCGAGGCCTCAAGGGCGGCGAACGCCGAGGACGCCGCCCACAGGGTCAGCCCTGTTGCGCCTGATCGGGCAGGTCGGAGAGCTCGCTTGCGCCCACAGCGGCGCGCTCGTGTTCGAGGTCTCGGGTGCCCTCCCCGGCGAGCAGGGAGAACAGTTGCCGGAGGGAGACGAGGGCATGGCCTCGGTTCCGAAGCCGGTCGAAGGCGGCGCTGTCGGGCCAGCGCCAGTACGCCCCGGCCTCGGGGTCCTGCGGCTGGGGCTCAAGGGCGCCGGACTCGAGGGCGGCGAGGACACGCGGCAGGAGCTGCCCGGCGGCCAGGCAGGTGAGGAAGTAGTTCCGCTGAACACTGACCCCCTTTGGCACGGCGTAGCTGGCCTGGGCAAGCACGGCCCCGCTGTCTACCGACTCGTCCTCGATGAAGTGGAAGGTCGCGCCAGCCCTCTGTGCCCCTTCGCTTAGCTCCCAGAAGTACGGCTGGATGCCGCGGAAGGAGGGGAGCAGGCCTGGGTGGATATTCATCACGCCGAGCCGTGGGATGTCGATCAGGTCTTGCCGGACGATCTGATGGAAGAGCGTGATCACAAGGTCGG
>JAQWJQ010000238.1 GCA_029248265.1 Planctomycetota bacterium
ACGGGTCGGCGGTTCACATCTTCCAGAAGCCGAAGAAGAAGTGACCCCGGGAGCCGATCGCTCCGAGGGAGCTGGGGGCTGCGTCCCCTCCCTCGAGGTCCGTGACCTCGGGCGGGTCGGGTTCGAGGAGACCTATCGCCTGCAGCAGGACCTGCTGCAGGCGCGGGTCGACGGGGAGGTCGGGGATCTGCTGCTCCTGGTGGAGCATGACCCGGTGGTGACCCGCGGGCGCCGCTCGCCAGAGGGCGACACGGCCGGCGTGCCCTTTCGCGTGACGACGATCGAGCGGGGCGGAGAGGCGACCTACCACGGGCCGGGCCAACTGGTCGCCTACCCGATCGTTCAGCTCGCCGAGGGGCAACGGGATCTGCACGCCTATCTCCGCTGGCTGGAGGGGATCGTCATCGATGCCCTGGGTCGCGTCGGGGTCAAGGGACGGCGCGAGGCGGGGTACACCGGCGTGTGGATCGGTCCCCAGAAGGTCTGCTCCATCGGCGTCGCGGTCCGTCGATGGGTGACCTGGCACGGCCTCGCCGTGAACGTGAGCACGGACCTCGCGGCCTTCAGGAGCTTCGCTCCCTGCGGCCTGAGCTCCGACGTGATGACGAGGGTCCTCGATCACGTGGGCGATGTCGACGAGGGGCCTGAGGTCCTCATGGAGCGCTTCAAGCGGGCCTTGGTCGCGGCTTTTGGCGCTGCTGGGCCGCCGGGAAGCACCGCCTGAGCCCCTCCTCCGGGGGGAATTTTGTTCCGCAGGGGCAAAGTCAGTGGCTTTCTAGGACGCCATCAAAAGGGAACCCGGCCATGCGGCCGATGACTGCCTTGCACAGGCCCTGCCCATGGAATTCAGCCAAGAAGAAGACGGTCCGATGTCCCAGGTTCACAGCTCAGAGAACGGGGGTGGGGTCGTCCTTGACGCGGCTGCGCTCGATGCCCTGGCGGAGCTGGGTGGAGAGGGATCCGACTTCGTCCAGGAGGTGGTCTCGCTGTTCCTCACAGAGGCGGTCATGCGCGTCACCGAGATCCGCGAGGGGCTGGACCGCTCCGAGTACGAGCGGGTCCTCCAGGCCGCCCACGCGCTCAAGTCATCAAGCGCCAGCGTCGGCGCGGTCGAGTTCGCGCGCTGCTGTGGGGAGCTCGAGGCCCACTGCCGGTCTGGGGAGGACAGCAAGAAGGTCCGGCCCACCGGAGCTCGGGCGGTCGCCATGTACGCAGAAGTTCAAGAAGCCCTCACCGCGCTCCTCCGGGAGAGTTGAGCCGCGGAACGCCCAGGATCAACACAGATGCAGAAGCGCACCATCCCCGTCGAGTTCGAGGAGCTGAAGAGCTCGGGGACGCTGCCGTCGCCGGCCGGGGTGGGCATCCAGATCCTGGAGATCACGCGCACCGATGAGTTCAGCGCGGATGACATGAGCCACGCGATCATGTCGGACTCCTCGTTGACCGGACGGATTCTGGAGCTGGCGAACTCTGCGGACCGCGCGGGCCAGGAGCCAATCACGACCGTGTCCGCCGCGCTCATGCGCCTCGGCGCCACCACGGTCAGGAACCTTGCGCTGGCCTTCTCCATCATCTCGGAGCGGGATGACGCCGCCTGCAAGGCCTTCAACTACCCGCAGTACTGGTCGGGTTCCCTCGCGCGTGCAGTCGCGGCGAAGGCACTCTCCAGCCACGTTCGCGGTGTCTCGGCGGAGGAGGCCTACGTCGCTGGCCTCCTGGCTGAGGTGGGCGTCTTGGCGCTCGCGACCGTTCACAGCGAGCAGTACGCGAAGGTGCTGCTCGAGACGCGCGGGATGCCGATGAGCGCTGCGCTCTCCGCAGAGAACGAGGTCTTCAACATCGACCGCGCCACCATCGCCTACTGCATGATGCTGGATTGGGGACTCCCGGTGGGGTTCGCAGAGGCTGTCGAGAACTTCAACCTCGAGCGGCTCTTCAGCGAGGGGGAGGGGCGGCTGGGTTCGCTCTCGGACCTCCTCCGGTTCGCGGACGCGATCTCCTCGGCGATGCTGCTCACGGCGACGACCCCGTCGCGTCGGATCAAGGAGGTGGGGGACCAGCTGGCGCTGCTCCAGCAGGTGCTGGGGTACACCGACAAGGAGACCCAAGAGCTCTTCAGCGCGGTCTCCACGGAGTGGAGACACTGGGGTGAACGCCTCGACATCGCCACCTACGAGGTGAGCTTCAAGAGCGTGCTCGGCGGCATCGCGCGAGGGCGTCAAGCGTTCGAGAAGGAGCAGTCCTTGCCGGCCGGGGGAGGCCTCCGGTGTGAGTCTGTCGTCGCCGAGAACATCGTCACGACCGAGGATGTGGTCGAGGATGGCCGCGAGTTTGGCGCTGAGAAGATCAAGGTCCTGGCCGTCGATGACGAGCCGGTCGCCCTCCGCCTTCTGGTCACTACGCTGCGTACGCAGGGCTTCGACGTCACGTTCGCCAAGAACGGTTCGGAGGCGATGAAGGTCGCGATGCGGGAAGGGCCGGACATCATCGTCGCCGACCAGGAGATGCCCGAGATGAGCGGCCTGGAGCTGACGAGGGCCCTGCGGCGGTCGAAGCGGGGGTCCTCGATGTACATCGTCCTCCTCACAGGTGCGCGGGAGGAAGACCTCCTGGTCGAGGCCTTTGAGTCGGGGGTGGACGACTTCGTTCAGAAGCCCTTTGACGCGCAGTTCCTCACCGCGCGGCTCCGGGCCGGGATGCGGATCGTGGGCCTTCAGCGCCGGATCGAGGAGGACCGCCGGACCATCCTTCGACAGCTCGCCGACAAGAACAACTTCAACCGCCGGCTGCAGACGCTGTCCCTCACGGACCTGCTCACGGAGGTGCCGAATCGGCGGCACGCCATGGAGCGGATCGAGGCGGAGTGGAAGTCCAGCACCCGCAGCGGGAGTCAGTTCTCGGTCATCATGATCGACATTGACAAGTTCAAGGGAGTCAACGACGGCTTCGGTCACGACGTCGGTGACGCGGTCCTCAAGGCGACTGCCCAGGCGATCAAGGCCACGCTGAGGGGTGAAGACCAGGTCGCGCGTTTCGGGGGAGAGGAGTTCCTCATCATCGCTCGCGGCGCCCGCGTTGCGGAGGCGACGGATCTGGCAGAGCGCGTGCGGGTGGTGGTGGAGGAGAACGTCGTGGAGGCTGAGGGCTTCTGCGGCTGCGTCTCGCTCAGCCTCGGTGTCGCCTCCGTTGAGCAGGGCTACGCCAGCGCCTCGGAGATGATGCGGGCGGCCGATCAGGCGGTGTATCAGGCGAAGACACTGGGCCGTAATCAGGTTTGTACAGCGAGGGGAGATTTGCTCCGGGTCGAAGTAGACCCTGAGCACAGAAAGACCGCTTGAACCCCTGGGGCATCGCCCCACGCGTCTTCAGACCCCCTCATGAACCGTCAGTTCAATGAACTCCGACTCACCGGCTCCCTGCCGTCGCCCTCCGCGGCTGGCCTGCGGATCCTGGAGCTGACGTCGACGGACAACTTCGCCTACGACGAGCTGATCAAGACGATCCTCGCGGACCCCGCGCTCTCCGGGCGGGTCATCAAGATCGCCAACGCGGCGAACCGGGATGGGCTCCTGCCGGTGCACACGGTCGCCCAAGCCACCAAGCGGCTGGGCGTCCGGGCGGTGCGCTCTGCGGCGTTGGGCTTCTCGCTGATCGCGGATAATCGTCGGGGGACTGCGCGGGCCTTTGACTTCACGGCCTACTGGAGTCACTCGCTCGCGACCGCCGTGGCGGCGCACTCTATGGCGCAGGTCTCCCGCTTCCCGGACCCGGCCTCAGCCTTCACCTGCGCGCTCCTCTGCGACGTGGGAAAGCTGGCCTTGGCGTGTGTGCACCCCGAGCGATATTCACGCCTCGTCTCAGCGAATGCCGGCCAGGCGGACCTCACGCTGGCCAGGGGTGAGGGGCGAGAGTTCGGAATCGACCACTTCGAGGTGACCGCCGAGTTGATGGCTCACTGGGGCCTCCCGGAGGAGTTTCAGAAGGTCGCGCTCCTGCGGGCCCAGGACCCTGGGCGCAGCGCGGACGATGCGGAGGA
Organism: Planctomycetota bacterium; assembly: GCA_029248265.1. GTDB lineage: Bacteria > Planctomycetota > UBA1135 > UBA1135 > Saltatorellus. The sequence continues at coordinate 4,037 of JAQWJQ010000238.1, forward strand.
CCTTGGGGGGAGGCCGGACCTGCTGTCGCTGGTCCGAAGCGGGCACCTGATCGCCCGCGTGATCAACGGGAGCTGGGACATCGAGGATGCCCGCTGGCGCGGACTGTTCCTCTCGTTGCAGCGCGTGGGTGCGGACCTGGGGCTCGACCTGGACGCGCTGCTGTCCACGTGTGACGCGATCATCCCGAGCTTCGAGGAGTGGGGGCGGCTCATCGATCTCCCCGCCTCCTCGGCGGGTCGCTTTCAGGAGGTCGCGCTGGAGATGGAGCGCCGGGGGGGCCCCTCGGGCCTGCTGGCGACCGCCACGGGCGCGGCCCCCGAGCCGGTCGAGGCCGAGGTCGAGGAGCTCAGCATCCGGGATGACCTCGATCTGCCGCTCCCTCTGGAGGAACCGCCCGGTGGTGAGGTGCACACCCCGATCCGGGTCTTGGTCGTCGAGGATGACCCGCAGATGCTGCGTCTCATCGCGCACTACCTGAAGCGCGAGGGCTTCGAGTTGCTGACCGCAAGCTCCAGCGCGGAGGGCCTCTCGATGGCGCTTCAGCACTCGCCACAGATCGTCGTGACGGACTGGATGATGCCAGAGATGAACGGCGTCGACCTCTGCCGAACGCTTCGTCGGAGCCAGGCTGGAGCGCGAATGCACCTTGTCATCGTGACGGCCTGCGGGAACGACGAGCAGGTCGTTGAGGCCTTTGAGGCGGGCGTGAATGACTTCGTCGCCAAGCCCTTCAACCCTCGGATCTTGCTCGCGAGAGTTCGCGCAGCCGTGCGCGCGATCGAGCTCCGTGAGCGGGCCGAGGCTGCGGAGCGCTCCCAGCTGCGCCAGGTGACCGAGCTCGAGATCATGGCCCGGAAGCTGCGCGCTGCAGCCTTGACGGACACGCTCACGCACCTCCCGAACCGCCGCTACGCCATGAAGCGCCTCAAGCAGGAGTGGGAATCCCGGGAGCGCATCGGCCGGGGCCTCGCGGTGACGATCATCGATATCGACACCTTCAAGCTCGTCAATGACCAGTTCGGTCATGACACAGGTGACGCGGTACTGCGCTCGGTCGCCCGCCAGCTACAGGCCCACACCCGGGGCTCAGACACGCTCTGCCGCCTCGGCGGAGAGGAGTTCATCGTCTTGAGTGTCGGCGGTACCGCGGAGACGGCCATGCTCGCTGCTGAGCGCCTGCGGGGCGCGGTGGCCTCCAAGGCCGTCGAGCACGGTGACTTCCATGAGCTGGTCACCGTGAGCCTCGGGGTCGCCATGACCACGTCAGACATGGAGACCTTTGACGACCTCATCAAGGCCGCCGATACGGCCCTCTATCGGGCCAAGGCCGAGGGGCGTGATCGGGTCTGTGGGGCCGGCGAGGCCGCCCAGTTCGACACCTCGATTCAGTCGGATCGTCGCTCAGCCTGAGCGCTGGCTGGCGCGTCGCCGTCTCGCCACCACGGGCCGGCCCACGCGGTCGCTCGGTCGACCTGGACCACCCGGAGGTAGAAGTACGTGCGCTTCAGGGTCTCTGGCAGCTCCACCTCGAAGTCCGCGTCCAGGGTGGCCCCGCCCGCCCGAAGCTCGCGGACCTCGGACCCCTGGGTTCCGGAGGGCGTCGGCCCGAGGACGAGGTCGACGCGGTCGAGCGGGGCGGTTCCGTGGAAGCGGATTCTGACCTTAGAGCTCTCCGGTTCGCGCCCGACGAGCACGAGCATCCTCGGTCCGCTGGTCGCGTAGGCGGCCCGCCCGCGCAAGGCACCCATGACCCCCGCGCGATCAAAGGAGGGAGAGGAGATCGCGGCCAGGCCGCCCGTGCCGGGGATCTCGCCGGTCCGGTCGGATGCGGGTCGCCAGCCGTAGGTGGGGGACAGGTGCGGTAGCCCGGGGTGTCCGTCGTGGGAGTCGCCCGAGCCGATGAAGCCGAGGCGTAGCCCGCGGTCGAGTTGATCCCGGACGAATCGCCCGTCGCGGCTCCCAGCGACGACCTGCGGCGCGTCCCGCGCCTCGCTGGATCCGTGCACCGAGACGACCTCCGTGACAGGCTCGAGGAGGGGATCGGGCGGGTAGCTCCAGTTGACCGGGATGGGGTTCCCTGAACTGTGGTGTGCGACGGTCATGGCCGGGGTGCCACGCAAGGCGTCCCAGAGCTCGGCGGGGGTGTCGGTGGCAGGGTCCATGGACGAGAGGATCGGTCCGCCAGCGTCGAAGCGCAGCACGTGCCGGTGCCCGTGGATCCAACTCGTCCACTCGTAGCCGTGGAGCGTCACCAATCGGCCGGGGTCATGGAAGCGCTCGGTGACCTCCCGCATCTCCTCCTGCCAGGCGGGGACCTGGTCCAGGAATCGGGGTCCGAAGTGGTCGTGGTCGGTGAGCGCGAGGACGTCGAGGCGCGCGGTGTCGCGGGCATAACGGAAGTAGTCCTCGACGGCGCCGGTGCCGTCCGAGCGGCCAGTGTGGCCGTGAAGGTCAGCCCAGAGGATTCGTGGCGCGACGGGGTCCACGAGCGTGGGGTTCGAGACGGAGGTCGTGGACGTGCCGTCAGGGAGCGTCAGCGTCGCGCGGAGGCGGAGGACCCGCGGCGCCTGCGGTGACGGGGCGGTGACCTCGAAGATCGCGAAGCCATGCTCGTCCAGCTCGACGGTCTCGGGGCATGGGGTGCGCTCGGAGAGCGGTCCGAGGACCTCCAGCCGCACGCTTCCTCGCCATGGCTCTCCGTCCACCTCCGGCGCCCTGTTGGCCCACTCATCGAGGGCCGAGACGTGGAACCTGAGGAGGTCTCCGGGGCTGGCGGTGCTGGGTCCAAGGAGCACGACTCGCGCGGGGGCGCGGGGGGCGACATCGACGGCGGGGGAGTCCGGCACGATGGCCCGCACCCCGTCTCCGTCCCCGTCGACCGAGAACCAGAGCCGGGCGTCGCGCCCGGCGTAGCGGTCGGCGCGGGAACCCGCCGGGCCGGCGCCGTAGTCGAGCGTGACGAGGTCGCCACCCTCCAAGGCGGCGCCGCCGACCGTCAAGACCAGGAGGCCGGAGTCCTGACCGCCGAAGGTGTCGGCTGCCAGGGAGGTCCCTGGCCTGCTCACGGCGACGTTGGTGTAGCCGGGGAGCCCTGCGCGTTGGACCTGGGGGGTGGACCACCCCCAGAAGGGCTCGGGCATGAAGTGGATCGAGCCGCCGGGCGCGATTCCTGTCTCGGCGACCTTGAACTCGAAGGTCCAGCGCCCGACGCCCCCTGCGACCACCCTCTCGGGAGCGCGCGTGACGCGGACGCTCCCTTGACCGTCTGAGGCGTGGCGGGGAGCGGCGAGGTCCGCCTGGAGCTGTTCCACCTGGCCCCACCTCGCCGTGGGCGGGTGCGGGTCGGGGCCCTCCGTCGGAGCCCCGGGATCAACGGGCTCGCGCTCACCGCAGGCGGCCGCCAGGAGGAGGAGCGCGAGGGAGGGGGCGCCGCGGTGTGCGGGGTGACGGGAGGCCATGTTCCATGCACACTAGCGTCATGACCTCCGCCACGCTCGACCCGGCTGCGCTCCGGGACCACGTCGCCCGCTCCTGGCGGGATTCCATCCTCCCCGCGATCTCCGAGTTCATCCGCATCCCGGCCAAGTCGCCGGCCTTCGACGCGGACTGGGCAGTCAACGGCTTCCTGGACGAGGCGGTGGAGCTGGCAGCCGCGTGGTGTCGCGAGCGGAAGCTGGAGGGGATGACCGTCGAGATCATCCGGCTTGAGGGTCTGACGCCCACGCTGCTGGTGGAGGTGCCCGCCTCCGGCATGCCGGCCGACGCCGACGGCGGCACGATCCTCATGTACGGCCACCTGGACAAGCAGCCTGAGGTGACCGGATGGGACGAGAACAAGGGGCCGTGGGAGCCCGTGGTGGAGGACGGCAAGCTCTACGGTCGTGGGGCGGCGGACGACGGGTATGCCGTGTTCGGATCTCTCGGGGCCCTCGAGGCGCTGCAGGACCAGGGCGCGCCGCACCCGCGCTGCGTCTGCCTCATCGAGACCAGCGAGGAGAGCGGGAGCCCGGACCTCGCCGCGTATGTGGAGCACCTCAAGGGGCGCATCGGAACCCCGGGGCTCGTGGTGTGCCTCGACAGCGGCGCGGGGGACTACGAGCGCATGTGGCTCTGCACCTCGCTGCGCGGCAACGTGAACGGAGACCTCCGGGTCTCGACCGTCTCCGAGGGGATCCACTCGGGCGACGCGAGCGGCGTGGTGCCCTCGAGCTTCCGCGTGGCGCGGCGTCTCTTGGACAGGGTAGAGGACGCGGACACCGGTGAGGTGATCCTCCCTGCGCTGCGCGCCGAGGTCCCTGGAGACCGCCTGGCCCAGGCCGACGCCGCAGCGGGCGTGCTCGGCGAGAGCGTGCATGACAAGTATCCCTTCCAGCCGGGCGTGCGGCCCATGGGCGCCGACGCTGCATCACGTGTGATCGCGCGCACGTGGCGCGCCACGCTCTCCGTGACGGGCGCGGCGGGGATGCCGCCGCTGGAGCACGCCGGGAACGTGCTGCGCCCCGAGACGGCGCTCAAGCTCAGCTTCCGAACCGCACCGACCACCGACCCGGATGCTGCGCTCGCTGCGATCAAGGAGGCCCTGGAGTCCGATCCGCCCTACGGAGCCCAGGTCTCCTTCGAGAACGCTGACGGCGCGACGGGTTGGAATGCGCCTCCCTTCGCTCCCTGGCTCGACGGTGCCATCCAGGAGTCGAGCCGCGAGTTCTTCGGGAAGGACGCGGTGTCCCTCGGGGAAGGCGGGACCATCCCGCTGATGGGCCTCCTGGGCGAGTCGTTCCCCGAGGCACAGTTCGTCATCACAGGGGTGCTTGGCCCGGGCTCCAACGCCCACGGGCCCAACGAGTTCCTGCACCTCGAGATGGCGGAGCGGCTGACCGCCTGTGTGGCCATGATCGTGGCCCGCGCAGCGGACCAGGCCTGAGCGCGATCAGCGAGTCGCGCCGGGCGTCGCCTGGCGCGGCGGCGACAGCTCGATGCGCTGGAAGGTGATCCGCTCGTAGGGGCTCTCCTGGCCGCGCTCGTAGAGGCACCCCACGGCGTTGGATGTGCCCTCCGAGAGGTCCACCAGGCAGGAATAAGCCGCGGCCTTGCTGTGGAGCAACGCGGCGGTGTGCCACCGGCGCCCGCCGTCGTAGCTCACCCTCACCAGCATCCGCTCGCGCCGGTCGGGGGAGGCCGGATTGGAGAAGACCAGCCAGCGCTCCACTGCGCCGCCGCCGCGGCCGGCGCGGACGGTCACCATCCCCGCCTGACAGATGGGCTCCGGGAGGGTCTCGTCCCAGGTGACCTCGCCAAAGCTCTCCCCGCCGTCCGTCGAGCGAGCGACGGCGCGGGCTCGCTTCTGGCGGTTGTAGTTCCGCATGTTCAGCACGAGCTCTCCCGAGTCGAGCTCGGCGACCTGGCACTCGTTGAGCTGGTCGCGTCCGGAGCGGCCGCCGATGCGCCAGGTGGCGCCGTGGTCGTCGGAGAGCAAGACGTGGCTGTAGTAGCGCCGGGAGTCCGCCTCGATGTGGTCGCAGGGGATGACGAGGCGGCCCGCGTGCGGTCCGACCTTGAGCTGAATGCCCACGCCCGGACCGGTGGCGTACCAGCTCCAGGCCTTTCGCTTCGTGGAGGCGGTCACCTCTCGCGGCTCGGACCACTGCGCGCCGCCGTCCGCGCTCGCCATCATCCAGACGGTCCGCGTGCCCTGCGACGTGCCGGAGATGATCTCGCTCTCTTGGTCGTGCCCGAGGTTGTGGGTGAGGAAGAGGAAGATCATCCCCGTGTCCTCGTCGAGCACGGGGCAGGGGTTCCCGCAGACGTTGCGGCCGTCGTCCCAGAGGACCCGCTGCGCTCCCCACGTGGCGCCGCCGTCATCGGAGCGCTTCATGAGCAGGTCGATGTCTCCAGAGTCTCCGCGCCCGCCCTTGCGGCCCTCGCAGAACGCGAGCAGGGCGCCGTCGGGAGTGCGGAGGACAGCGGGGATGCGGTAGGTGTGGTAGCCCGCCACGCCGCTCGTCCAGACGTCGACCGTATCGTCGCTCCACTCCTGGGGGGGGCTGAGCTCAGGCGGAGACTGGCAGGAGAGGGCCAGGGTGACGAGCAGCGTCGTGAACATGGAGGGGGAGTCGCGATCAGCGAGCGAGGGCCGCCCGGATGTCCTGGACGATGGCCCAGTGGTGACGGGCGTGGAGCGCGGAGAAGCGCAGCCAGTGGTCCGCGGCCAGGGGGCCCAGCTCCTGGTGGGGGATCCAGGCCGGGGCGGCGGCGATCTCATCGGCGATGGCCTCGAGGCCGGCGAGTGCCTCCCGGTTGCCGCCCAACTCCATCTCCAGGAAGCGCGGCTCCACCGTCTCGTCGGGGGTGACCATGCGCGGAGCCTGGGCCTCGCCGCGGGGGGTGGCGTCGTTCTCCAGCACCTGCGCCGCGCGCTCCTGGATCGCGCCCTCCTCCTGGATCAGGCGCCCCTTGCGGGCCACCAAGGACTTCACGTGGCGGAAGGCCAGGTCCGTGGCCAAGGCGATGTGGTAGAGGTGCTGCTCGACGCTCCAGCCGGACACCTCCGGGGCCCGTGCGCGGCAGGAAGCCTCTCCCTCCTGGCGGATGGACTCGAAGGCGTCAAACGCCTCGTGCAAGCGGGCGAACTCTCCGCGGACATCGATCTCTGTGGACGGCATGGCGAGAGGTTACCCTCTGGACGCCGAACGCGGCGAACGGGCCCTTAGCTCAGTCGGTTAGAGCAGGTGACTCATAATCGCTTGGTCGAAGGTTCGAGTCCTTCAGGGCCCACCACATCCGCCTCCGCGCATGCTCCCGCCAGCGCCGGTTCGTACGCCATGACCCACCCGCCGCGATCCAACGCCGCACTACCCGGCCCGGGGTCGTCCTTCGCCTTTGACGCGAACCAGGAGACCCTGGACTTCCTCCAGCGAGGCTTTGAGGAGTACGGGGACATCTGGGCCATCCCGCCGCAGGGAGGCGCCGAGAATGTCGCGGGGGACGGGGGGCTCCCGGTCTGGGTCCTCAATGACCCGGAGGCGATCCACGAGATCCTGACGCGGCGGCAGCCGGACTACGGCAAGGGGGTGGGCTTCGAGCGCGTGAAAATGCTGCTGGGGGACGGGCTGATCGTGTCCGACGGTGACCACTGGCGGACGCGGCGCAAGATGCTCCAGCCCGCGTTCAGCCGGCCCAGCGTCGGCGCCATGGGCGGGCTGATCGCCCGCTGCATCGAGGAGCGCGCGGAGACCTGGGAGGCGCACGCCGACAGCGGCGACCCGCTCGACATCGTGGACGAGGCCAACCGCCTCGGCCTGCGGATCATCCTCCGCTCGGTCTTCGGCGACGACCTCGAGGCGCTCGACGCGCGTGAGGGCGGCAACCCCTTCAACCTGGTGGTGGACACGGTCCAGCGGGACCTGATGTTCGCCATGCGCTTCCGCCAGCTCTGGCCGGTGGTGCGCGAGTTGGTGGAGGCCCGCCGCGCCCGCGGGGCAGCCGGAGAGGCGGAGGACTTCCTCGGGCGCTACCTCGCGGCGCGAGATCGCGACTCCGGTGAGCCCCTCGACATGGAGGGGATGGTGGACGAGTTGATGACGCTGTTGGTCGCCGGTCACGAGACCACGGCGGCGACGACCGCGTGGGCCTGGTCCCTGCTCGCCCGCCACCAGGACGTCCAGCGCGCCCTCGCGGCGGAGGTGGACGCGGTCGGACCCGCGGTCATGGACGGGAAGATGATCCAGGGCCGCTACGACCTGGGGTCGCGGGTCATTCACGAGACCCTGCGCCTCTACCCGCCGGTCTGGATGTTCACCCGCAAGGCCCTCAAGGACGACGTGCTCGCCGGGCACCCGGTGCCTGCCGGGACCCAGATCCTGATCACCCCCTACCTCCTGCACCGCCACCCGGCCTACTGGGAGGAGCCCGAGCGCTTCGACCCCTCTCGGATCCCGTCGTCTGGCATCGCCCCCGTGCGGGGGGCCTATATCCCGTTCTCCTCCGGCCCTCGTCGCTGCGCGGGGGACGGCTTCGCGCTGAACGCCACGGTCCAGCATCTCGTCTGGGCGTCCTCCCGCTACCATCTCGACGCGCTCTGCCCCGACGCGCCGGCGATTGAGCCCGGCGTCAACCTCCGGGCGCGGGATCCCATCCCGCTGAGCGTCACGCGTAGATAGCGAACGCCTCCGATGCCCGAACCCAAGACCCTCGTCGACCTCCTCCGCAGTGACCGGAGCGGGGAGCAGCGGCTCGGCTTCTTCGAGAAGCCCGGCCAGTACCGGTGGATGACTGTCGACGAGCTGCGGGACGCCGCGCTCCGGCGGCTCGGAGACCTCCAGCGCGCCGGCCTCACGCGGGGTCAGGAGGTCGTGATGCCCGTGGACGACCCCGCGGCCTTCGTGGAGATCTTCTGGGCCTGCCAGCTCGGCGGGCTCATCGCCGTCCCGCTCGCGCCGCCCTCAAACGAGTCCAGCCGCGCCAAGATCGTCGACATCCTCACGCGGCGGGCCGCGGCGGCGCTGGTCATCGAGGAGTCCGGCCTCGAGCGCCTCAGCGAGTCGGGCGTCGCCGGCCGCTGGGTCTGGCCCGCAGGCGACAGGGCCCCTGGCGCCGAGGTGCCGCGTGAGGCGGGCGAGGTCGCCTTCGTTCAGTTCAGCTCAGGCTCCACGCGCGCGCCGAAGGGCGTGATCATCCGCCACGGGCAGGCCCTCGCGAACCTGCGCTCCATCGGTGAGGGCATTGCGCTCGGCCCCGCGGATCGAACGTTCAGCTGGATGCCGCTGTCCCACGACATGGGACTGGTGGGCTTCCACCTCGCGCCCCTTCGCTGGGGAGCGGACCAGGCGCTGATGCCCACGTCGGCCTTCGCGCGCACGCCCCTCGTTTGGCTGCAGGACGCCGCCGCCCTCGGGTCCACGATCCTCTCATCCCCGAACTTCGGCTACCGCCACGCCCTCAAGTCGATCGCCCGGAAGGGAGTCCCTGAGGGCGTCGACCTGTCCGCGGTCCGGCTGATCATGAACGGCGCCGAGCCCATCTCTCTCGCCTTGGCGGAGGAGTTCCTCGACAGACTCGCTCCGGTGGGCCTCGGGCGCTCGACGATCTTCCCGGTCTATGGCCTCGCGGAGGCAACGCTGGCGGTGACCTTTCCGCGGCAGAGCGAGGTCATCGCGGGGGTCCGGGTCTCGCGCGAGTCGTCGGGTCCGGGAGACCGGGTCATCGAGACGGACGGCGACGACGCCATGGTGACGGTCGGCTGTGGTCAGCCGCTCTCCGGTGTGGAGGTGCGGATCACGGGGATCGACGGCGGGGGCCTGCCGGAGGACCACGTAGGCCGCGTGTGGATCCGCGGCGAGAACGTCACGGAGGGGTACCTGGACGACCCCGCCGCGACCGCGGCCGCGCTCCAAGGGGAGGGCTGGCTCGACACCGGTGACCTCGGCTTCCTGCGGGGCGGCGCGCTCCACATCACGGGTCGAATGAAGGACCTGGTGATCGTCAACGGTCAGAACCTCTATCCCCATGACCTCGAGGAGAGCCTGCAGGCGGCCCTCGGGGTGGACGCGCTGCGGGTGGCGGTGGCGCCGGTCCAGCGCGATGGGGCCCCCGAGGAAGCGGCGGTCTTCATGGTGCACCGGGGCGACCCCGCGGCCTTCGCGGACACCGCTGTCGCCACGCGACAGCACCTCACGGACGTCTACGGGATTGGCGTGGACCTCGTGGTCCCCGTGCAGCAGATCCCGCGCACCACCAGCGGCAAGGTGCAGCGAGCACAGCTCGCCCGAGAGCTCCTGGCCGGGACCTTCGACGAGGCTCTCGCAGTCCTGCGGCCGTCGTCGGTGGAGGGCGAGGAGGAGCTGAAGCCGGAGGTGGTGGGCGAGGGATCCAGCGACGGGGCGCCCGAGGACATCGAGTCGATGATGTGCGGCTTCTGCGCGGACGTCCTCGACGGGCTACGCTTCGGGCCCGAAGACAACCTCTTCGAGCAGGGGATGAGCTCCATCGACCTCGCGGAGATTCACGGCTTGATCGAGTCCCGCTACCCCGGCGGCCTCGACATCCGGGACTTCTTCGACCAGCCCACGATTCGCGGGCTCGCGGTGCTCCTCTCGGACCGTATCCAGGCCGGCAAGGTGAGCCGGGCCTGAGTGGCATGGCGGCCTCGCAGTTGGACCCGGAGCCGCCGGCGCTCCCCGAGCGCGACCGCGGCGCGCCTCGCGCCCAGAAGCCGATGCCGTGGTGGCGGACGGCGCTCTTCCCCAGGTTCGCCTGGTTCCTGGCCCAGGTGCTGCGTCTCTATTGGGCGACGCTGCGCGTTCGCGTCCACGGCGAAGAGCACCTCGAGCCGCTGCTCGAGCGCGGGGAGCGCTTCATTCCCTGCGTCTGGCACCAGCGCCAGATCATGGGGGTCGCCTACCTGCGGCGACTCCGCCGCCGCGGGGTGGTGCCCGGCGCGCTCGTGAGCCCGTCCAAGGACGGTGAGCTCGGCGCGCGGTTGCTGGCCAAGCTCGGCGTGACCGCGGTGCGCGGCTCGGGCCGACGCAGCGGGGCCCTGGCCATGCGTGACATGTATCTGGCCATCAAGGAGGCGAACCTCTCGCCGCTCATTGCCCCGGACGGCTCCACGGGACCGCCGCACGAGTTCAAGCCCGGCGCGATCATGTTGGCCCGCCTCTCGGGCAGCCCCGTGGTCCCGATCTCCTTCGCCTGCTCCAGCGGCGTGAAGCTGCGGACCTGGGACCGCCTCCTGGTTCCCTTCCCGTTCAGCCGGGTCGTCGTTGAGGTGGGGGAGCCCATCGAGCTCGACCCGATCATGGCCATGACGGAGTCGCCGGAGACGGTGGACCGCATGGGGGCCGCGCTCACGGCGGTGGAGGCTGCGGCCGAGGCGAGGCTGGGTCGCGTGGCGAGCTCGGCGGACTAGTCGCCCGAGGCCACCTCAGGGCCGCTGGTGGGGTCCGACCGCCCGCCGTTGGGCGACCAGAGCGGCTGCCAAGGCGAGAGCGGCGGCTGCCGCCGGGAGCCCCAGCGCTGCGTGCTGTACGGGGTCCTGGGTCCAGCGTAGGAGGGGGAGTGAGCCGAGGAGGATCGAGCCCGAGACGAGGACACGCCCGGCGCGTCCGGCGGTCCAGCCCAGAGGCCATGCCACCACGACCCAGACGAGGCCGTGGGGCCAGGTGGGGGTGACGAGGAGCCAGGGGACGGCGGCGAGCAGCACGAAGGCGAGGTCCCATCGGGGGGCAGGGCCCCGGAGCTCGGCGCGGGTCCTGTGGATGAGGAGGGCGGAGAGGAGGACCCCGAAGGTCTTTCCCACCCAGAAGGCGCGGTCACCAGCGGCGCGGGCGATCAGGGCGCCGGGGTCCTGGCTCCCGCGCCCGCCCACGGCGGTGGCGGCCTCGCCGGCGAGCGCGCGGAGCTGCCGAGCGGCCTCGAGGTGGAACTCGACGAACCCCGCCGGGCCCATGGCCAGCATGGGGATGAGGATCGCGCAGGCCGTGAAGACGCCGAGGCTCCAGCAGAGCGCGCGCCGTCGACCGTCGTGATCTCGGCGCAGGGCAGGGGCGGCGAGGAAGACGAGGGGGGTCAGCTTGATCGCGGCGGCCACGCCCAAGAGCACTCCGCCGGTGATGGGGCGGGCGCGGGACCAGGCGGCGAAGGCGGCCAGGCTGAGGGCGGCGACGGGCAGGGCGGCTTGCCCCCAATACGCCCCGTGGATGACCGGGTGGGCGAGGAGAGCCGCGGCGCCCACGGCGGCGGCCTCGCGGGAGCTCGAGGGTGGCCGGAGCGTGAACAGGCTCCCGAGGAGGAGAGCCGTAGCCGCGACCATCAGCGCTGCGCAGGCCCATGAGGCCGCCGCGTCACCGAGGGAGGTGATCGGCGCGAGGAGCCCGGCGCCGAAGGCCGGGTAGAGGTACCCGTCTGCTGGCGCCCACTCGCGGGCCCCGAGCGATACCGCGGTCTGCCAGTACGGGCCGAGGAAGTCCTCGAAGAGGGCGGCGTTGAAGTCGATCCCGGCCCACGCCGCGTCCAGGCTGCGCCAACCCAAGGCGACGAAGGCGGCGAGGAGGACGGAGCCTGCGGCGAGGCCCACGGCGGTGGCTCTCAGGAGCGACGGGGGCTGGGGCGTCACCGCTGGCCCCCTCGCCGGCGGAAGATCCAGCATCGAAACCAAGCGGGGCCGAGGCCGAAGCTGCGCTCGTCGTGGACCTCCTCCAGGCGGAGGTCCGCTCGTCCGTCGAGCTCGTGGCCGTGGTCGTAGATCGCGTGCATGGCGTTCCCTGTGAGCAAGGCGCAGCCGCCCAGGGGCATCACATGATGGAGCCGTTGGGGCAGGCTTGCGAGCTTCGACGCCTGGGGATCCAGGGGGGTGAAGTCGGCCACGGCCAGGATCCCGCCTGGACGGACCCGAGCGATCATCTCCTCGCGTATGCGCTCCATCTCCTGGCGCTGAAAGACATTCAGGAAGTGCTCGAGGATCACCATGTCGTACAGCGGCTCCGGGGGCAGCTGGCGGGCGTCGCCCGGCTGGAGATCCACCTCGACGCCGTGGCGTTCGATCCGCTTGCGGCACCGGGCCAGCATGCGTGGGGAGCGCTCCACGGCGGTCACGCGAAGGCCCTTGCGGGCGGCTGTGACCGCCAGGCGGCCTGTGCCCGGCCCGGGGATGAGGAGGGACGACCCGGGCTCGCTGTGGGACAGGGCGCGGGCTCGCGTGCGCCAGATCGCACCGCCGCTCCAGCCAGCGGTCGCGGCGTCGTAGACCCACGAGGCCAGCGAGTAATGATCGCGGGTCATGGGGCCTTTGGAGCAGAGGTCCACGTCGTGCCAGGGCACCGAGCGCTCGAACCTGGCTGACCTCCGCACAAGGGCGGGCGAGCGCCGGTGGGGCCGCGCCGCCGGCGGCCGATCCCCACCAGGGGAGCTCCGCCGGAGGGGCCGCGGAGCTCGCCCCTTGGGAGGCGGCAGCCGCGACTCACTGCTTGTACTTCTTCTGGTGCGCGGCCTTGGCCTTCTGGACCCAGCGGTCCTTCTTGATCCGGTCGACGGGGATGTCGATTTTCTCAGCGAGCGCCGTGAGCTTCGGCGCGGTCATCGTCGCGAGCTGTTCGAATCGGTGGATCCCGGCCTTCTTCAGCACCTTCTCGTAGCTGGGCCCGATCCCGCTGATCGCCGTGAGGTCATCCTGTCCGCGTCGGGGCGCGGGTTGGATCGTCTTCACCTTCTCCTTGGCGCCCGCGGTCTTGCCCGCGGTCTTGCCCGCGGTCTTGCCCGCGGTCTTGGTTGCCGCGCGCGTTGCCTTCGCCGCAGGCTTCTTGGTGGCGGCGCTCTTGCTGGTGGCCTTTCGGGCCCCAGCCTGCTCCTTGGCCTCGGCGCGGGCGGCGACGCGGCGGAGCTTCGTGAGCTCTGCGCGCGCCTCCCTCAGCTGAGCCGCGTGCTCGTCCAGCTTGAGCTTCGTGCTGGTCAGGCGGGTCTCGAGCTTGGAGGACTGGCCCCGAAGCTGATGGGCCTCACGCTGGTCCGCCTTCTGCGAGGCTTGAAGCTCGCTCAGGCGCCCGCGCAAGGTCTCAACCTCCACGGAGCGCGCGGTCAGCTCCTCGAGCGTCGACGTGAGACGCTTGGCCTCGAGCTCCGCCGCGCGGGCGTCGCGGGAGGCGGCCTTCTTGAAGTCGGCGAAGTCCTTGCGGTTGGCGAGGAACTCATCCTCGATCCCCTCGAGCTGCGTGAGCCGTTGCTCGAGCTCTCGCTCCTTCAGCCGGGCGCTCTCGTGGCTCTCCTCGGACTCGGCGCGCAGCGCCTCCAGCTCAGCCTCCCGGTCGCGGAGCTGCGCGGGAATGGGCTCAAGGGCCTCGAGGCGCTCGCGCATGACCGTGAGCTCACCCTCTCGACGCGCGAGCTCGACCACCACCGGCTCGAGCTCGTCGACCCGGCCCTGTAGCGCGATGATCTCCTGCTCGCTCGAGGCCTTCTGGGAGCTGTTCTGCGTGCCGGCGGCGGCGAGTTCTGTCTCCACCCGGGCCAGTCGTGACACGAGCGGCTCGAGCTCGCGGACCCGTTCCCGGGAGTTCCTGAGGTCGCTTTGGGCGGCGCTGAGCTGCTCGGGGAAGGGCTCGAGCTCGGTGATGCGCTCCCGCAGCTCCGACTCATGGTTGGCCGAGGAGGCCTCGAGGTTGGCGAGCTCATTGCGGAGCTTGTCGGTCTCGCCGCGGCTCACGGTGAGCCGTTCCTCGAGGGGGAGGAGGTGCGCCACCCGGTCCTTGAGCTCAGCGATCTCGGTCGCGCTGCCCTCCGCGAGGGAGTCGCGCTCGCGCTGGACCGTCTCGAGGTTCTGGCGCGTGCTCTCCAGTTGCTCGGGAAGAGGCTCGAGGGCCGCGAGCTTCGTCTGCAACTCTCCTTGGACAATGCCGGCCTCCGCGGAAGCCGCCTCGCGCGCGCGCTGACTCGAGGCCTGAAGCGTCTCGAGTGACTCGGCCGCAGCCTCCTTCTCGGCCGTCGTGGACTCGAGCAGGGAGGCGAGCTCATCTCGGACGAGCTGGAGTTCAATGCGGGAGGCTTCGAGCTGTGCAGGGACGGGCTCGAG
>JAQWJQ010000247.1 GCA_029248265.1 Planctomycetota bacterium
CGCTTCATCATCGGAGTGCCTCCTCTCTACCTGCCGCGCGCAAGACCCAGGTGCTCATGGCACGCAGGCCTGAGACCACCGTCGTCTTCACCGGCTCCAGCCGCTCCGCACCGAGGCGGTCCGGCCACTCCTCGAGCCCACGCGCGTCCACGAGGAAGCGCTCGGACTCGTCAGGCAGCAGGAAGCGGCCTGCGCCAAGGGGAACGAGGCTGCCCTCGATCCCGACGCTAGACGCGAGGCGGGCGAAGAACATCCCACCCGGGGCCACGAGCGCCCAGGCCCCTCGCAGCATCGCCTCGAACTCAGCTGGATCTGCGGCGAAGTGCAGGACCGCGTTGCAGATGACGAGATCGGCGGATCCCCGCTCGAGGGGCGCGTCTTCGACGCGCCCGAGCACGCGCTCCAATCCAGCCGTCGCCGAGGCCTCAAGGCCCAACGCCATGAGAGACTCGTCCATGGCCTCGAAGGCCTCGGGCCGCGGATCCAAGGCCGTCACCCGCGCGCCCCGACCAAGGAACCAGGGGAGGTTCCGCCCCGAGCCGGCCCCCACGTCCACCACCCGCCGGACGCCATCGAGCCGGCCCTTCAGGACCTGGTCGATGAGGTAGAGGTCCGTACTGCGGAGCAGGGTCAGCTCGGGGACGTTCATGGTCTGTACCCAAGAAACGAGGGCCGAACCGCAGCAGCGGATCGGCCCTCGCTTTTGATGAGTCCGCGGCTCAGCGAAGCTCGATGGAGACGGCGTCCGAGAAGTTGCTGGTGGTGATGCCGAGGAGGTTGTCGCGGAACCAGGTCTGGAAGTGGAAGCGCTCACCAGCGAGCATCCCGACGCTCCCGGTGGGCTGCGGGATGTTGTCCACGTCGATGGCCAGCTGGATCACGCCCGCGGCCCCCGAGTTCAGGATCTGCCCCGGCCCGACGTAGCGGCCGATGTCACCCAGGATGCAGAGGTTGCCTAGGCTGCCTCCAGGGTTCGGGAGGAAGCCTCGGGTCCGGCTCGCGAGAAAGAAGCCGAACGTGTTCGCCGGGAGGTCTTCGCAGACGAGGGTGACGTCGTTGTCCTCCAGGACGGGGCTGCCGATCGCGCTGATGTCTGCCGCAACACCGCTGGAGTTGCCGGTCGCGTCCTGGCAGTAGTCGACGCCGAGGACGTCTCGCTGGTTCATGTAGACGCGGGTCCCGTTGCAACGGCCGACCACGAGGTCGAGGTCGCCGTCATTATCGATGTCGATCGGCGCGACGTCGTGGACCCCCTCAAGCTCAGGAAGGCCGGCGGCGCCGTACGTGCTGCCGGAGCGCTCCTCGCGCAGCGTCACCGTGCCGCCCGTTGAACCGCCGCGGTTATGGTAGATGTGAAGGCGCCGGTTGCAGCCCGAGATGTCCACGTCGACGTCACAGATGATCGCCTCCGGGAAGTCATCGCCGTTCAGGTCCACGATCAGGTTGTTGCTGCCGAAGCCGTCGTCCGTGGCGAAGGTGTTGGCCGGGCCCCAGACCACGCGACCGAACGGGTCGTTCCCCTCGTTGAGGAGATAGCGGTCGTCGCCGTCGTCGCTCAGGATGAGGTCGGGCAGGCCGTCCTTGTTGAGGTCACCGGTCGCCACGTGGTACGGCGCGCCGCTGTACGGCTCCTGGAGGATGTTGAAGAAGCCCTCGTTGTTCGGGTTGTTGTAGGCGATCGACGAGCGCGTCAGCCCGCCAGTTGCGCCCGAGCCCGAGACGCTGACCACGTCGTTCACCCCGTCGAGGTTCATGTCCGTGATGACCGCGGAGGTCCCGAAGGAGGAAGCTCGCATGGACGTCGTCATCCGCGCGGAGCTCTCGTCCCCGAAGAAGCCGCTCCCGTCGTTGATCAACAGGCGGTCGTTCAGGTCCACCTGAGCCTGCTGCTCATAGTGGCTGAAGTAGACCTCAGGGAACCCGTCACCCGTGAGGTCGCCGATCGCGACCCCGCACATGTTGGGGTACGTCCCCCAGTCGGGCAGGCGTGCCTCGTCGTAGATGAAGCCCTGCCACTGGCCGTTGACCTCGCCGAGGTTCATGTACACCCGCGGGTGAGAGATGTGCTTCGGCTGACCGGGCGAGAAGGTCGTGGCCGTGACAAAGTCAAGCCAGCCGTCTCCGTCGAGGTCCCCCACGGCGACGTCGCGGTCGTTCGTCGGGGTCAGGAACCCCTGGTCACCAGCGACGGTCGAGGCCGACGCGAACTGAGCGGAGCGCTCTGTCAGCGTCCCCGACTCATTCATCAGGAGCACGTTGCGGTACCGGCCCTGCGTGGTGAACGGCTGCTTGCGCACCACCACGAGGTCGATCCAACCGTCCCGGTTGAAGTCGCCCCACGCCATGTCCTTCTCCTGACTGTCTTGCAGGACGAGAGAGTTGGGGGCGCTGATGCGGGAGTCATCCCGAACGAACTCCGCCCAGTTCAC
Source organism: Planctomycetota bacterium (assembly GCA_029248265.1). Classification (GTDB taxonomy): domain Bacteria; phylum Planctomycetota; class UBA1135; order UBA1135; genus Saltatorellus. Next base: position 2,430 of record JAQWJQ010000247.1, read on the forward strand.
GGACTGAGCGACGCAGACGGCTGACAGGGCGGGCGCGAGGGCCGCTGCGAAGAGGGATGAGTGGAGCTTCATGGAGGAGGAGTTGGAGGAAGCCGTTTCCGGCGACTGCGGTGGCCTACTTAGAATAGAAATCTGCTTCGGGTACGAAGCCCGCCGCACGGAGATCTTGAGCGAGCTTTACACGTATCCGGGGCATGCCGTGGAACCATCGGCTGGCCCCTGGGGGGTCAAAGGTGGACCGAAAGGCCCCCTGAATGGGCTTCAGGGCGAGCCGCTCCACGTCTTGCGACAACCTGCCATACCCCAGGGTTCCGACCCGTAGGACCTGAAGCCGGCCCGCAGGGTCGACGAGGAGCGAGAGCGGCGTGTCTAGCTCGGCTGCGGGGCCGAGGATGTGTGCAGCGGTGATCGATGCCCACTGGACGGCAGCGCGGTCCTCTTGGTTCCCGGTATTCACTCGAGAGAGTCCGAGGCGCACGTCCTGCCCAATGGCGGAGAGCGCCGCGGGGAGGACCTCTCGGCAGACCGCGCACTCCGGGTCCTCCACCACCACGACGTGCGGCCGCCCAGGCTCGAAGCCCAGCGACTCAAGTCGCTCGGCCGGCAGCGGCAACGGGGTCCGGAGGACGACGCGACCGGGCAAGGGAGCGATCGGCAGCGCGCCCTCGGCGAGCGAGGCCCTCGACGGCGATCGCTCCACCACGCGAGCGCGACTCTCCTCGAGCGACCTGACACGGCGCTCCCCCTCGACCTGGACCACCTCGCCGAGCACCTGCTCCCCCGGCCGAAGCGCGAGGGTCACGCGCGGCCGGACGCCCGCGAGATAGCCGTCCGCCGAGCGGGTCTGGAGGAGGGTCTGACCAGAGATCCCCGCGAGGGTCGTCTCCACCACCATGGACGCGCCGGGCCGACCGGGCTCGAACACCAGGTGCCTCTCAGGATCCGAGTGATTCTCGAGGAAGCGCAGGGTCGGGCCGCTTCGAAAGCGAAGCCAGAGGTCCAGGTCTCCGTCTCCGTCCCAGTCGCAGCGGAGCGCCACGCGCCCGTCATCGGCCTGGTCCAACCCGCAGATCGAGGAAGCGTCGATGAAGGCGCCGGAGCCCGCCTGGAGCCAGGCGACATTGCGCTCATGGCCGCTCCAGGAAACGCCGGACTCCATGGAGCGAGCAATCTGAGCCCACGCCGCCGCGTAGTCCGCACCCCCTTCCACGCTGCTGGACCGCGGCGCCACGCGCCGCCAGAACGAGCTTCAGAGGTCGCCCGGCTTTGGGCCGGTGAGGAACCCAGCTGGGCTGATCAGGTCATCGAAGCCGTCCGCGTTCAGGTCAGTGAAGACCGCGCCCCACGCCCACCGCCCCATCCGGACCCCAGCCTCCTCGGAGCGGTCAACGAAGCGGGCCCCCTCCCGGACGAAGAGGCTGTTCCCCAAGCTCAGGCGGCGGATCGCGGCGCGCTCCTCGGCGGTACGGCCAGGGGCAAAGTCCTCCTGGAAGGCCACGCGTCGGCCAGCGGAGGAGTACATGTTGGTGACGTAGAGGTCGAGGTCCCCGTCCCGGTCAAAGTCCGACCACGACGCCCCCATGCCGGCCCCCTGATCCTCGACCCCGAAGGGCGCCGCCTGGTCCTCGAAGCGCCCCCCCTCGTTCACGAAGAGCTGGTTACGGCCGAAGTCATTCACCACATAGAGATCGGGGTCTCCATCGAGGTCGAAGTCAGAGAAGGTCCCCTGCAGGCTGAACCGCCCCCCTCCGGCGCCGAGGCCGGCCGCCTCCGTCACGTCGACGAGTCGACCAGCGTCGTTGCGGAACAACACGTTGGAGGGGCCGTTGCGTGCGTCCTCGAAGGGCACCGGCACCGTGTCCCCGTAGCGCGTCGAGACATAACGCGCGCCGAAGAGGTCAAGGTCTCCGTCACCGTCGACGTCCGCGGCGCTGACCCCGTAGAACGGCGCCTCATCCGGGGCGGCGCCCCAGCCGACCACCTGGAAGCGCCCGCTCTCATCCTGGCGTTGGACCACGAGGACATGCCCGAGCGCAGAGACCGCGTCCTGCCTGCCGTCCCCGTCCATATCGATGAGGAGGACGCCCTTGGTGTCGTCGAGCCACGCGAGCCCCGCTCCGGGCGCCTCGTCGCGGACGCTCCCATCCGGCTGCTGCACCAGCAGCATGTTGGGGAGCCCGCTCGGCATGGCCACGAGGAGATCCGGACGACCGTCCCCGTTCACGTCGCCCGCCGCCACCCCTTGGTGCCCGAACCAGGAGGACAGTGAAGGGTCGTCGAGGCGCTGAGCCCACCGAGCCATCCCCACGGAGAGCAGCTCCGCGGCCCGCTCGTCCCCTCCGAGCACACCAACGGTCCGCTCGGTGAACAGCGCTGCCCCCCTCGAAGCCCACTCCCAGGCGAGGACGCGCGCTCCGACGCACTCCCAGTCCTCGACGGCCTCTTCCGCCGCCGACGAGGGGGGCACCCTTCGCAGGCTCACGACCCCCCTGGCGACGGCTTGCCATGCGGGCGCGGCGCCCCTCATGGTCGCCTCGATGCGAAGCTCGAGGTCGAAGCCGCCCCCGATAGGCGTCGCGCCCACGACCTTGGTCCGCACCGTGGCGGGACCGCGCACCTCCTGCCCGCCGAGGAGCGCGCCCCGCAGGCCGACCGCGTCGGTCTCCTGCGGCCCCGCCGGGTCGGGGACGCTCCTCGCAAGCCGCACCGAGCCAGCGTTCGCAGGCGCCGAGGAGCTCGCAGGGATGAGGAAGCTCGCCCCCTGGCTGAACGGGGGCTCACCTGCCCCCTCCGCCCAGGCCCCGAAGGCCGCAAGCCAGTCGGCGCGGGCCTCCACGAACGCCTCGACCTCGTCAGGCAGGTCGAGGATCACCCTCGCCCCCACGCTGGTGCTCGGCGCCGCGGGCGCCAGCGCCCCGAGAAGGAGGGGGGACGCGAGGAGGAGCCAGAACCGTCCGACCACCCGGCGCTCTGCGCCCCTCGACTTCAGGGACAAATCAGGAAGGCTGCGGCGTTGGTGATCCCCGCTCCGCTCCCATCCGGGGCGAGGGGATCGCGGTACAGCCACTGGCAGAAGAACTCATCCCCGATGCCAAAGCCTGCGGCGGCGAGGGCGGCGCCGTCGATGACTCGGGTGAAGCTGCCGCTGCAGGAGGTTCCCGGCGCGCCGCTCCCGCCGGAGTTGGTGGGCTCAAAGAGCCGAACCACGCTCCCGCCCACGCAGAGCTTGCCACCAAACGCGGGGTCGTCGGCCACCTCCGTCCCGTAGACGAAGAGCCCGTATTGACCGTTGAGGACGTTCGAGGCGGTGAGCGTGAGGCTCGAGCTCCCGCCCAGGGAGGCTGCGCCCGAGGAGGTGATCGACGGCGCGCAACCAGCCGAGTCGACCTTGGCCTCACAGAACGTCTGCGCGCCACACTCCAGGACCAGCAGCGTCAGCGGCTCGATCGCGCCCGGCTCCACTGGGAGCACCTCCCAGTGCCCCGCGGGCGCAGGTGCGTCGAGGGCGTTCGCGAAGAGGTTCCGCGCGGAGACCGTGTAGACCCCTGCGGAGGAGGGGGCGACCAGGGACCCGGTGGCCAGCACCTCCGGCACCGTCAGGGCCACGCCTGTGACCACCGCCCCCAACGGAGCCGCGGCGAACTGGTTGTTGATGGTGTTCATGGCCCCGCCGACCTGGAGCAGCGCGCCGCCGCGGAGGGTGCCGCCGAACCCCGCCGGGTTGGTCAGCCCCATGGGCGAGTCGAAGGGTGCCGCAGCCGCGCTGGGCAGCACCGGGCTGAGCGGGCCGCCGTCGTGGTCAAGGTCCACGGAGAACATCGCCAGGCCCTGGCTCGGATCGCCGCCAAGCTGAGCTTCCACGGAGAACGAGACGACCTCGCCGGGCATGACGCTCACGACCGGAGCCCCGCCGGAGCGGATTTGCAGATCGAGGGTCACCTGGGCGCCGACAGGCGCGGCGAACGCCGTCGCGGCGAACACTGTCGCGGCGAGAGGTCTGGAGCGTTGATTGAGCATGAAGTCGTCCCTCACTGTCCGCTGAATGCGCGCTGGAGCTTCCCGAATTCCACGAGGTCGAAGTCCCCGTCCTGGTCCACGTCTCCGATCGCCCCTTCATCGTCAGGCGTGATCGGCGTCGCGGGCTCGGGACCGGTCATGAGGGGATAGATGAAGAACCAATCGAACTCGTCGATGGTGTTGTTGGTATCCCAGTCGAACTCCGTCCGCCCGAGCGAGGCCAGGAAGTCCGTCAGGAGATCCTGCTCGATGGTAGAGAGCGCTGCGAAGGCCTGCGCTGACGGCGCGGCCGTCCCCCCGTGCTCTGCAACGGCAGCCGCCACGTTCTGCTCGAA
>JAQWJQ010000252.1 GCA_029248265.1 Planctomycetota bacterium
CTCACCCATGAACCTACCGATCGAGGAGGGCGGATCGAAGCGCCGCCCGGCGGTTCTTCACGGGGATTCGGCCCCTGTGGGCCGTCCGGCGGAGGGCGCTGGGGGCACCTGGGGGGTCCTCCGGCCCTCCCATCGCCCCTATCACCCGCCCTCGCGGCTCCCTCGGGGGCCCTGGGGAGAGCAAGCGGTACCGATCAGCCCTTGGTGGCGAGCTCGGGCGGGTCAGGGTCCACGTGGCTGTCCTCCTCGGCGAACTCCTCGAGGGCCGGCATCACGAACTCCCGGAAGAGGATGATCAGGGTCGCGGCCAGGGGCACGGCGATCAGGAAGCCGAAGAGCCCCAGGGCCGAGCCGCCGACGAAGACGGCCAGCAGGATCACCACGGGGTGGAGGCCCAGGGAGTCCCCGAGAATCTTGGGGATCAGCACGTAGCCCTCGAACGCTTCGGCGAAGACGTAGACCGGAGCGATCCAGAGCGCCGCCTCCAGGGGCTCCATGCGCTGCAAGCCCACGAAGTAGGCCAGCAGGAAGCTCAGGAACGGACCCGCGAAGGGGATCAGCGCCATGAAGCCGCTCAGCATCCCCAGGAGGAAGGGGTGCGGGACGCCGGCGAGCATGAGCCCGACCGTGATCACGGCCCCCTTCAGGAAGCAGATGAGCAGCCGCCCGCGGAAGAAGTTGGCGAGCACGGAGCCCGTCGCCATCGCCACCCGGGAGATGCGCTCCCGCTCCCGCTTGGGGAGGTGGTCGTGCACGAAGCCGTGGATGCGCTCCAGCTCGAAGAGCAGGAAGTAGGTGTAGACCGGTAGCAGGGTCAGGAAGGCGAAGATGCTGAGGGCGCCGCCGAAGAGGTTGCTCAGGAGCGCAAGCAGCCAGAACACCAGCGCGCTGGACCCCCCGTCCCCCACCTTGGCGGTGAACTCCGCCGACCACGAGCGCAGGAGCTTGCGGAGGGTCGGGCCCTCCGCCCCGATCTCCGATGACTCGGGAGCCTCCCCGACCGCCAAGGGCTCGAGCTCCGGCGGCAGGTCGGCGAACAACCGGGGGGGGGCGCCGCCCAGGTCCGTGGCCCCATGGCGGGGCTCATCCTCACCGAACATGTCTTGCAGCCATTCGGAGGCTCCCTCAAGCACCTCGTCGATCCGCGCCTCTGCGACCGCGAAGGGGTCGTGCCCCGACCTCGACGCGGCCATCAGCCGCTCGGTGGCCTGCTGGGCCTGGAACGCCACGCCGAGCACGGTGACCGTCATCACCGCAGCGAAGGCTGTGAAGATGACGTTGACGGCCTCGCGTCGGCCGAGGCCGCGATTCTCGAGGCCCTTGACGCTTGGCCGCAGGATGTAGGCGAAGAGGTACCCGAGGATCAGCGGGTTCAGCACGCTCCGCACGGTCCACCCTCCCCAGAGGAGGAGGAACGCCACGGCGGCGAGGCCGATGTTCCGCTTGCTCTTGTCGAGGCGCTCCAGCATCAGCAGGCCCCCGGTTCGTCGAGGGGGCCGCGCGGCTGGGCGCCGAGCTCCATGGGGAGGACCGGCTGGTACGCCTGCACGAACACCTCCTCGAAGTCGTAGCCGTCCCTGAAGTCCTCGATGGAGTCCGACTCCTGGCGCCGGAGCAGCTCACTGTCCACGAGGTTGAAGACGATCCGCCCCCAGTCCGTGGTGCTGTGAATCCCCCAGGTCCGCCAGACCTGCGCCGCGAGGGGCCCAAAGAGCCGCGTCGCGTGGACCCGCATCCCGTCGAGCAGCTGCTGCCCGGAGACGTGCTTGTCCTCGTCTGAAGCCTGGTCCTTGCCGGTCAGCCGCACGGTCTTGTCGAGCGCATCGAAGAGGAACTTGTAGGCCTCGAGGCGATACCGAGGGTCTTTCTTCCAGCACTCGCGGAGGGGATCCATGGCGTTCTTCAGCGCGGGAGGGAAGCGAGGGCTCGGTCCACGAGCGCCTCAGGTGAAAGGTTCAGGCGTAGATCCTCGCGAGCCGCGAGCCACGCACGACCTATTCTGCGCCGGTCCGGGGCCGATGCAAGGGTGGCGCTCGCGGCGAGGGACTCGGCGGTCGACCCGTGGCGCAGGGCCGCCACCTCACCGCCGCCAAGGCATCGCTCAGCGTCCGCGAGGATCCCGAGTCCCAGGTCCAGGATGGTCTCCGCCCGCACGCGGCGACGGACGAACGCGGTCTTGCCGCGGTACTCCCCATCCACCTCCCAGAGGTCCGCCGCCACGTCGTGGGGCGCCCGCTCTCCGGCGAGCGCGGCCCCGATCAACAGCGCCAGCTCCGGGGCCCGACGAGCGTGCAGGTCCAGCGCGACGCCAGGCGAACCGCCCGCCAGCCGCACCAGCCCCGCGACCTCTGCGACCTGCCCGGAATCCGTGCGATCAAAGCCGCCCGCCTCGAAGAGCACCGCCTCACAGGTCTCGCGGTCGAGGCCCCCGAGGCGCACCTCCACCACGCGGCTCCGAACCGTCTCGAGCAGCGCGTCCGGCGTGGCGGTCTCCAGGAAGAAGTGCACCCCGTCCCGCGGCTCCTCGAGCATCTTGAGGAGCGCGTTCTGCGCCACCTCGTTGAGGCGATGGGCCTCGCGAATCACGACGAACTTGCCGCGCCCTTCGGCCGCGCGGAGCCCGAGGAAGTCCTCGATGCTCGTCCCCTGGTAGGCCGTCGAGGGCCGGTCCTCCCGGTGCGCCACAAAGAAGATCGTCAGCTCGTCCTGCTCGTGGGCGCGTGCGTCCACGACGAACAGGTCCGCGTGGGACGCGGCGCGCGCGCGCTTGCACGAGCCACAGGCGCCGCACGGCGCCTCGCCTGCCTCTTCGCAGAGCAGCGTCGCGCCCAGCCAGAGGGCCGCACGAAACTTGCCCACGCCGTCCGGGCCCGAGAGCAGGAGCGCGTGGGGCAGCCGCCCCTCCCGCGCGCTGCGAGCCAGGCCAGCCACGGCGTCCTGATGCCCCCGCGGCCTGATGAGGTCCGTCATGCGCGCACCCCCGCGCGCTGGAGGACGGCGCCCAGCACGCGCGCCGCCACCTCGTCCTCACTGCCCGCACCATCCACGACGACCGCTGTGGGCACGCGGCTCGCGTAGTCTCGCATGGCGGCGGAGACGCCCTCCTGGAAGCTGACACCGCGGGCCTCGAAGCGGTCCCGTGGACCGCCATCCCGGGCCGAGGCCCGCTCAAAGGCGACCGTCGGGGGGAGGTCGAGGATGACCTCCACGTCAGGGACGGGCGCGCCCGACCAGGTGCGCAGGAGCGAGAGGAGACCCTCATCGCTGAACGGCGAGGCCGCCTCTCCTCCCTCGAGTTGGGAGCTGCCCTGGTAGGCATAGGTGGAGGCGTGGAAGCGCTCGATGACCACGTCACGCCCCGCCGCCATGGCGGGCGCCACGAGCTGCTCCAGGGTCTCGCGACGGGCCGCCGCGAAGAGCATGGCGAGGGTGCCCCGCCCAAGCTCAAGGTCCGGAGCGAGCACCAGCTCGCGAATCCGCTCCCCCGCGGTGGTGCTGCCGGGCTCCCTCAGGTGCAGCGACCCCTCCCCGCCCGCCGGGCGCTGGGCGGCCAGGGACGCCGCCAGCCGCGCGGCCTGGGTGGTCTTCCCGCAACCATCGACCCCGTCCAGCACCACGAACAGCGGGCGCACCCCACCTGGCCGGGGTGCCATGGAATCAGTTGCGACGGGGTCATGCATGGAGAGATCCTAGCCCCTGAGGGCCGCAGGGTCCCGCACGAGGCTCGCTTCAGCCGTCAGACCGGAGGTCCTCCGCCCGGGCCGCGGCCTCCGCAGCCCGCTCCTCCTCGCCAGCGGCCTCCGCGCAGCGCACCACGGCGTCCAGGATCTCCAACTGCTCGTCCTCGGTGAGCGCCACCGGCTCGAGCAGCTCCTCCGGGATCTGGCTCAGGAGCCCGGCCGGCAGCTTCTCCGGGTTCGCTCCGGGGGGCAGCTGCTCCGGCGGGCCCACATACGTGAGGTGATCGGGGTCGAACGCCGCCGGGACCGCCAGGGCCACGCCGTATTCCCGCGCGGCCTCCCCCATGCGCCCGAGCCGCTCCAACGCCTCTGCCCAGGAGAGGTGCAGGTCGCGCCGGAACATGTCCACCTCGTTGGCCTCCTCGAGCAGGCGCACCGCGGCGGCGTCGCGGCCGTTCTCGATGTGCCACCCCGCCAGCTCCAGGCGCACGTCATAGTCCCCGGCGTTCCACCGGGCCCAGTCCTCCATGAGCTCCATCGCGCCGTCGGGGTCACCGTTCAAGCGCAGCAGATCAGCGAGCAGCTTCTCTGCCGAACCGGCCCCCTCGCCGAAGCCAGGGAAGGCCTCGATCGCGAGGTGCAGGCACGACTCAGCGGCGTCCGCGTCGCGGGGCCCTCCGACCCCACCGAGCTGGAGCTGCGAGAGAGCGAGGAGCGAACGATACTCCCGCCCGCCCCGCGCCACGGCCCGCTCCCAGACCCTGCGAGCGGTGGCCATCTTGCCCGAGGTCGCCGCCATCTGCCCTCTCAGGAACATGAGCCGCGGCCCGTCCACGCTCGCCGAGTCCAACACCTCCAGCGCGCGCTCGGCGTCGATGGACCGCCCCTGTTGGAAGGACCCCCACGCCACGGTCATCCAATCCTCCGCCCACTCCGCCCGCGCGAGCTCGTCGGTCGGCGGCGTGCGCGGGAGCCGCAGCTGAATCCGGCGGAGGGTCCTGTCCGCCCAGCGCGGCTCGATCTCGAGCCCGGCGAGCTTGTCGTCGACGAAGCGCAGGAACGCGGCGTCCACCTCCTCTGGCGTGACATCGAACACCGACCGGAACGCCTGGTCCAGATCCGCGCCGAGGTCGAAGGCCCGCAGCACCGCCACCATCGGCGGGAATCCGTGCTGGTCGATCAGCATCTCGCACAGGAGCCCACCCTGGTAGTAGCCGAAGAGAATCCGGGGCCCCCGGAACGCACGGTTGAGCTCGCGCAAGGGGATCAGGTCCCGGTTGGCCCGGGCGTCCAGGAGGTCCCGGCGCATGTTGCGGGTCCACGTGGGGTTCTTCTCGATCTCCTCCCAGGTCGCGAGCCCCTCCGTGATCCAACGCGGGCAGCGGTTGTTCGAGAGCCCCAGGTGCACCACGTGGCTGAACTCGTGGAACCCGGTGCGTGCCCAGGAGAAGCTCCCGCGCAGCCTTGAGAGCGGCGAGACCGCCGTCACCACTGGCCCGAAGCAGACCCCGAGCGCGGGGAAGCCCTCGAAGCCCACCGAGCGGACGGAGAAGTCCTTGTGGCGACGGAAGACCGAGATCGTGGTCGCCCCCGGGGTGAACCCGTAGCGCTCACTCAACTCCTCACGGGCCTGCTGGTAATACGGCACGAGGTAGGCCCGGAGGACCTCCGCCGCGTCGGGGCGCCAGGAGAAGCTCAAGGACCCGTACGACTCTGTGACGTACGCGCGATCCATGCGCTCGAGGACGAGCGTGAGGTTCCGCCGATACGCGTCCCGCCGACCCCGAGCGGCCTCGTTGGCGCGGGTCAGGGCCTCGAGCCCCCCCTTCTCGTCGCCTGAGTTGGCGAGGCACTCGCCGAGCAACGTCCAGGCCTCATAGTCGCCCGGATCTCTCTCCACCGCGGCCTGCAAGAAGTCCACCGCCTCGGCGAAGCGGTAGAGCTCACTCAGGTGCTTTCCGATCTCGCGCTCGGGCCGTCCATCCAGGGGCGCGTCCCGCAGGAGCTCCTCAAGGATCTCCGCGGTCCGCGCGCGGTCGTGCTCCACCCAGGCGAGCGCGGCGTGCAGGGTGCGCACGTCTCGCCGCCCAGGCGCCTGCTGATCCAGGCGGGCCAGCGAGGCGCGGACCTGCACGAGCTTGCCGTCCTCGAGGTCCGACGCCGCACGCGCCACGAGCCCGGGGATCGAGCCCGGGACGGCGGTCAGCAGCTCCCCGAGGATCGCCTCGGGGGACTTGCTCACCCGACGCCGGTTGAACCGATGCAGGGTGAACTGCCCGAGCAGGGCGGCCTCGTGGACCGGGTTGATCTTCAGGGCCTCGCGATAGAGCCGACCGGACGACCGCTTCCCCGGCGCCTCGATCTCCCGCTCACTCTCGAAGTAGAGGTCGGCCAGCTCAGCGAGGACGTCCGGCTCCTCGCCAGGCCCGGCGCGCGAGGCACGGTCCGCGGCCACCAAGGACCGGGAGGCCGCCTCCAGCAGTCCGGCCCGGCGCTGACAGCGCGCCCGAGCCAGCAGCCCACGCCAGTCCCCGGCGTCCGGGTCCGTGGCGGCCCCGCTCCGCGCCATGCGCTCCGCGCCGGCGCGGTCCCCCAGCCCGTCGCGGATCTGAACCAGCAGCCAGGCGTCGGCGGGGCGCTCCCCCGGCGCGAGGAACGAGCCGCCCCCCACGGCATCCTCCAGCGTGGAGAGGACCTCAGCCGCGCGCCCGGTGCGCAGCATCACCTCGGCGAGGACTCGCCCCGCCGCGGCCCGCTGCCCGTCGGTCCCGGCGAGCTCGAGCGCCTCTGTCGCCGTACGCTCAGCCCGGCCGAGCTCTCCTCGGTCGAGCTGGATCCGCGCCCGCACGGCCAGGGTCAGCGCGTCCTCTTCATCCTCGTCGAGGAGCTCGTCGGTGATCTCCAACGCGTCCACGAGCTGCCCCCGGCGGCGCAGCAGGTCCGCCTCGGCTCGCTCAGCCGCGATCAGGGCAGCGAGGTCCTCATCCTGGGCGGGAGCCAGGGCGATCGGGGCCGGAACGAGCGCAAGCAGCGGGACCGCACCGAGGGTCGTGAGGCCGAGAAACAGCGTCACCTGACGGAAGCATCGGATCATGGGGAGAGGATCGCATGCTCCCGCGTGACCTCCAACCCGGGGACCGCTGGATCCGCCCGCTCTGCCCCAGGTCTTTCATTTGTCGCAGAGGTTCGGCTCCCATACGTTGAAATCAGCCCCCGCACTCCGCTATCCAGGGGGCATGGTGGGACGAATGCGCGGAATCGTCACAGGGAGACCGCTCCCTCTGGACACCCCAGTGGGCCCTCGGCCCCGGGGCGGAGGATGGCGCTGCGCCTCGCTCTTGGCGGCGCTCCTGGTGGTCGCCAGCTGCGTCACCACCACCCGCCGGTCCACCGTGGTGCGCCCCCCGGAGGTCACGGCCCAGACGCACCAGGCCCCTGCCTCGGCGGGGCCTGCGCCCCCCTGGACCATGCTCCCGGTGTCGTGGAACCAACTCTCGGAGATCGAGCGCTGGCTCGCCGACCGCCCGAACCGTCGAGGTTATTGGACCGTCGAGGCCCACCTACAGCTCGCCGAGGGCCGCCTCTCCTTCGCCAAAGAGCGACGGGCCCCCGGCACGCCGGGCTCGATCGTGGCCTACCGACAGCAGGCTGCGCTGGAGGGCTATGAGGGCATCCTCAGCAACCCGGACGCCAGCGCAGACCAGCGGGCTCGGGCGCGCCTCGGTGCCCAGCGAGTCGGCGCCGCCCCCATCACCAACGAGGTCGTCGCGGTGGCCGACGTCGGCGGCCTGATTCGACGCTCCTCCTGGCGCGCTCGCCGTGTCAAGCGCACCGAGCTGAGCCGCGCCAGAGCGCCCTGGCAGTGGATCACCGTCCACCACTCGGTGGTCCGCAGCGAGGACTACTCCCCCGAGGGCACCTTCGACACCGTCCGCGGCATCCAACGGGACCACATGGACAGCAAGGGCTGGGGTGACATCGGGTACCACTTCCTCATCGACCCCGCCGGGAGAGTCATCGAGGGCCGCGAACTCCAGTGGCAGGGCGCCCACGCGGGCGGGCAGAACAACATCGGGAACGTGGGCATCTGCCTCCTGGGGAACTTCGACGAGGACCGCCCGTCCCGGGCCTCGATCGCGAGCCTCGATCGCCTCGTGCTCGAGCTGCAGCAGAAGCTGCGGATCCCGCGGCTCAACGTCCGTCCTCACCGGGCCTGGAAGGAGACCGCGTGCCCTGGCCGCCACCTGATGCCATGGTTCACCCGAGGCTAATCGAGCCCGCTCCGGCGCGGCCCCTCCCGGCTTCACCCTGCCCGGAGTTCACCCCAACGGCTCGGTTCATGGACGCCTGGCACCCACTGCTCGTCGCGCTCCTGGTGCTGAGCGTGGGCGCGGGGCTGACCGGCTGCTCGGGCGCCGACGAGGAAGAGGGCCAGACCCGCCCCCTGCACCAGTTCGGCCGCAACGGGGTCCCCACCGCAGAGGGCTCCGAGCGCCTCGAGGGCGGGGAGTGGCTCAAGCACGGGCGCTTCATCTTCCGCGACGAGATGGGCGTCACCATCTCCGAAGGGGAGTACGAGAGCGGCCTCGAGGTCGGCCCCTGGACCCAGGTCTACGGGGACGGGTCACGCGGAGAGGGCGCCTTCTTGCGCGGCCAGCGAACGGGCCCGTGGCGCACCTTCTTCCCCAACGGCGCCCCCCAGGACGCTGGCGAGTACGAGAGCGGACGAAGGACCGGCGAATGGACCTCCCGCCGTAAGGACGGGACCCTGCTCCGCATCGCCATGTTCGTGGACGGCAAGGAGAACGGCCCGGTCACCTACTTCGAGGCCGACGGGCAGACGGTCGACCCCGCGCGTACGGGGCTCTACCGGAACGGCGAGCTTCAGGCGCCGTCGCGAGCCGCGAATCGGTAGGCGGCGAGGGTCTGTGCTGCGGTGCCCGCCCACGTGAACCGGGACGCGTGGTCCACGGCCAACCGCGACCGCCCCGCCGCATCCTCGCGGCTGGAGGCCGACTTCCCTGACGCCTCGAGGGCCCGCAAGATGGCCGCGGCGAGCGCCTCGTCATCCCCGGGGGCCACCAGGTCCGCGCCGCCGCCACACACCTCGCGCACCACCGGGACGTCGCTGGAGATCGCGGGGCACCCCACCGCCATCGCCTCCAGGGGAGCCAGCCCGAACCCCTCATCGTGGGGCACGAGCACGAAGGCCGAGCACGCGTCGAGGTGAGCGCGGAGCGCGCCCTCGGACACATGCCCGAGGCGCTCCACCCGGTCCGACACCGGCGACGCCGCCAACGCCATCTCGAAGGCCTCTGCGCCCTCCCCTGGGACCCCAGCCACCTTCCACCGAGGCGCGTCTGGGCCGAGTCGTTCGAGAGCCCGCAGGATGACCTCGAGGTTCTTGCGCGTCTCGATCCTGGCGGCCGTGAAGAGAAAGGGGCCATCGCGTTCGACCTCCGCGGAGAGGCGGGCGGCGACGGTTCCGTCGGCGACCATGCGCAGCGCGTGGTCCACGCCGAGGTGGGTCGCCCTGACCCGGGAGCGATCGACCTCAAGGCGCTCGGCGACCTCATCCGCGACCGCCTCGGAGGGCGTCAGCAGCACGGCGCAACGCCTCGCGGCCTCGCGCACGAACGCGCTCATGCGCCGAGCGACCCGCGGGCTCACGTAGCGGTCCGAGTCCAGGAACACCAGGTCATGGATCATCGCGACCTCGGGCCGCCCGGTGGGGAGCCGGCGATACTGGGTGTGGTGGACCACGTCGCCGCCCCCCAGCAAGCGCTCCACCCCGAGCCCCGTTGCGCCCACGAGCGCGGTGAGGGCCTTCGAGGGGAGGCGCGGCGCGAAGAGGCGCGCGCCGGGAGGGGCGCTCCGGGGGACCCGCTGACGGGTGGGCCCGAACAGCCGCAGGTCGACCCCGTCCGTGCTCGCGAGGGCCGCGGCGAGCTCCCGCACGTAGCGACCGACGCCTTGACCGCCGACCAGCGCGGGGCGGTAGTCGAGCAGCGGGGCCAGCGGCGCCCCCGGTTGAGCGGGCCGTGTGGGACGGGAGCTCACAGGGCGCCGACGGTCAGCTGACCGCGCCGTCCCTCACGAGCTGGGCCCAGCGCCCCAGGAGGTCCGACGAGGACCACTCCTTGTCGACGCCGCAGCCGGTGACGATCTGGCAACCGATCTCCTGGCAGAGCCCCCACTCGGCGATGTTGTCGGCGCCTGTCCGGTCGCCCCCCTTCGTGAAGAAGTGCGGGCGGATCCCCGTGAGGGCGCCCTCGACGGTCATCTCCTTGTCCGTCTCGTAGGTCACGACCACGTCCACCTCGCGCAGGCACGCCACCACGCGCGCACGCGTGGACAGGTCCTGGAACTCGGCCCCCTTCTTGTTCCGAAGGAAGCCGTCCCCGTTGACGATCACCACGAGCAGGTCGGGGCGCACGCCGGCCTCTTGCTCCACGTGCGACTTCGAGGCGAGCAGGACGCTCGCATGCCCCGGGTGAATCGGGTCGAAGCCGCCGGAGGTGGCCACGATCTTTCCCTCGAGTCCGGGGCGGATCGCCGCGAACTCCTCGACGGTCATGATGGGCGCCTCGCCGAAGCGGCCGCTGGCAGGAATCTGGCTCATGGACTCAGTTTGCAGCCCCCCCTCAGGGAGTCAACGCCCCGCGCCCAGCGCGTCCGTCGATTCCCGATCTTTCCCACCCGCTCGCTCCTCGGGCTCGAGCCAGGGAGTCTCCGGGTGCAGGACGTGCTCGGGGTGCGCCGACTGCCACGCCGCCACCGCGGCCAGGAGTGCTTCATCCTGATCAGGGAGTCCCGTGAAGCAGATGGTCCGAGGCGACCCGTCTCCGCGAGGGCCGGCGCTGGGAACGAACGGGGCGCAGACCGTCGGGTGGCCCGTGAGGTTGGTGATCGTCAAAACTCCGCCCGCGAAGGGCGGGTGGACGAGCAGATCGACGTCCTCGAGGGCCCGTGCCATGTCCACCATGAGCAGCGAACGCAGCCGCTGCGCCTGCACGTAGGACACCGCGGGGATCATCTGGGCGGCACGGAACGAGTTGGGCCACGCGTTCTCGTCTTGCCGTCGCAACAGGTCATCCCTCCCGCTGCGGGTGAGCTCATCAAAGGCCGCCGCGGACTCCGCGTGGAGAATCACGAGCATGGAGCACACGGGATACTCGGGGAGACGGACCGACACGACCTGATGCCCGTCGGCCTTCAACTCGTCGAGGACCTCCTCGAGTTCAGCTGAGCGCTCGAAGGCGCCGGCCGGGACGCCGATCCGAAGGGGCTCGGCCGGCACGGAGCGGACCTTCACCGGGACCTCACCGTCCCGGGAGTAGGGGTCCGCCGCGTCGCGCCCCTCGATCGCCCGAAAGACGAGGTCGGCCCCTGCGACCGTGCGGGTGATGGGCCCCACCTTGTCCATGGTCCACGAGAGCGCCATCGCGCCGGAACGCGAGACTCGCCCCACCGTCGGGCGAAGGCTGCTGGTGGCGCAGGCCACCGATGGGGAGACAATGGAGCCTAGGGTCTCGGTCCCGATCGCGAAGGCCACTCCCCCCGCAGCGGTCGCAGAGGCGGACCCCGCAGAGGAGCCGCTGGAGCCGCGGTCCAGGTCCCACGGGCTGCGGGTGCGCTCACCGAACCACACGTCCCCCATGGCCAGCGCCCCGAGGGTCAGCTTGGCGATCAAGACCGCGCCAGCATCATCCAGCCGACGGACCACCCCGGCGGTCCCGTCGAGCACCTGCTCCTCGTAGGGTTTCGCCCCCCAGGTGGTCCTCGTCCCCTCCACGCTCATCAGGTCCTTCACCCCCCAGGGCAGGCCGTGCAACAAGCCGCGGTCCACGCCGGAGGCGAGCTCTTCGTCCCTTTGCGCCGCCTGCCGCAGCGCTCGCTCCGGGAGGAAGGAGATCACGCAGTGCAGGTGAGGGTCCAGGCGCCGGAGCCGACTCAGGTACATCGACGTCAACTCGACCGAGGTCGTGTCCCCCTGCCGGAGCAGGGCGGCGAGCTCAGGCAGGCTCCAGAAGCAGACCTCCTCGAGGTTGGCCGGCCGGGTCACCCGCGGCAGCCGCAGCGCGGGCGCGGAGATCCACTGCACCTCGCCCGGCTGCACACCGGGGAGAAAGGGAGTGCCGATGGGCGCCGGCGCCACGCTGTTCGCCATGGGCCGGCCGCGCAGCCGCTGGTAGTCCGCCACGCGCTCACGGACGGTCTCGAGCATCTGGGGCAGCTCCTCGGAGGTCCACTCCAGCCCGAAGAGCGCCGCCGCCGCCGCGAGATCGGGGGCCCTCACCTGGTCCCCTCGACCCTCATCAGCCTGAACCCCAAGGGGCGGAGCCGACGAGGCCCAGGGGGGGAGCGCAGCTCCAGGCGAGCGGTCGGCGAGCGAGAGCGCGAGGAGCGCGACGGCGGACAGCAGATGGAGGCGCATGGCGCCAGCCTATCCGCTCATGCGCCCATGAGCAGCGCGACCGTCCCGAGCAGCGCGCAGTACCCGGCGAAGTAGGGGAACGACCCCTTTCGGAGGACGAGGAGGAGCGTGCGGAGTGCGCCCCAACCCACCAAGCCGGCGAGGACCATGGCGCCCAACACCACGCCCCCGTGGAGGCTGCCGAAGCCCTCCTCGATCGCCCCAGGCAGCTCCACGATGGCCGCACCAGAGATCGCCGGGATGCTCATCAGGAAGGAGAGGCGAGCCGCGTCCTCCGCCGAGAGCCCGCGGACGAGACCGGCTGAGATCGTGGATCCAGACCGCGAGACTCCGGGCCAGATGGCCGCGGCCTGGGCGAACCCCATCACCAGGGCATCGCGCATGCGGAAGAGCGGCGGCCCGTCCGCCGGGGAGGCCGGCGCGTCGAACTTGCGTCGGCTGCGCTCGCCTACGAGCAAGGCTGCGGAGGTCACCAGCAAGCCCCCGCCAGCGGCGACCGCCGTGCCCGCCGCCGCCGTGATCGAGTCCTTGAAGACGATCCCGATGACCGCGACCGGCAGCGTGGCGACCACCAGCCAAATCCAGCTCAGGTAGCGCCCCTCGAACGGGTCACGCAGCAGCGCCCCGACGTCCTTCCGGAACGCCCAGACGATGGCGCCGAGGGTCCCCACGTGCAGCGCGACGTCGAGGGCCATCCCCCCGGCCTCGAGCCCCATCACGGACTTCCCGAGGGCGAGGTGACCCGAGCTACTCACCGGGAGAAACTCGGTGAGCCCTTGAATCACCGCGAGCAGGAAGACGTTCCAGGCGTCGCCATCTGCGACCCCGGAGATCTCCTGCGTCAGGGCAGTTTCGATCGTTGAGAGCAAGGCGTCTCCGGCTTCAGAGGGCGTTCGCAGCCACGGCGGGCGCGACGAATTCCATTCCGAAGGCCTGCGCCACCGGCTCACAGGTCAGCTTGCCGCCGACCGCATTCGCCGCGCTGGCCAGACCCGTGTCCGCGAGGATGGCCTGCTTCGGGCCGAGCCGCGCGAGGCGGCGCGCCCACGAGAGGGTGGAATTGGTCAGGGCGAAGGTGCTGGTCCGCGGTACCGCTCCAGGCATGTTCGCCACGCAGTAGTGGACGACGCCGTCCACCACAAAGGTGGGGTCCTCGTGCGTGGTCGGCCGGGTGGTCTCGCAGCACCCTCCCTGGTCCACGGCCACGTCCGCGATGACGCTCCCCGCCTTCATGAAGGCGAGGTGTTCGCGCTTGATCAGCTTGGGCGCCGCCGCGCCAGGGACCAGCACAGCCCCCACCACGAGGTCCGCTGCCTCGAGCCGCTCCCGGACGCTCATGGGGTTCGAGAAGATGGTCGTGCAGTTCGCCGGCAGGATCTCGTCGAGGTAGCGCATGCGCTCGTGGTTGACGTCCAGCACCGTGACGTTGGCGCCCAGCCCGGCCGCCATGCGAGCGGCGTTGGTGCCGACCACCCCACCGCCGATGACCACGACCTCCGCCGGCGCGACCCCAGGGACGCCGCCGAGCAGCTGGCCCACGCCGCCCGCGGGCTTCTCGAGGTACTTGGCGCCGGCCTGGATCGAGAGGCGTCCCGCCACCTCGCTCATGGGCTCAAGGAGGGGCAGCTTGCCCCCGACCTCGAGCGTCTCGTAGGCGAAGCAGTGGGCGCCGGTCGCGAGGATACCGTCGGTGAGCGCCCGGTCCGCCGCCAGGTGGAAGTAGGTGAAGACCGTCTGCCCGGGGCGCATGTGCGGCCACTCGGAGGCCAGCGGCTCCTTGACCTTCATGACCATGTCGCAGCTCGCCCAGACGTCCGCCGCGGTGGCTGCGATGCTGCAGCCGACCGACGCGTACTGCTCGTCATCGAGGCTGGTCCCGGCGCCTGAGCCAGCCTCCACCATGACCTCGTGCCCGTCGGCGACCAGTTGCTCCGCCCCTGAAGGCCGGAGGGCCACACGATACTCGTGGTTCTTGATCTCTTTGACGACGCCGATCTTCACAGGACTACACGGGAAGGAGGTGGGGCGGGCCGAGCGAGGGGGCGCTCGAACGCGAGGAGGGGGACTCCCCCACGTGCAAACTGGGGGGGAGACGACGGGGGCGCGGTCCACGACCGCGGGGGCACCCGGGCGGAGAGTCTAGGTCGGCGCTGGGTCCGCGTGAACCACCGGCGATCGGTCCAAGTGTGGATACACCCGGAAAAAGCGTTGAGGCCCCGGCGCTTCGCGGATAGATTCTCGCGCCGTCGAGGACCTATAGCTCAGTTGGTTAGAGCGCTACGTTGACATCGTAGAGGTCAGTGGTTCGAATCCACTTAGGTCCACCATCCAAGCCCTCGCTGGCGGCATAGCGCCCCGCGAGGGCTCTTTTCGTGCCCCTCGCCCTGCGCCGGCGGGCTCACTTGGCCCCTTGAGCCCCCCTTGGCCCCGCCAGACCATGGCGCATCCCCCAGCCACGGGAGCCCCTCGAGGGGTTCCTGTGAGGCTCGCCCGGCCGGTCCCCCCCCGGCCGGTTCGCCTGGCCGAGCCGTGAGCGCCTCCCCGGCACCGCGCTGTGGGGCCGCGCGGTCCGGGCCCGGCCAGGATGCCCGCTCACGCTGGCCTCGCGCCTGCGTATGAATTCACCCGGTCCGGAATCCCGCGCTGGGTCACAGGACGGTCAAGGCCCAAGATCAGCACCATGCAACACCTCGCCCGACGCCACCTCGGACTGCTCCTCGCCGCGCTCGCGGTCACCGGGGCCCTCTCCGCCCCCGCCCAAGCCCAGCTGGGTGAGACCGGGCCCCGCGGTGAGGACGACCGGGCACTCAGCGAGCTCTACGAGTCCCTGCGCACGGTCGAGCGAGAGACGCCAGAGTCTCGCGTCGCCCAGGCGGTGAAGCCTTCGGTGGTGTACGTGGAGACCGAGATGGTCCAGAACGTGCGGACCATCTTCGGCTTCCAGCGCCAGGTGAGTTCAGGCTCGGGCTCCGGCGTGGTCATCCACCCCTCTGGCTTCATCGTCACCAACTTCCATGTGGTAGAGGGGGCCCAACAGATCACCGT
>JAQWJQ010000283.1 GCA_029248265.1 Planctomycetota bacterium
AGTCGGGTGCGTTCGTCGGAGAGCCGGACGTCCGTGAGCTCCAGCTCGGTGACGTGTCGCTCTGGCGAGCCGTACTCCCACCAGTAGTCGTAGTCGTAGGAGATCATCTTCACGCGCTCCGCCGTCGGCGCCCAGTCCGCGTGGACCGGGTGGGTGAAGGCGATCTCGAAGCCGAAGCTCTCCGTCTCCTCGTCGAAGTCGAGCAGGGTCATGCCCGCGAGGTCCATGGCTTCGGCGGCGGTGCGGCGCACACGGACGAGGCCGTCGGCCGGGGCGCGACCACCCCAGCCCCGGTTGGTGAGGCCGCAGAAGACCGTGCCGTCGGGTGCCTGGAGCACCCGGTTGACCGAACCAATCTCCTGGCGCAGGGGGGTGACCCAGCCCTGGAGCTGACCCTGCACCTCCTCGAAGCCGGCGCGCAGGATCATGCCGTTGGTGAGCTCCGCGACCACGAACTGGCCGTCCTCGAGGCCGAAGGCCCCACCCGAGCGGTCCTCGAGCAGGTTGCCCGTGGAGCGCGACCACTGGTAGGGGATCCAGATCGCAGGCGTCGTGCGCCCGGTGGCGGCCTGCGCGGGCGGGATCTCGTCGTGGGCGAGCTTGCCGGTGGAGCGATAGTCCTCGGTCCAGTTGAGGCTCTTGGGGTGGCCGTAGAAGCCGTCCTTCTGGATGTGATAGATCGGGCTCGACGCCACCCAGTCGCCCTGGTTGTCGGTGACGAAGACCCGGTCCTGGCTGTCCACCGCCACGCCGTTGGGGCTGCGGACGCCGCTGGCCCAGGGGGTGACGGTGCCGTCGGGGGAGACCCGCAGGACCCACCCACGGTAGGGCGCGGTGGAGCGGCCGTGCCACCACTCGGGGTCGCCGAAGCTGACGTTGAGGCCCATCCACCAGTTGCCTTGGCTGTCCCGCGGGAGGCCGAAGGCGAACTCGTGGTAGTGGCCCGACACGCCCCAGTCGCTGGCGACGGTCTCGATCACGTCGCAGCGGCCGTCCCCGTCGGTGTCCAGGAGCTTCGAGATCTCGCCGCGCTGGATGACGTGGATCTCGTCGTCCTTGACGTTCAGGCCGAGGCCCTCCCAAAGGCCCTCGTGGAAGAGGGTGACCTTCGCGTTCTCGAAGTCGGCACCGAGGGCGTCCTCGACGATCCAGACCTGACCACGGCGGGTGCTGACCACGAGCCGTCCGTCGGAGAGGAAGTCCATGCCTCCGACCTCGAGGACGCAGCCGTCGGGGGTCTTGAGGTACTCGAGGGTGTACGCGTCGGCTTCACTGGCTGCGAACGTAGGGTCCTGGGCGACGAGCGCGCTGCAGATGGCGAGTGTGATCATCGGGTCAGTCCTTCTTCTGGAGAGAGGCGCTGAAGGCGAGGCCGAGCGAGGGGGTGTAGGCGGGAGCGTGGAGATAGATGCGCATGTTGGGTGCATCGTCCAGGACGCAGGCCACCAGGCGATCTGGGGTGGTCGTGACGGCGATTGAGTCTCTCCCTCGACTCTGCGCCCCGGTCAGCTCGCGGAGCTTGACCGTGCGGCCCTCTCCGCTACCGAGGATGGCGCGCATGGGGACGGGGACACCTTCGACCATCAGGAAGGAGACGAACTCCTGGCCGCCACCGACGCGGGCGCCGCGCTCGTTGAGGAGGTCGAAGTGGATCCAGACGTCGTCCCCCTTGACCTCGGTGCGCTTCACCTTGCGGCGGAGGCCCTCACCGGACTCCGCGTCCACAAACTCGGTGAAGTTGCGGGACTCGCGGCCGGCCTTCCAGGTGAGGGTGCCCAGGGGCTGCAGCTCCGACCCCCCGCGGCCGCCCCAGTCACGCCGGTCGAGGAACTCGCCCTGGCGAACGGTGAGCAGGCGGCTGTCCTCGGTGCGGAACTGAAAGGTAGTGCCGTTCGGGAATCCGACGACGAGGCTCCGAGGCTCGCGGAAGGCGCCTTGTTCGTACGCGGGCATCATGCCCTTCACGACGAGGGGGCGATCTTCGACCACCAGGACGCTCTCGCCTGGCTGCACGATGGTGCCCGGCGGACCGAGGCTGATCACGTAGTCGGCGACGGCGTTGATCTCGTCCGAGCCGAGGGTGGCGCCGAAGGCGGGCATCGGCGTGCCGGGGATCCCGTGGATCACGGAGCGCCGCACGGCCTTCTGGGTGTTGCCGTAGGAGTAGCCGCCGAGGAGGAAGCTCCGGGCCGGACGCTCCAGCTCCTCGTTGCCCTTGCCGTCGCCAGACTCCCCGTGGCAGCTCGCGCAGTGCGTCATGTAGAGCGCCTTGGCGTCGAGGCCGAGGGTGAGCGGAGCGCGATTCTCCGCCGGCGTAGGGGCGGCGAGGCCGGGATCGTTGGGCTGGGCGAGCGCGACGAGCGCTGACGCAGCCCCTGCGGCGAGGAGGAGTCTAGGCAGGGTCATCATGGGGGGGTGACGAAGGGGCGGACCCACTGAGCTGAGTGGGGCTCACAAGGATAGAGGGTTCTCCTGATCTCGTTGACGCGGGGAGAGCATCGGTCGATCGGACCCGAAGCGCCAGGCAGTGAGTCGAGGCGCGCGCGGAGGGCGGGTGACCGGCGGGTCGCCCGCCGCGGGACCCGCGTGCCCTCCGGCGCTGAGCGGCTGCGACCCCTCCGTCCACGGACCTGCGACGCGCTGCCCAGCGCGCCGTCTCAGGCGAGGGACCCGCCGTCACTCAGGGGGTGGAGGCGAGCTTCTCCCCTCGGGATCGTGAGTCTCCTCCCGCGGCTCCTCCCGGTGGGGGCCAGCTGCCCGGAGGCCAACGCGGCGGACCGCCGGCCACCCTACCGCTCACCGATGGCGCCGCGGTGAGGCCTGGCAGGGACATCCTGCAGGCCCCTCAGCGGGACCGGACGGGCCGGCCTGCGGGGCGCTGTTACGCTCGGCGTGCCATGCCGAAGCCAGCCCACGCCGCCGCGTCGCGCCGTCTCCACCTCGTCGACGCGAGCCCGTACATCTTCCGTGCCTTCTTCTCGTTGCCGTCCTCCATGACGGACCCTGAGGGGCGACCCATCAACGCCGTGCGCGGGTTCATTGACATGCTGGCCCGCTTCATTCGCGAGGAGCAGCCGGAGTTCCTGCTCGTCGCCTTCGACGGCAGCCTCACGACGAGCTTCCGGAATGACGTCTATCCGGAGTACAAGGCGAACAGAGACCTGCCGGACGAGGACCTCGTGGCACAGCTCAGTCGCTGCCAGCAGGTGGCGGCTGCCATGGGCGCCTTCTGCTGCATTGACGACCGCTACGAAGCAGACGACCTCGTGGCCACCGCCAAGGCGCGCTTCGCTGATCAGGTCGATGGGACCGTCGTGGTCACGGCGGACAAGGACCTCGCGCAGCTCGTCGATGACCGCAGCTGGTTCCTCGACTTCGCCCGTGGGACGCGCCTCGGTCCAGCGGACGTGGTCGAGCGCTTCGGCGTCCGGCCGGAGCAAATACGGGACCTGCTGGGCCTCGCGGGAGACAGCGTCGACAACATCCCGGGGGTCCGGGGCGTGGGACCCAAGACGGCGGTCGCGCTCCTCGAGGAGTTCGCGGACCTGGAGGAGCTGTACGGGGACCTGGATCGCGTGGCCACACTCTCCATCCGAGGCGCCAAGACCCTGGGGAAGAAGCTCGCCGAGCACCGGGACGCGGCCTTTCTGTCCCGGGACCTCGCGACCTGCGCCGTGGACGCGCCGCTGGACGCGACCCTGGATGACCTCGCGTACTACGGCGCGGCCCCGGGTATCCTCGGCCCTCTGCTCCAAGGCTTCGGACTCTCCGGACGCCTCGACGCGGTCCCTCACCGGACGAACCCATGATCGCACTACTGCTCGCCGCCGTCCTCTCGCCCCAGGATGCCACCCCGAACACGTCGGGTGGTGAGCTCATGGAGGAGCAGGCCGCCTTCGACGTCCTGCACTACGGACTGGAGCTCGAGGTGACCCCCGAGTCAAAGTCGATCCTCGGGTCACTCACCATGACGGCGCGGCTGGTGGAGGCGACGCGTGAGATCGTGCTCCAGCTCGACCCGGGCCTTCAGGTCTCGCTTGTCCTCGGAGGCCGCATCCAGGAGGGCGAGGGCGAGCTCCTACCCCTGGGTTTCCAGCGGACGGGTGGCGAGATCTGGATCGGTTCTTCGGCGTTCACAGACGTGGAGGGAGAGGAGTTCAAGGTCGTCGTGGAGTACGGCGGGGTGCCCCACGAGGCGGAGCGCCCGCCCTGGGAGGGCGGCTTCACCTGGTCGGAGGCCGACGGAAAGCCGTGGATCGCCACCAGCTGCCAGGGAGAGGGCGCGGACCTTTGGTGGCCCTGCAAGGACCACCCCTCGGACAAGCCGGACTCCATGGACCTCATCTTCACGGTCCCCGAGGGGCTCGTGGTCGCGACGAACGGCCGCCGCATCGGGAGCTCGACCCTCGACGGCAAGACGACGTCGCAGTGGCGGGTCTCCACGCCCATCGCCAACTACACCGTGGCCTTCAACGCGGCGCCCTACGTGGAGCTGGTGAGCTCCCTCGAGAGCGTCGCGGGGGACACCTTCCCCGTGATCTTCTGGGTCCTGCCGGAGAACAAGGAGAAGGGCGAGGTCTTCATGGCGGAGATCCTCGAGCACCTGCGCTTCTTTGAGCGTTTCTGCGGGCCGTACCCCTTCCGGGGAGACAAGTACGGGGTCGTGGAGACCCCGCATCTGGGGATGGAGCACCAGTCGATCATCGCCTACGGCAACAAGTACCGCGGCGACCCGAACTTCGACTACGACTGGCTGCACCACCATGAGCTGGCGCACGAGTGGTGGGCGAACCTCGTGACGGCGCGGGACTGGGCGGACTTCTGGATCCACGAGGGGATCGGCACCTACATGCAGCCGCTCTACCTGGAGGAGCGCTTCGGCCGCGAGGCGTACCAGAAGAAGATGAAGATCGACCTGCTGCGCGTCATGAACAACGCGCCCGTGGCGCCCGCGCCGCCGCGCACGAGCGACTCGATCTACTTCTCCAAGACAGGTACGGACGCCCCGGGCGGCGACATCTACTTCAAGGGCTCGTGGATCTGCCACTCCCTGCGCTGGCTCCTCGGGGATGAGGCCTTCTTCAAGGTGCTGCGCCGGTGGGCGTACCCGGACCCTGCGCTCGAGAAGACCACCGACGGCTCGGCGGTTCGCTTCAGCGATACGGACGAGCTGCTCGCTATTGCCGAGGAGGTCTCCGGGCGCAAGCTCGGGTGGTTCTTCGAGGTCTACCTGCGGCGCGGCCCCCTGCCGGTTCTCGCAGTGGAGCGTGACGGAGGGACGCTGAGCCTGCGCTGGGAGGCGCCGGACGCGCTGCCCTTCCCCATGCCGGTGGAGGTCATGGTCGGCGGCGAGGCGCGCCGCGTCCCCATGGAGGGTGGCCAGGCGACCCTGGAGGTGGGGGAGGCCGAGGTCGACGTGGACCCGGAGCTCCGCGTGCTGCGAGACCTACGCCGCTAGGTCCGCTCCGCGGCGAGGCCTCCCGGCGGCGGAGCTAGTCGTCGCTCTGCTGCCACCAGTCGAGCAGCTGCGGTGACACCAGCGGCCAGGCCCTCTCGACGGCCAGCGAGGCTCGCCAGCCGCCGTCGAGGCTGAGCCACCGCTCGACGTCCGCCGCGAAGCTCGCGGCGTCGGTTGCGTCGGCCTCCGCCGGGGGGGCGGCGCCTGAGATCGAGACGGCGAGGCGAGCGCCGAGCGCTCGCGCGAGGCTCCCGCTCGAGGCGCCGCTGGCCCCGTGGAGGTACGGGTCCACCAGCCATCCGCGGCGGAACAGTCCCGGGTTCTCCACCAGCAGGTCGAGGGCCAGCATTGCGCTGACACCGCTCCCGGCGATCCAGACGGCTCGGTGGTCAACGTCGCCCCCCTCGAGCGCCTCGCTCACGGCATCGAGCACTGGCTGGCCGAAGGCTCGCGGCTTCGCCCAGAGCTCCCGGGGGTCGGGGGCCCAGGCGGCGCCGTCGGCGGCGGTGGCGCCCACGAGGAAGGGGGCGGCGGGCACGAGGAGCGTGGCGCCGAGTTGGTCGGCCAGGTCCCTCCAGGGGCCGGCCGCAGCGACGTCGAGGGCGCGCTCGCCGCGGTCGTGGATCACGACCAGGAGCGGCGGCGGCTGCCGGTCGAGCGCCTCGGAAGACGCGCGGCCGTGACGCGAGGTGTGACCCTGGGCCTCGGACCATTGCACCCCCAGGCGGGCCAGCACCTCCTGGCCCGCCGCCGAGGCGCGCACCCCGGCCAGGTCCTCGTCACTCTCGATGGACTGACGGCGCGCCTCCGTGCAGGCGAACCCCGCCCGCCGCGCTCGGTCGAGCCACGCGACGGCCGCTTCGAGGTTGCCTACCCGCGACTCGACACACGCGAGGTTGTAGGCGGCGACGGCCATGAACGGGGCCATCTCGAGAGCCTCCACGAAGCGCCTCCGCGCGGCGTCGAGGCGGCCTGCCTGGAGGGCGGTCACGCCGTCGTCAAAGGCGGCGCCGTAGGTGGCCGCCCAGGAGGGCTCGCGCATGAAGGGGAGGCCGGTCGAAGCGGACGAGCCAAGGGCTCCGCCGTCGAGGCCGCGCAGTCGCGCGGCTCTCGCGCGATGCTCTCGAGCTTCAGCCTCACTCCCCGGGCCAGCCGGCTCGAGGGCATTGGCGAGCCCGTCATGGACGACGGCCAGCCGGGGCCCATCGGGGGCCCAGGCTCGCTGGAGGAGCTCGAGGGATCGCCGGTACGCGTCCTCGGCCCCCGGGAGGTCCGACGACTCCAGCTCACGGTGTCCGATGCCCTCCCATACACGGGCGATATCGCCGCTCAGCGCCTCAGCTGCTGGGTCAAGGCGAAGCTGCTCCAGGCTGGCCCGGGCGGCCTCGATCTCTCCGAGCGCCAGGCTCGACGAGGCGATGGTGATCTGGATTTCCTGCCCGACCTCCATGGTGAGGCTCGATCGATTGACCTCGGAGAGCGCGCGGCTCGCGAGGTCACGGGCGATGCCAGGCCGATCCTCGGCGAGGTGGACGCGCGCGAGGTCCGCGAGGACCCTCGCCCGCTCCCCGCTGGCCTCGACACCCTCGCGGAGCCAGATGCCGAGGGCCCGGTCGAGGAGCGGCCGAGCATCCGCCGGGCGGCCCAGCTCGAGGTACGCTCGCCCGCTCCCGTGGAGGAGCGCAGCCTTCACGCGAGGCTCGTCGCTCAGCTCGCCGCTGAGTCGGTTCACGCCACGGTCGAGGAGCCTGCGGGAGAAATTGTCCGCGTCGGCAGACTCTGTGGACGAGTCAAAGTGGTGGACGAAGTGATCCACCACCATGCCGTTACGGCGCGCCTCGTCCCGGACGAGGTCCCGCTCGGCACGAATCTTCGAGTTGGCGATGAGCAGCCCGATCGGCGCCCCGAGGATCAAGAGCGCGCCGAGGGCCGTGGAGGCCGCGCGCCACGGGCGCCTCCGGGCCCAGCGGACAAGGCGCGCCGGGGGGGACGGCGGCTTGGCCAGGAGGGGCCTGAACTGGAGCAACCTGCCGAGATCGTCGGAGAACTCCTGCATGCTGCCGTAGCGGAGCGCTGGACTCTTCTCGAGGGCCTTGGCGCACAGGAGTTCAAGCGAGGCCGGGAGGTGCGGCGCGACGCGCCCGAGGGGCTCCGGCTCGCGTGTGGTGATCGAGCTGAGGACCTCAATCGGGGTTCGTCCAGCGAACGGGCGCTCGAGCGCTGCGCACTCGTAGAGGGTCACGCCCAGGGAGAACACGTCGGCGCGCCCGTCGACCCCGCCGCGCACATTCTCGATCTGCTCGGGTGCCACGTAGTAGGGCGTGCCCGCGAACTCGCCGGAGAGCGTCAGCGTGGGCATGTCCTCAAGATGGGCGAGCCCGAAGTCCACGATCTGCACCCCGCCCGCTCGGCTGAGGAGGATGTTGCTGGGCTTGACGTCGCGGTGGACGACCCCCGCGGCGTGGGCCTCGATGAGTGCCTGCGCGACCTGTTGAACGATGTTCCCGATCGCCCCGAACCACGTGGCGCCGAAGGCCTCTGACGGCGCCCCCGGGACGGCGGCTGCGAGGTCGCTGCCTGTGAGCTCGGTGGGCGGCACAGCGGAGGACCGAACGGCCTCGAGGACGCGGTCGAGACCGACCCCATCGACAAACTCCATCGCGAACCACGCCCGCCCCTTGTGCTCTCCGATCTCGATGATCGGGACAATCGAGGGGTGGCTGAGGTCGGCGACGGCGCGCACCTCGCGCGCAAACCGCTCCGCGGCGCGCTGGGTCTGCTTTCCGTGGCTGGGGGAGAGGGCCGCCTGGGGGACAGGGCCTAGCTTGATGGCCGCCTGCTCGCCCGTCTCCGCGTGCTCGCCGAGGAGGACCTCACCCATGCCACCGCTGCCGAGGCTGCGCACGACTCGATAGGGGCCGACGGATTCCCCCCAGTCGGATGTGGGCAATTCAAGGAGGCCGAGCCTGGAGAGGGCGGCGACGCGCCGTCGTAACTCCTCCGCGTGCTCGGGGTGCGCCAGCAGGAGCGACTCGAACGCGGCGGCACCTCGTTGCTCAAGCGTCTCGATAGCCTCGGCCGCGAGGGGCTCGAGCTCGCCCTCCTCGGCCTCGTGAGGTTCGGCGGGGCTCCGTGCGTCTTCGCTCGAGTCCGGAGTTGGCACTGACATGGTCATCGCTATTGGAGCACGCTCACGGCCGGCATGGCGAAGAGAACGGGGGGCGTGAAGCGAGGCCAGAATTCAGGAACCACGGCGCCCCATGAGCCCTCTTTCTTGGGAAGCTCCGCCATGGCCCCGAACGACCCGAACTCCGCCGATGAATCGCCCAGCCCCGAGGAGCTGATCGACAGGGCCCGTGCCGGTGACCTGGAGTCGCGCGACCGCCTCCTCGCCGAGCATGTCCCTGCGCTCAGGGGGTTCGTACGCCTACGGCTGGGGAAGAGGTTGAGGAGCCGGGAGGAGAGCATCGATCTGGTGCAGTCCATCTGCGGTGACGCGCTGACGGACCTGGGAGGCTTCGACTATCGGGGCCCGGAGAGCTTCCGTAAGTGGCTGATGCAACGGGCGGAGAACAAGATCCGGTCTCGCGGCCGCTTCTGGAATCGAGCCAAGCGAGCAGTGGGGATGGAGCAGGGGACGGGCGATGTGCCGCTAGAGGAGATCCGCGAGCTCGCTCACGCCTTCACGCCGAGTCGTGACGCCGTGGGGCGGGAGGAGCTCGAGCGCCTTGAGGCGGCCTTCGATGAGCTGTCTGAGGACGACCGCCGCGTCATCCTCCTGAGCCGCGTCGTGGGCCTGAGCCATGCTGCGGTCGCGGAGGAAATGGGGCGGACGCCTCTCGCGACGCGTTCGCTGCTCTCACGGGCCCTCGCCAAGCTCGCCGCCCGGCTCGAGGTCGAGTAGCGGGAAGCCAGGCCGCGACCGGCGCGCGTCACGGGGTAAAGAAAACCTGCGCGCTGTTGGTCACGTTGGAGCCCGAGCCGCAAGCGCCGCCGACGTCGCGGTACCAGACCTGGAAGTGAAGCCTGGCCCCGGAGACGATCTGGAAGGCCGGGCGGAAGCGGGCCTCGGCCCGCTGGCGGATGCCGTCGATCACCATGGCGCCGTGAATGCTCGTCTGCTGGGGCATGAAGCGCTGCAGCCCTGAGGGGCCGCCGATGCAGAGCTTCCCGTCGCCGAGGGCGCCTGAGGCTGAGCCCTCCGCGACGAAGGCGATGGCCGTCGACTGGGGCGGGGCTCCGGTGACGAAGAGCGCGAGGTCGTCTGTCGACGCGCTGGTCGTACCAGCGGCCGTGAGCCGTGCCCCTCGTCCCATGGAATTCTCGCAGCCTGCGAGGTCGTCGTCGTTCCCGCAGGGGCACTGAAAGCCGTAGCAGTAGGTGAAGGCCGGCGGGTCGCCGTCGGTGAGGGCGAGGGCGCGAATGTCGCTGCCTGCGGTCAGCACGTCCAGGACCACGCCGTCCCGGGGATCGACACGCTCCACCGTCCCGCTGGAGCTCGCCACGAGGAGCTGGTCGAGGTTGAAGCCGAGGGCGGTGACGCCAGCAGTCGTCGGGATCGTGCCCGTCACAGCCCCTGCGCTCAGGTCGACCCGAGCGAGCACCCCGACCCCCGCGCCATAGCCCACGAAGAGCTCGCTTCCGGTCCAGATCATGGCGGTCACCGGCGTCCCCAAGGTGACGACGGGCTGGAAGCTTCCGTTGCCCTGGGCGAGGGTCCGGAAGATGACGCCGCCGTCTCCCGCCGCGAGGAGGAGGTTGCTCACCATCGTCATGGCGCGGAGCCCCAGGGGTCCCTGCCAGGTGTCGACCAGCGTCTCAGTGGCGAGGTTGTAGACCTCCACAGAGCCATCACTCCCGCCGACGAAGAGCCTCGTCCCGTCGCTCTCGAGGGCCTCGGCGTCGTTGCCTGCGTTGAAGGCATAGCTGACTCCAACCCCGGGCTCGTGGACGTAGATCAGGCCGCTACGGTCCCCGATGTAGGTCACGTCTCCGACGGCCGCCATCGACTCGACGACGCCGCCGCACGCACCGACGACGTCAAAGGAGTCCGCGACAGGAAGGGTGCGCCGGATGAACGTGTCGGGGCCACCGACCATCAGTTGCTGAGCCTCAGCGCGGGGCGAGAGGGAGGCGGCGGCGAGGGCGACGCCGCAGAGGGTCGCGGCGCGGAGGGCGGATCTGGTGACGGGCATCAGCATGGCGAGGTCGGGTCAGGGGCCAGCGGGAGAGCCGGCGGGAGAGCCGGCGGGAGCGCCAGCGGGAGAACCAGCGAGGGGGCCAAGGGAAGCGAGGCCATTGGGAGAAGCGTCCTCCCTGACCAGGTGTTGCAGCCTGGTCAGGGATTTTCTTTCTCTATCTCGAGCGGCCAGCGGCTACTGCGTCAGGGCGTTGGAGAGGTCGAAACCAGCCGAGCAGCCGCTCGCATCGCGGTACCAGAACTGGACGTGGGTCACCCCGGACAGGGCCATGTCGAAGGGAATGTCGAGGACCTGGTTGGCGCTCGCCATCATGACCTGGCCTCGGATCACGCTGCCGCCGATGCAGCGCGTGTTGCAGCCCAAGGAGACACTGGCGGGGTCGGTACCCGCGACGAGGAGGCCAAAGGAGTTGGGGACGCCGATGACGTTGAAGGTGGCCTCGGCGGTGCCGAATCCCCCCGTGGAGAGGAGCGTGGCGCCTCCGCTGGACACCGAGTTCCCAGTGCTGGGGGCGCAGAAGGAGGTCGTGAAGTCGAAGTTGAACACGCGTCCACCTCCCGTCCCGGCGATGGCGACGGTGTCCCCCCAGATGGAGGTGGACCTGCCGAACATCTCCCACTCGTTCGAGTTGTTGCCGACGAGCTTGTCGACCTCTTGGCCGGTGGCGAGGTCGAAGATGTACGCGGCGCCACCGTTGGCGGCCTGCGTGTCAGCCTGCGGGGCGCCCACCACGATCTTGGTGCCGTGGATCGAGATTGCGCTACCGAATCGGTCATGGGCAGCGCCGTCGGAGGCGACCAGCTTCATGATCTCGTGGCCCGTCACCGCGTCGAAGATGTAGGCCGCGCCTTTCTCCTGACCGCTGAGGTGGTGGAGTGGAGCGCCGACCACCACCCGGTCGCCTTGGATCGCGACAGCCGAACCGAACGAGTCTCCGGCGGCGCCGTCCGCGGGGAGGAGCTTCACGATCTCTGCGCCGGTGTTGGCGTCGAAGACGTACGCGGCACCTGCTCTGGAGTCTGCGAACCGCGCGCCAGCTGCGATGAGCGACCCCGAGATCGAGACTGATCCTCCGAGCCGATCGCCGTTCACTCCGTCGCTGGCGGTGAGCGTGCGGAGTTCTTGGCCGGTCGCCACGTCGAAGACGTAGACCTCTCCATGGAAGGCCTCCGCGCCGATCGCGGCGAGGTTCCCGCTGAGGGAGACGCTCGTGCCGAAGCGGCGGCCGCTGCCGAGGCTTGCGGGCGTGAGGTCGTGGAGCTGCTGGCCCGTCGCGGCGTCGAAGACGTACGCGGCCCCGGTGTTGGCCAGGAAGGGGAGCTCGTTATGTCGGGGCGAGCCGATGAGGACCACGTCGTCGTTGAGGGCGACGGACGAGCCGAACCAGTCGAACGCCTCGGCGTCCGCGGCGTCGAACCTCACCAGTTGCTGACCGGTCGTGGCGTCGAAGAGGTACGCCGTTCCCTTCTCCGAACCGGCGAAGTCGGCCTGGGGGGCGCCGGCGACGATGCGGTTGTGGCGGACCGCGATGGAGTGGAAGCCGCCGGGGTCCGAGGTGGGCAGCAGGAGGTCCTCGGTCGTCTGGGCCGCAGCCGACATTGGTGCGGCGGAGGCGATCAGGGCAGAGGCCAGGAAGGCGCGGTGAAGGTGGTGGGTCATGGGACTTCGGCGATGGGTGGGACGGTTCGAGGGACGGTGCCGGGCGCACCTGGGGAAGGGCCCCCTCGGCTCTCGGTCCGGTCGGGGCTGCCTCGCGGCGTCTGGTTCAGCGCTCATCGCGGTCAAGTGTTGCACCGAGATGGAGAGAATGTCGTGGCGTTTGATGCATTGCCGAGCCGCGCCCCGCTGGCTCCGCGGGGGAGAGCCCGCTTTGAGGCATCTCGCGCCCAAGAGCCTCTGGCCGGGTCGGGGCGCCGCCTGGGGGGGCCAGCCAGGCACGTGGGGGCCGATGGCCCGGCGCGGAGGCTCACGTCCTTCGCCCTGAGTCCCCCCGCAGGCGACCCGGAGGGCTGCGGTCCGTCGGTGCTTGAGTCGGACGGTGCTCCAGTTGGAGGGTGCTGCCGTCAGGCGCAGCGCCGGCGCGCCGCGGTGGGGCGTCAGCCTGAGATGTGCCGCAGGACGTGGTCGACCTCGTCCGGGCTGCCGAGCACCACGGGGACCCGCTGATGCAGGGCGTCGGGCTGGATCTCCATGGTGCGCTGGGTGCCCGAGTAGGACTTGCCGCCGGCCTGCTCGATGAGCATGGCCATGGGGTTGCACTCGTACATGAGGCGCAGCTTGCCGCTCGGGGAGCTGGCGGTGGGCGGGTAGAGGAAGACGCCGCCCTTCATGAGGATGCGGTGGACGTCGGCCACCATGGCGCCGGCGTAGCGCATGGAGTAGCCGTCGCTGTTGGCCCACTCCACGTAGCGCTGATAGCCCTCAGGGCACGAGGCCAGGTTGGCCGTGTTCATGGAGTACGACTTGCCCGCCTCCGGGATGCGCACGTCGTCGTCGACGAGCAGGAACGAGCCGATGGCCGGGTCGAGGACAAACATCTGGACGCCCGTGCCCGTGGTGAGGACGAGCACGGTGGACGGGCCGTAGAGGACGTAGCCGGCGCCGACCTGCCGCATTCCCGGCTGGAGCGCGCTCTGCTCCACGTGCTCGGCTCGCCGGTCGTGGAGCAGGATGCTGAAGATGGTGCCGACGCTGCCGCACACGTCGAGATTCGAGGAGCCGTCGAGGGGGTCGAACAAGACGACGTAGGGCCGCTCGCCGGACGTGTCGTTGCTGAGGATGATCGGGTCTTCGTCCTCCTCGGAGGCCACCACGGCGACACCGGGCCGGGAGCCGAGGGAGCGGATCAGCGCCTCGTTTGCGATGACGTCCAGCTTCTGCTGGGCCTCACCTTGGACGTTGTCTGCGCCCATGGCGCCGAGGACATCCTCCAGGCGAGCGCGCCTGCAGCGTGCGGCGATGAACTTGCCAGCGAGGGAGAGCGCGGACAGGACCATGGTGTAGCGGCCCGTGGCGTGCGGGTACTTCGAGCGCTCCGAGATCAGGAAGGTCTGGAGCGACGTGAGGTTGTGCCCGGCGGTGAGCGTTTCGGTGTCCATGTTCAAGAGAGTAGTGCTCGGATGCCGGCAGTCCTAGCGCCCGGGAGGCGCGGCTCAGCCGTAGAGGCCGCCGCGTTTGGGCTCCGAACGCCGGCGTGGACTGGTGGCTTGCTCGGGCTGGGTTCGGGCCTCGAAGAGGTCGCATCGGTGCCCGATGGACTGCTCCACCACTGCTGAGGGCCAGGTCGCGGACTCGAATCCGTAGGCGCGGCACCCCCGTGGACGCTCGGGGCGCCAGGTGGAGTACAGGTGCCGGCAGCCCTGGCAGGCTTGCAGCCCGGTCGCCGGCTGAGGGCCTGTGGGCGCGCTGTCCTGGGGAGAAGAAGGCGTCGGCATGGGCTCGGAGTGGGGCCCTGGGTCATCAGGCTGGATCAAGTCCGCCGGATCCGCCACATCCGTGGGCCCCAGGTCTCTACGATATCGGCACGCGCCCTTTCTCCCTGAAGCCCCCACTGGCTCCGGGCAGCTCGCAGGGCCGCACAGCATGGCTGACCTCGAAGTCGAGATGCTCCGTTCCAGGGCCCGCAAGGGGGACCTCGAAGCCCAGTTTGACCTGGCGCTCAGGTACTCCGATGGGCTGGGTGTCCCGGAGAGCGCGTCCACTGCATTCCGCTGGCTTGAGCGCGCTGCGGGCGAGGGGCACGTGGACGCGATGGCGGCCCTCGGTCGCTGTTACCACGGAGGGCTCGGCGTGGACGTGGACGAGGCTGCAGCGCTCAGCTGGTACGAACGCGCTTTCGATGCCGGGAGCGACGACGTCCACCTCGACCTCGGCCAGCTTCTCAGCGGTGCTGACAGTGAGGTGCGGGACGTACCGCG
Source organism: Planctomycetota bacterium (assembly GCA_029248265.1). Classification (GTDB taxonomy): domain Bacteria; phylum Planctomycetota; class UBA1135; order UBA1135; genus Saltatorellus. The sequence continues at coordinate 14,577 of JAQWJQ010000283.1, forward strand.
GGCGGTGCAGGTCCTCGAGGAGGGCTGGGAGCGGCACGAGGACGCCGCCTGTGCAGGGCTCCTCGGCGAGCTCCATGAGGAGGAGCTTGGGGACGAGGAGGCCGCCCTGCGTTGGCTGCGCCTCGCCGCCGACGGGGGAGACACCTCGGCCATGGTCACCCTGGGCTATCGCCACCGCTTCGGTGAGGGCGTCCCCCAGGACCTGCAGGAGATGCTGCGCTGGTACCGCACCGCGGCGGCCGAGGAGGATCCGACGGCGATCGCCAACCTGGCCATTTGCTACCAGAACGGGGAGGGCGTCCGGGAGGATGAGACCCGTGCCTACACCCTCCGCGAGCAAGCGGCCTCCCTCGGGCACGCGGGGTCGGAGATCTGGCTGGCCTTTGCGATGGTCGACGGGACGGGCTGTGAGCCAGACCCAGCCGCGGCTCGCGTGCTCCTCGAGGATCTGGCGGAGAACAACAGTGAGGTGGCCCACGATCTCGCGGACCGGCTTCTGGATGGACCTGGCCTCGAGCACGATCAAGACGCGGGGTTGAAGTGGATGCGCCGGGCGGCCGCGCGGGGCCACGCCTCCGCGATCACTTACCTCGGCGTGCTGTACTGGTACGGCAAGTTCGTGGATGAGGATCGCGCTCGGGCCATGGAGTTCTATCGCCAGGCCATGGAGTTCGGAGACCCCTATGCGGTCGCCAATGTGGGTTTCGCGACCCTGGAAGGTGATGGGGTGGAGCGAGACGTCGAGCGCGGCCTGACCCTCGTGAAGAGCTCCGCAGGGCGTGGGAACGCCCATGCGGCGCTCTGGCTCTGCGATCGATTCCTCGAGGGCGGACCGGACATACAGCGCGACGAGGCCGAGGCGATCCGGGTGCTCGAGTCCTGCGTGGCCGAGGAGGAGGACGGGGAAGTGCTCTACCGCCTCGCAGAACTCGTGGGGGAGGGGCGTGGCGTCGAGCCTGATCTCGAGCGGGCGCTCCAGCTCTTCGAGCTGGCCAGCATCAACGGCAAGGACACCCGCCTTGAGCGAGCGAAGCTCCGGCGGCAACTCCGCGACCAGTAGCCCGCGAAGGGCCCTCCTCGGGGGCCCTCTCGGCGGAGCCCTCTCCGCGGGGGCGTCAGCGGCCGGCGTGCGCGCTTGGCCTGGCTCTTAGGACGTCGCAACGCAGGGGGCTCTGCCCCAAACTGTCGGTTTGCGCGACACCTCAAGGTCCGAGCGGTTGGTGCTTTCCAGCAACTTGAGCCTCCTGTGGGAAAAGGACGGGTCGTGGTTCAAGTCGATCCCTTGGTCCGCCGAAGACCTCTACGCGCTGCCGCCCCTACCGGGGTCTGCACCGTGGAGCCCACACGTGATCGAACAGTACATCCGCGACGTCCCTGACTTTCCGAAGCCGGGAATCCTCTTCAAGGACATCACCCCGCTGCTGCAGAGCCCGGAGGGCCTGAAGTCCTCCATCGATGGCCTCTCGAGCCTGGTGGACCCGTCCTCTTACGACGTGATCTGCGGGATCGAGTCCAGGGGCTTCATATTCGGAACGGCGATCGCCCATGCCCTCGGAAAGGGGTTCATCCCCATCCGCAAGCCGGGCAAGTTGCCCTCGAAGACCGCCGCAGAGTCGTACGAGCTCGAGTACGGCACCGACACCATCGAGGTCCACACGGACGCCGTCTCTCCCGGAGAGCGGGTCCTGATGGTCGACGACCTCCTCGCCACCGGCGGGACGATGGAGGCTGGCCTCAAGCTGATCCGCAAGATCGGCGGAGACCCGGTCGCGTGTGTCTTTGTCATCGAGCTGCTCTTCCTCAATGGACGCACCCGCCTGGACGCGCCCTCTCACTCGCTCCTGAAGGTCGACTGACCGGAGCCCTGCGCCGCGCGCAACGCCCATGACCGCGAAGAAAACCACCACCAAACCGGCGACGATCCGCAAGCAGGCGCCCGTGGGCGCAACGGCCAAGCGCAAGCGGACCACCACGCGGAAGAAGGCGTCGGCCAAGGCGGCCCCCGCCCTCCCGGTGGAGGAGCTCCCCACGGAGGAGATCTGGCAGCACTACCAGGACGCGCGGAACGCCGGCGAGCAGCAGCAGCTCGAGCGCGTCCGGAACGTCCTCATGGAGCGGCACTTTCCGCTCGTCAAGTACATCGCAGAGCGGCTGCTCCAGACGCTCCCGAAGTCCATCGAGCTCGACGACCTCGTCAGCGCAGGCCTCTTCGGCCTGATGGACGCCATCCGCGGCTTCGACCCCAGCCGCGGTATCAAGTTCAAGACGTATTGCACCACGCGAATTCGCGGCTCGATCCTCGACCAGCTTCGAAGCCAGGACTGGGTTCCCCGCCTCGTCCGCCTCAAGGCGAGCCGAATCGACAAGGCGCTGCAGCGCTTGACTGGCCTCTATGGACGTGAGCCAACCCACTCCGAGCTCGCGCGCGAGCTTGAAATGGACCACCAAGAGCTCGCCAAGGAGATCCAGGGCGCGAGCGCGAAGGCCATGTACTCGCTCTCGGATAAGTGGGAAGACCGCGACGACGACAGCTCGATGGAGAAGGTCGATGTCCTCGAGGACAAGAAGTCGATCGACCCGCTCGGCGTCCTCAATCGCGACGACATGATGGGCTTCCTCACGCGTTCACTGACGCACAAGGAGCGCTTCATCATCGAGCAGTACTACCAGGTCGGCCACACCATGCGAGAGATCGGGGAGATGCTCGAATTGACCGAGAGCCGGGTCTGTCAGATCCACTCCAACGTGATGGGCCGCCTGAAGAGCCTCTTCGGGCAGAAGCAGAACACGATGCTCATGTGATCCACACCCAGGGCTCATGTGATCCACCCAGGGCGACGGGATCGGAGCTCAAGCGCAAGGGAGGGGCGACGCTGCAGGCGTCGCCCCTCCCTTGCGTTTCAGGCGCCTCGGGCGGGTAAAGGGGGGGGAGGGATATACGAACGCCGATACAGGCGTTCATCTTCCGTTTCAAGACGAATCATCAATGGTCCTCTAGAAGCCCCTTAGTGTCTCAAGATAGGGCATGTAGGGGTTTCTACCTAAGGGGCGCGAAGTGGGGCCCCTGGGCAGCCCGAAGCATGGTTCTCTCAGGAAACCCCGACGCGACTACGTGTTTTCCCTTAGCGCGGCCAGCGCGCCGAACCCAGACCCATGAATCGACTCCACGCTCAACCCCTTCTCGCGAAGTCGCCGAGGTCCGCAGCCGGACAGCGGCTCCGCCCGGCCCGATCGGCCACCCCAAGGTACCCGCGCAGGTCGCCCGGTGCGACCTCCCCGCGGACGCACCTCGATCGCTCGAGCCTCTGTGAGCTCTCGACCGGTGACCTCTGGGCACGCCTCGGCGTCGGGGATGGGCCGCTCCAGTTGGATGGTCTCCGGCGTGTTCGAGACCTGCTCCAGGAGCGCTACTTCGCCGCCCTGGAAGCCCCACGCCAGCGCCGCACCGCTGGCTGATGCTCGCCCCACATCGCCAGCGGCCGCACGCCTTCCCCCCCCCTGCTGCCCCCCCGAACCGAGTCCCCCCGAACCCAGGCCCCCCGATGAACCGAACCCAGCACACCGTGAGCAGTGTTGACCTCACATGCTTGCCCCAGGCCGAGCCTGACCCGTGCCCAAGTGGGCAGCCCGCAGCCCGCGCGGCGACGCCTCGAGGCCGTCGCCAGCCGGTCGCACCGGCGACCTTGCGGACGGCCGCGCCGCGCGAAGAGACTCAGCGCCCGGGGCGCAAGGGCCCGGACAGGGCAGCGACGGACGCGCTTTGGGAGCGCTTCGAGGCGGCTCGCGCGTCCGGCGAGACCCTGCAGATCGAGCGCTTGCGGAACGAGCTCGTAGAGCGGTATATGCCGCTCGTGAGAGGCTCGGCCGAGCGCCTGCTCCGGACGCTTCCCAACTCCGTTGACCTCGAGGACCTGGTGAGCGCCGGCGTGTTCGGGCTCATGGACGCGATCCGCGGGTTTGACACCCGCCGCGGGATCAAGTTCGCGACCTACTGCAGCTCGCGGGTCCGCGGCTCGATCCTTGATCAGCTGCGCTCCGAAGATTGGGTGCCCCGGCTCGTCCGTCGCCGCGCCGGCGGCATCGACAAGGCTGAGCAAGACTTCATGGCGCGCTTCGGCCGCGAGCCGAACCACGTGGAGCTGGCCAGGGAGCTGGAGATCGACACGGACAGGCTCACGAGAGAGCTGCAGAACGCAGACATCCGCTCAATGCACTCATTCTCACGCCGGTGGGACGACGAGGGGCGGAGCGTTGAGCTCAGTGAGATGGTCGAGGATCCCTCGGCAGAGGACCCCATGGGCGCGGCGCGGGAGCGGGACATGATGGACGAGATCACCCGCTCTTTGAGCGACCGGGACCGCCTCATCATCCGCAAGTACTACGAGGAGGGCAGGACCCTCCGCGAGATCGGGAACCTGGTCGACCTCACGGAGAGCCGCGTCTGCCAGATTCACTCCAACGTGATGGATCACCTCAGGCTCAGGCTGGGGACCAAGCAGCAAGAGCTGCTGGCCATGTGAGCTCGAAGGAGGAGCACCCGAGCGCCAGCAGGGGCCGTGGCGTGACCTCCGCGCTCCTGCGCCGGGGTCACATCTCTGTGGGCGCGCCGACGCCCAGGATCGCCAGGCTGTTGCCGAGCACCTGCCGCGCGCCCCGGACGAGCGCCAGCCGCGCCGCGGTGACCTCTGGTGACTGACCCAGGACACGCTCGCGGGCGACCCAGGAGTTGACGTCGCGAGCCAGCGAGAGGGTGAAGGTCGTGAGCTCAGACGGCTCAGCGTGACGCGCCGCGCTCCGGAGGACCTCCGGGTAGCGGCCTAGCTGCCCCAGGATGCCCGCGGCGCCCTCGAGCACACCCCACTCGCAGGGCGCGTCCACTTCACCCGCTTTTCGTTCGATCGACGCGAGCCGGGCGTGCGTGTACTGGACGTAAGGTCCGGTATCTCCCTCGAAGCTCAAGACCTCCTCGAGGCGGAAGTCGATGTCCTTGACCCGCTCCCGCTTGAGGTCGTTGAAGACCACCGCGCCCACACCTACGGTCTCGGCGATGGCGTCGCGGTCGGTGAGGTCGGGGTTCTTCTCTGCGATGACCTTCGAGGCCTCGGCGGCCGCCGCGTCCAGGACGTCGTCGAGGAAGACGACTCGCCCCTTGCGGGTGCTCATCTTCCCCTCGGGGAGGCGCATCATCCCGAAGGAGACGTGCTCGACCCTGGACTCCCAGTCCAGCTCCATGCGCTCGAGCACATGCTTGAGCTGCCGGAAGTGAAGCCGCTGGTCGCCGCCGACCACGTAGAGGGCGCGGGTGAAGCCGAACTCCTCCCAGCGGTGGAAGACCGCCGCGAGGTCGCGGGTGGCGTAGAGGGTGGTGCCGTCGGTCTTCCGGAGCAGGCACGGCGGGATCTTCCCGAAGGAGGAGAGGTCGACGACGAGGGCGCCCTCGGACTCCTCGGTCACGCCCGACGCGACCACCCGGTCCACCGTTGAGTCCAGGTGTGGCTCGTAGAAGGCCTCTCCGCGAATCAGGTCGAAGCTGACCCCGAGGCGCGAGTAGATCTTCCCAAACTCCTCGAGAGACAGCTCCGTGAGCTTCCTCCAGGTCTGGCGCACGGGGCCGTCCACGCCGCTCTCGAGCTCACGGAAGGCCTCACGGGCCTCCTCGACGAGGGCGGGGTCGCCCTCCTCCTCCTCGTGGTATCGCACGTACAGGGCGAGGAGTGCGGGGATGGGGTCGCCCTCGAGGTCCACGGTGTTGCCGTAGCGGTTGACCGCGGCCACGAGCTTGCCGAACTGGCTGCCCCAGTCGCCGATGTGGTTGATCCCAACGGTCTCGTAGCCGAGCGCGTCGTGCAGCCGCTGGATGGCGGCGCCGATCACGGTCGAGCGGAGGTGCCCCACGCTCATGGGCTTCGCGATGTTGGGGGAGGAGAAGTCGATGACGATCTTCTGGCCGGCCCCTTCCGCGGAGGTGCCGTAGCAGGGGCCGTGCTCCGCGATCTCCGACAGGACCGTCTCCGCGAAGGCGGCGCGCTCGATCGTGAAGTTGAGGTACGGCCCGGTGGCCTTCGCGGTCACCCGCTCCATCCGCGAGTTCAGCGCAGCCTCGAGCTCCGCGGCGATCTTCGGGGGGGCCGCCTTGCGTTCCTTGGCCAGGATGAAGCACGGGAAGGCGACGTCGCCCATGGCGGGGTCGCGGGGCGTCTCCAGCTTCGGACTCTCGATCCCGGTCTCGGCCTCGATGGCCGCGCGGATCTCTTCGAGGAAGGTCTGCATGGCGGGGAGGTTAGCGAGCCAGGCGGTCAGCCGGGCGGGATTCTGCTGACCTCCGGCCTCGGGGCCTGCCGCGCACCGCCCTCAGGCGGTCTCCCAGTTGAGCCACTCCTCGTTGGAGGCCTCGAGGTCGGCCTCCACCTCGGCGATGCGGAACTGGGCCTCTCGGAGCTTGTCCGGGTTGGCGTAGACCTCCTCCGACGCCATTGAGGCGTTGAGGGCCTCCAGCTCTTGCTCCAGCTCCATGATCCGCTTCTCGAGCTTCTCGAACATGTAGGGGTTCCGCGGGCTCTTGCCGCCGCCCTTGTTCTTCGCCTTCCCCTTCGGCTTCTTCTCTCCGCCTCCCCGGCGCCGCTCCGCTTCCTCGCGCTCGCGGGCCGCCTTGCGTTGGGCGGCCTCCTTCTTGGCCTTCTGCTCCTGTGCGGCGTCGCGCTCGGCGAGCTTGAAGTCACGCCACGCCGAGTAGTTCCCGTCGAACTCTTCGACGCCCTTGGAGCTGACCTCGACGGTCTTGTTGCAGATCCCGTCCAGGAACTCGCGGTCGTGGCTGATGCACACGATGGCGCCCTGGAACTCACCGAGCATCTCCTCGAGGGAGGTGCGGCTCGCGAGGTCGAGGTGGTTGGTGGGCTCGTCGAGCGCGAACCACGAGGGGCTCGTGAGCACGAGGAGCGAGAGGGAGAGGCGCGCACGCTCGCCGCCAGAGAGGGTCGTGATGACCTTCTCGACCTCGTCCCCGCGGAACAGGAACTGAGCGAGGTGGTTCCGGATCTCCTGCTCGGTCATCTCCGGGTAGTGCCGACGGACCTCTTCGAGGGGGGTGTGGTCGTCGCGCAGGTGGGAGGTGTCCTGGTCGTAGTAGGCGACCCGAGCGCCGTGCCCACGCACGACCTCGCCAGAGAGCGGCGCGAGCTTGCCGGAGATGATCTTCATCAGCGTCGACTTGCCGGCGCCGTTCGGGCCGACGATCCCGATGCGCTCGCCGCGTCCGACCCGGATGTCCACGTCCTTCAGCAGCACGTTGTCCTCGTACCCGCCGAAGAGGCGTTCGGTGTGCAGCACGCGCTCTCCGCCGCGAGCAGCCTCCGGGGCCTTGATCCGCGGGCGGCGCACATCGTGGTGGGGCTTCTCGAG
>JAQWJQ010000285.1 GCA_029248265.1 Planctomycetota bacterium
CTTCGAGAGCTATCAGCTTGAGCTGGAGTGGCGCTTCGATCCGACGAGCGGGCCCGGGAACTCGGGTGTGCTCCTGCGCATGACCGGAGAGGACAAGGTGTGGCCGCGCTCCATCGAGGCGCAGCTCCAGCACAAGAACGCTGGCGACTTCTGGAACATTGATGCCTTTGGCATGCGGACCGATCCGGCACGGACGCGGGGCCGCAACACCAAGCGGCGAGCCCCCGCCTCCGAGCGCCCGGTGGGCGAGTGGAACCGCTACGAGATCCTGGTCGACGGGCCCCGCGTCGAGCTGCGCGTGAATGGCGTCCTGCAGAACACAGCGGACTGGTGCGAGGAGGTCTCGGGGCCGATCTGTCTCCAGTCCGAGGGGGCGGTGATCGAGTTTCGGAACATCGAGCTCCGCCCGATCAGGTGATAGATCCGCAGTGAGGGCCCCCCTCTGGGGCCCCAGGTGCGGTTTGTTGGCGCTTTTTTGCGAATGAGTCTCAAATGCGCTTGTGGTGAGAACGGTTCTCAGTTGAGGTCTGCCGAGCTTGACGGCGTCACTTCCCGGCGCCTCGCTTGTCATCCCCCCGAACTGGACTGTTCCCCATGCTCTCGCTCGCCATCCTTACCTCCCTAGTTCCGGCTGCCCAAGCGGGGCAGCAGCTCGCCGCCGACGACATCGAGGGGCGCCTCAGCGCCCTCGAGGCTGATCGCGACCGCCTCGCCGCCGAGCTCAACGCGGCGATGGACGCCCTCGCGGACGCCGAGGTCGGCGGCGCACCCTCCTCCGAGATCGACGCGGATAAGAAGGCGGCCTGGGAGACCCTCGCCAGCCGCAACCTCGCGCCGCGAGCCTCGGCCGTCTACTCCGCCGACGGGCTCTCCTTCGGTGGTTACGGCGAGTTCCTGGGGGAGGCCTTCCGGAACAAGAGCGGCGACAAGTTCGACGCCCTGCGCTGGGTCATGTACTTCGGCAGCCGCTTCTCTGACGACTGGATCTTCAACTCGGAGATCGAGATCGAGCACGGAACCACCGGCGCCACCTCGGCGACCACGGACTCTGCGGGCAGCGTGTCGGTGGAGTTCGCCTACATCGACCACCTGCTGACAAACAACACCGCGCTCCGCGGCGGGATCGTGCTGGTGCCGCTTGGGTTCATCAACGAGCGCCACGAGCCGACCACGTTCATGGCGTCCGCTCGGCCCGAGACCGAGAAGCGCATCATTCCCTCGACCTGGCGGTCGACCGGCATCGGTGGCTACGGTCAGGTGGGCGGCTTCGCCTGGACGGGCTACGCCATCAACGGCCTCAACGGTGAGGAGTTCGATGCGAGCGGCGTACGGAGCGGCCGCCAGAAGGGCAACCGCGCCTCGATTGACACCGTGGCGCTCACAGGCCGCCTGGACTACATCGCGATCCCCGGTGTCACGGTCGGGGCCTCGATCTTCCACGGCAACTCGGGTGTCACCACCCCCGAGGACCTCTCGACGACGATCTGGGACATTCACGGCGAGTGGAACGAGGGCCCCTGGACGGTCCGCGGGCTCTACGCGAACTCTGATATCGACGACACCGCCGCCTTCAACACGCGGACGGGAGAGAACCTCGCCGAGCAGATGAGGGGCTGGTACCTCGAGGCTGGCTACGACCTCTTTTCGTTCATTGACGCGCCGGCGGGGCAGAGCCTCGACGTCTTCGTGCGATACGAGGACCTCGACACCCAGGCCAAGATGGCCACAGGCTTCTCACCCAACGGCGGCAAGGTCGACACCTACACGACCGTGGGTCTCAACTACCGCCCGCTCGACCAGGTGGTCCTGAAGACGGACTACACCATGCTCGACGAGGGCGACGACGTGTACCGCTTCCTCATTGGCTACGCATTCTGATCTCGCCATGTTGCGCGTCCGCATCCTGATTCCTCTGTTGGTCGCGGCCATGGCCTGCTCCCTCGACTCCGCCTGGAGTCGAGGGGGTAGCGACATTATTGACCAGGCGTTGGAGCGGGCTTTCCCCGGCTGCTCCATCGAGCGCGTGGTCTGCCGCCTCGGCGATCCGGAGCGAGAGAAGGTGAACGAGCTTGCAGACCAGAAGAAGTTCCGCAAGAAGACCACCTTCGCCTACGTCGCCCGCCTCAAGGGGAAGGTCGTCGGCACCGCCTTCTTCGACTCGCACATCGTGCGTTCGAAGCGTGAGACCCTGATGGTCGCCGTGAACCCCGACGGCATCGTCCGGGCTGTGGATACGGTGGCCTTCGCCGAGCCCCCGGAGTACCTCGCTCAGGACGCGTTCTACGACTCGCTCAAGGGGCGGGCGCAGGGGCGACCGCTCACCCTCGGGCGAGGCCTCGACGGCACCACGGGGGCGACCCTGACCTGCCGGGCCGTGGCCAACGCCTCTCGGAGGGCCCTCGCCCTGCACGAGGTGCTCGGCGTGAAGGTGGGTCGCGTGAAGAAGACCAAGAAGTCGGGCACGAGCCCGCTCCTGGCCCCTTGACCCTCGCGACGCGGTGAATACGGTGCTCTCGTGAGCCGCTTCTCCGCACGCCTCCTCCACATCGCGTCACTCCTGGTCATCGGGAGCGGCGCGATCTGGGCGTACCTGCGTTACGTGCACGACCTCGGGCCCGAGCCCGAGGACCCGGTGCTGGCCATGGAGTGGAGCGGGATCCACCCCTGGGAGCCGGGCCTTCGGGACCTGCATCTGCTGACGGCGCCGCTCCTCGTGTTCGCCGTGGGCCTCATCTGGAGCGGTCACGTGGCGCCGCGTCTCTTCCGGCCGTGGGCCCGGCGGGCCACGGGGCTTGGGCTCGCGCTCTTGTTTGGCCCCATGGTCGTGACCGGGGTGCTCTTGCAGGTCGCCGAGTCCGAGGCGAGCCGCACGCTCTGGGCGTGGGCCCACGGGCTCTCCTCGCTGGTCTGGGCGGGGGCCTATCTGGTCCACCAGCTGCGGCCCAAGGGGCGCCGACCCGCGGTGGACCGAGACCCTGATTGCCCTGAATCGTCCACAGCCTCGGGCGTATCGTCCTCCAGATGACGTCCACGAAGTGCAGCGAGTGCGGCGCCGCGGCACGGAGCGAGGAGGGGCGGTTCTGTGCCTACTGCGGCGCGCGCTTCCCCGAGGCCGCGACGCCCCCCGTGGTGAGCGCGGCGGACGGTCGCCGGGCGCGCCTCGAGGCACTCGGGGGGCGGCCGGAGGTTCAGGCGGAGCTGCGTCGGCAGGTCTCCACCGCGCCGCTCGCCACCCGGCAGGGCTGCGGGCTCATCCCGATCGGGTTCGCGATCGCCGTGGCCTGGTTCATTGCCTCCACCGCAGGTGCCGTCGGCGGCGCGGGCGCTCCGGGGCTGTTCTTCCTGGTACCGGCCGCGATGGTCATCATGCTCGTAGTGAAGGCCATCGGCGGAAGCGCGCGGACGCTGGCGCTCGCCTCCTCGGCCTCGACGGCGCGGGTGGTGGAGGTCCGTGATCTCCAGACCGAGACCACGGGGCACGGGGAGCACCTGAGCTCGGTCCGCCGGGTCATCCTCGAGGACGAGGGCGGCTCGCGGAGCAACCTCGAGGTCTCGGACAAGACCGCGCGCCGCCTGGCGCCGGGTGACACCGGCGTCGCGCACCTCGCGGGCGGGCACCTGTTGGCCTTCAAGCGCTTCGAGATCTGAGCTCGGCGCGGCAGGGGGCTCCCCGGCGAGGCTCAGCGCCGGATCAGGAACTGGACCTGCAGCCCCTCCGGCCCGTCCACCACGGTGATCAGGTCGAGGCGGCCGTCGCCATCAAGGTCGCGGGCGCGTACGCCCCGGTCGTCCTTGCCTGGCCAGGTGGGGAAGCGGAGCAAAGGCGTCTCGCCCGCGGTCGCGTCCCGCAGGCCCTTCCCGGGCGCCACGGCGAAGCGGTCGAGCTCCCCGAGGTCGATGACGCTCTCCTCCCCGTCCCCGAGCCGGTCGAGGTCGTTGAGCACCACCTTCTCGATGATGCCGTCCACGCCGTCCTCCACGGAGAGGTCCTCGAAGCGCTGCTGGGCGGGGGCGCAGTCGGCGAAGACCATCAGCTGATCGTCGACCACGTCGACGATGTCGTTCGCCTCGCCGTCGCCGTCCCAGTCGATCCTGCGGGCGGGGATGTCCCACTGGGCCTCGAGCTGCTCGGAGACCTCTTCGAACTCGTTCATGAGTTTGAAGATGCGCGGGATCCGCAGCGCCAGGGTCGTGCGGCGCGTGGGGCGCCGGTCGAAGGTGCCGCCCTTGTTCTCGTAGGTGAAGACGTCGAAGTCCAGCTTGCCGGGCACCACGAGGAACTTGACCAGCTGGGCCAATGAGATGCGCTCGCCGCGCACGATCTGCAGGTCTGGAGCGCTGTCCCCGAGCACGTCGCGGACGAAGAAGTAGAGGACGTTGCCCGAGGCCTTGAGCACCTGGTCCGGTGCGCCGGAGGGGCCCGCGGCGGTCGCGCCGCGGTAGACCTTGAAGGTGCCCTCGGAGCTCACGATCAGGTCCCTCGGGGCCTCGCCGTCGAGGTCGACCGCCCGCCATTGGGCGAGCCCGCTGACCGCGCCCAGCAGGTTGTCGAGGTCGAGGTCGCTGGGAGACGGCGCGCTCCGGAGCTTGGAGAGGTCGAGGGCCCAGGTCGGCCGCGCGTCGATGTCCGGCTTGGCCAGGTGGAAGGCGACGCGCTCCGAGGTCTCGGACACCAGGTCCAGCAGCCCGTCCCCGTCGATGTCGTCCATGCTGAACCACGGGACCCGGACGCGCTGGGAGAAGGTGGACGAGAGGCGGCCTGGGTCTCCGGTCCGATAGTCGATCTCCGGCTCGTACTCCACCTCGATGGGCTCGGACCAGGTGAGCGCCCCGGCACCGTCTTGGCCCCGGTTGAGGCGCATGTGGAAGCGCCCCGGTCCGGGGAGGACCAGGTCGAGGCGGCCGTCGTTGTCGAGGTCACGGGTGAAGGGGACACGGACCGTGGCCGCGGGCAGGTACATGCCCGTTTCCAGGACCGTCTCGGGCTCCGACCAGGCGCCCTCCGGGGTCAGGGACCGGCGGACCAGGGTCTTCCCGTCGGAGACCATGAGGATCTCCACTCGCCCGTCGCCGTCGAGGTCCGCGAGATCCCAGCCGGTGCTACCGGCGGGCCACTGGAGCAGTGTCCCCGCGGCCGGGTACGTTCCGTCCTCGCCCAGCGTCCGGGCGAGGACGCCGGCGCTGGTGACGGACAGGAGCTCGACGCGGCCGTCCCCGGTGAGGTCCCGGAGGGCGAGGAGCCCGCTGTTCTTGGCCACCGCCAGGCGGGTCTCCACCAGGTCTTCCGACTGGGGACGCGGGGTCGCCGCGGACCCAACAGGGACGAGCAGGGCCGCGAGGAGGGCAGCGGAGCCGCTGGTGCGTCGGGAGAGCATCATCGTTTCTGGGAGAGGTAGACGGTCAGGACGGAGTCCGCGGCGCTCACGATGTCGCCGATGCCGTCGCCGTTCAGGTCCATGACGCTGAGCGACTGCACGGACCCTCGGGCGGAATATTGCTTCCAGTAGCCCTCGTCGATCTGCCAGCTGTCGCCGCCGAAGAGGGACGAGGTCTTCCGCAGTCGGCGGACCCCGAGGCGCCCCTTGAGGTCGACCTCCACGAGGTCAGCGACACCATCTCCGCTGCAGTCCATGGAGAGGTCCCGGTTCGCGATGATCTCGCGGATCGAGTTCTCGTCGAAGGTGCGCTCGCTCTTCAGGGCAGGGCGGCGGTCAAAGAGCCCGCGCTTGGTCCCGAGGTAGAGGAGGTAGGAGTACTTGAACTCGAGCCCGGTCACGGTCTCGATCATGCTCGGCATCTCGAAGCGCCGGAGGGCGAGGTCCGGTCGCCCGTCACCATCCACGTCCGCGACGGTCGCCCTCAGCTCGGCGCCCTCGAAGCGCAGGACCTGTGAGGGCTTGTCGGGGAGAAGCGCGTTCGGTGTGCTCCGCATGACGTAGATGCGCCACTGGCCGTTCTCCAACTCGCCGCTCTCCGCGCGCCACAGCCCTACCAGGTCGAGGCGCTCGTCGCCGTCCACATCGACGAGCCGGAGTGCGGCGCTCCGAGACCCGCTCCGCAGATACTCGGGGATCGCTTCGACACGCGTGGGGCGCGCGGGGATGCCGCCGGGACCGCTCAGGTGCACCCGAAGCTCGTCTTCTCCGACGAGGAGGAGGTCCTCGCGGCCATCACCGTTCAGGTCCACGATGGCCGGCGCCTGGAGGCTGGTCGTGTCATCCACCAGCGCGTTCCCCACGCCCTCGCCGAGGAACGGTTGGAAGCGGTCACCCACGGTCACCTCGAAGCGGACCTCGCGCTCCTTGTTCCTGGCGCGGGCCTTGTCCGCACGCTGGCCGCCGTCTTCGGGGTCGGTCGCTGCGGTGCTGCGCTGGGCGGGGAAGTCCGCGATGGAGCGGTAGGGGAGCGCCTTCTCGTCGGCCTGGTCGCCCGCCGGAGCGATGACCTCGAAGCCGTCCCGTCGCGGGAGGAGCAGGTGATCCGGCTGTCGCTCGCCGCTTTGAACCACGTAGTCCCAGTAGGGGAGCTGCGCGGTGGTCGGGAAGTCGAACATGAGCTTCACCTCGGCGAGGCGCTCGATGTTGCCCTTGTAGCTGGTGCGTCGCGGGTCAAAGGACCACGCGCCTTGGCGGGTGAGGAGCACGAGCTCGCAGCCCTCGAGGGCCGGCCTGACGTCGGCGAAGGTCCAGGAGACGATGTCCTTGAGGACCGGGATCTTGCGGTACGGCTCGGGCTCGATGGCCTGTGCACTGCACCGGAAGAGCTGGAGCTCGCGGGAGCCCGTCGGCGTGCGTAAGGACAGGGCCAGCTCGACCTGCCCGTCTCGCTCGACGTCCACGAAGCGCCAGTCGAGGACAGTGCCCTCCACGCGGACCGAGGCGTCGATGAAGGAGGCGTCGCCCCCGCCGGCGACGGCGGAGGCCGCCGCACCCATGAGCGTGGCGAGGAGGCTCATTCGTCGAGCTCCCCAACGCCGGTGTTCCATTGGAAGAAGCGCAGGACGCTGAACCGCTTCTCGCCTCCCTCGCGGGAGTACCGCAGGAGGGAGATGACGTAGAGGTCCAGGAGCACGAAGGAGGTCCGGGAGCGGTCCGCGGTGGCGGTGTACGTGGTCAGGATCGGCACCGAGGCGCGGGTGACTCGGCGGCCCTCGCCGAGGAGCCCAATGGTTCGCACGCGAGGCTCGCCGTCATCGCCCTCGAGGGTGAGGGACACCTTGGCGCCAGGCTCCATGGCGACCAGCCGCCGGACGAGTCCGCGGCCGGACACGATCGGCTCGTCGTTGAGGGCCACGACCCGCGTGCCGACCGGGAGGTCACGGACCGGACCCTTGGAGTTCCGCGCGACGAGCACTGCGCCGTCCGCGGTGCCCCAGGCGCCGAGCGTGCGCGCGGTGTCGAGGACGAACAGCTCATCAGGGAGCATGGCGGGGCCAGCGCCGGGCTCGACGGTCACCTTGACCTCGAAGGCCGTGTCACCCCGCTGCACCTTGGCGGTGACCGGTGCCTCGCCCTCGAAGCCGTCGAGGAGGGCCTGGAGGTCCTCGGGTACAGCGAGCTCCTGCCCGTTGAATTCGAGCAGGACGTCGTCGGTCTGGATCCCCGCTTCGGCAGCGGGGGACCGCTCGGTCACGGTGTGGACCCGGACCCCGGGGTCAAAGGAGAGGCTCTCCAGGGAGCCCGAGTCGTTCTCCCGCACCTCGACCCCGAGGAAGCCGGAGGTGCCGGAGTCCGGCAGGGCCCACTCGAGGGTCTCAGGGAGGGGATCCGGGATCGTCCGCTCTGGCGCGTACTGACAGGAGGCAGCCGCGCCGAGGAGGCCGAGGGTGAGCAGAGGTCGCAGGGACGCCGTGAGGGAGAGAGCCATCGTGGATGATGTTGGAGATTGGGAGCTCCTGGTTCCAGCGCCTTGGCGCTTCTACATGGAGGCTCTTCACCGGCGACGTCGGTCTCCTCCGAGCCCTGGGGCGGGCCAGGCCGCTTCACCCGGAGGTGTGGGGCCCTGGGCGGGGTCTCAGATCGGCCGGCGCCGAACCGCGAGAGCGGCCAGGAGCACGAAGGCCAGCGCCTCGACCGGAGCGAGCACGAGGCCCATGTTGTGGACCGCTGGTGGAAGCCCCGCGTCGGAGTACCCGCCCGCAAACTTCACCATCTCGAACATGGCCGAGCCATCCGCGAAGGTGGGGGCGTGGGAGGCGAAGACCCACCAGCTGGCCGCGCCGAAGTCATCCTTGAACACGTCCCAGACCAGGAGGGTCGCGAGCGACCCCGCGAGGGCGAGGACAGGTCCTCGAGCGAGGCTCGAGACGAGGAGCCCGAAGGCGTGGACGGCCATCAGCCCGAGAGAGCAGACGACCAGGGCGCGCCGGAGCTCGATCAGCACCTCGTCCGCGCTGAAGATCGGGTAATCATCCTGGACCAGGTCGCCGAAGTCGCCGCCGGCGACCGAGGTGGCGAGGTAGGCGGCGACGCCCGCGAGGGCGACCATTCCGACCGTCAAGATGGGGCCGAGTAGCGCGCGTCCGGCCACAGCGCCCGCCCTCGAGGCGGAGCGGGTGACGGCGAGGCGCAGGACGCCTGTCTCGCGGTCGCCCGCGATGGAGCGGGCCCCCTGCACGAGCAGGAGGGCCGTGGCGAGCATCAGTCCGGCCCTCCAGCCGCTGACGAGCATGGCCCAGCCGGTGCCCTCGCTCAGGCCCGTCAGCGACTGACCGGAGCCCATGGCTTCGATGGCCTTCGCGCGCTCCGCGAAGGACGCGGCCCAGATCCGGAGGGCCGGAACCGCCAGGATCATGACCGCGCCAACCCAGGCCGCCCGGGAGGCGAGCATGCGCATGAACTCCGCGCGTAGGACGAGGAGGGCGCCGCTCATCGGGGGCCGCCTGCCGCGGCGCGGCGCTCCTCGACGAGGGCCTCGAAGGAGGCCTGGAGGCCCATCTTGGCCTCGATGAAGCGGTGGGGGCCGGCGCCTGATGCGACGAGCTTGGCGAGGAGCGCCTCCGGCTCGGCGCCTGGGGCCTCGAGGAACAGTGTCCCCTCGCCAGCCGGGCCGGGCCTGAGCGTCCAATCGTCGGCCATGGCGGCGCGGAGCGCGTCCTCATCGCGGACCGCGACGGTCCACGTGTCCTTCTGCCCGAGGTAGGCGTCGAGCGGCGCTTCCCGGATGAGCTCCCCGTCGAGGATGACGGCCGCGTGAGTCAGGATCTCCTGCATCTCGTGGAGGCGGTGGCTGGAGAGGACGAGCGTCTGACCGCCCTCCACGAGCTCCTCGAGGAGCTCCAGCATGCCGCGCACGCCCATGGGGTCGAGGCCGGAGAGGGGCTCGTCGAGCACGACGAGGTCCGGCTTGCCCATGATGGCTCCTGCGATGGCGAGCCGCTTCTCCTGGCCGAGGGACAGGCCGCCAGCGCTGCGCTGCTCGAAGCCCTCCAACCCCACGCGGCGCAGGGCATCCTGCATCTCACGGCCGCCTGAGTGCCCGCGCAGCCGCGTCTGATAGGCGAGGTTCTGGGCGATAGTGTGCCCCTTCAGGAGCGCGGGCACATCGAAGACACAGCCCACCCTGCCCCGGGTGCGGTGGAGGGCGCTCGACGGTACGCCGAGCACCTCGCAGGTCCCCGAGGTGGGCGACAGGAGCCCGAGGGCGCAGGAGAGGGTGGTGGTCTTTCCAGAGCCGTTCGGGCCCAGGAGCCCATAGACCTGTCCCGGGAGGACGGTCAGGTCCACGCCTTTCACGGCCTCCATCGAGCCATACCGCTTGCGCAGGTCGCGGACGCGTAGCGCCGGGTGGGCCTCGCCGGCCTTGGTCTCTGTCTCCCTGTCCATGGACGTCCCGAGCTCACGGGGGTGGAGGCAGCCTACCCTTCGCAGGAGGCCGGTTTCCACGCCGAAAGCCCGTTGCCGATTCCGAGCGGGGCCAGTGCAACCCCGCGGGTCAAGGGGGCTAGCGGGGTGCCTTCGCGGCTTCGCGTTGGCGGGGCGCCCCGTCGTGGGAGGACGGCGGGGCGTTCTCTTCTTCGGGGAGAGGGCGGCGGAAGCGCTCGGCCTCCTCGCCTTCCCACCACGTCCGCCACGCCTTGTTGGAGGAGCCGGGCTTGCGGCCGGTGATCCGGCCGAGGGCGCCACGGATGGAGCGTAGCTCGGTACGCACCTGGACCTCCTGAACTCCGATGACTCTGACGTCGAGCACGACCCCCTCGACGAGGGTGTTCACCACCGGATCAGCGACGGAGGATCCCTGTGCCACCTCCACGTCAAAGTCCTGGACGTAGGCACGCTGGGTCCCGACGAAAAGGTGAGACCGAGGGGGGCGGTACCCCGAGGCCGAACCTGACCGGGCGGAGAGCGTGTAGAGGCGGCCCATCAGCGGTTCGACGAAGGCGCCGTCTCGGCTGGCTCCGAGGGCCTCCACGGTCCGCAGGCGAACGGCGCCGTTGCCCGACTCCAGGGCGCGGACCAGCGGCGCGCCAATCGCGTGAGCGCCGACGTCCGAGATCGCTCGGGCTGCGGACTCTCTCGCCGGGGCGGACGGGTCATAGACGGCGTGCAGGAGGAGCGGGCGCGGGTCCTCTCCGGGGAAGAGCCGGCCCGTGGCGAAGGCCGCGAAGCTGCGGCGAGGCGGCCGCTTGGAGCGCAACTCGGAGCGCAGCGTCTCCAGCAGCTTCGCCCTGCCCGCAGCGGTCACCAGCCGCTCTGCAACGACCTCGCGCATGAGCAGCGACTGGAGCGCCCCGAGCTCGAGGAGCGCCTCGACCTCGTCGGGTGCGCCGCGGGCGGGGAGCCCCCCAAGGTGCCGGCCTGCGCGCGTCGCTGCGCTCCGGAGCTGGAGGTCCGTGGGGGACTGCTCGAGCAGCTCATCGCAGAGCTCGCACGCCTCAGGGAGGAGCCCCAGCGCCAGGGCACCGTCGACCTTCTCGGCAGGCGTCTGTCCAGCGTCCGCGCGCAGGGCCTTCAGCTGGAGGAGCGCGGCGCGCTCCTCGGTCGCTTCGAGGACCCCTGCTGCCGGTAACGCTGTCCAGCCTCCGCGCCCCTTGATGCTCCAGCCCCCGGAGGGGTCCTTGCGGGTGGGGCCGCGGAGCACGCCACCGTTGCGGAGCCGGAGCACGCGCCTCACCGGCCGCTGTATTGGTTCGGCGTCGTCATCCTGGAGCCGTCGGGCCTCCGGCTCCTCGACCCCACGCTGGACCTCGTCTGCGGCGAAGGATGAGCCCGCCGCGCTGATCATGAGGGCGAGGGAGAGGCGCGTGATCACGATGAGGCTGGACATGGGAGGGGCTCCGTCGAGGGAGGTGCCGGCCCCGCGTGGGAGCGAGGCGGCTCCCTCGGTATACGCGGTTCCAACAGGGCGGGGACCGCCCGGGGGTGAGTTCTGCTGCGTGCGGGATGATCGAGCGCGAAGGGGGGCTGCAGGCTGCCAGAAGAGGGGGCCATCCCGGGCCGTGACGTGGAGCGGAATGCCGCGTCGGGCGAACTCAGCGGCGTCCTCGGGGACCTCTCCACTGACCACCGCCAGGGCCGGGCGGGTCCGATCGAGGAGGCGGGCGAGGTGGCGTGTCTCCGAGCCGTGGTGGGGCATGAGGAGCAGGTCCACCGGGCCAGGCTCGAGCCAGGGCGAGGCACCGCCGCCGTCGAGGATCGAGCGGAGCCCGCGCCCCTCGGCATCGCCGCAGAGGACCACGCGGGAGAGGTGCCCGCTCGGGGACCGCCACCGGAGGTCGAAGATCGCGGAGCCCTCGTTCGGGTCGGGCATGCCCGACGAAATCGCGGCCACCCACAGCGCGGAGGGCTCCGCACCATGCTCGGGGCCCTCGAGCCAGACCACGCCCCGTGGGTGGGGCCCGTGGAGCGAGGCGCGCGGACCGTGCAGGAGGTCCGCGGGCCAGCGCGCTGTGATCCAGGGGATCGCCCCGGCGTGGTCCGCGTGGTCGTGGGAGACCCCGACGTGAATGGAGCCGGTATCCAGCGCGCGCAGCAGCGCGCCCGTGCCCTCGTCCGCCACCGCAATCCGGTCCCGTGAGCCCGCGTCGAGGACCCAGGTGGGGGCGCCGGGAGCCCGGGCCACGATCGCGGTTCCGTTGCCCACGTCGAGGACATGCACCTCGAGGGACTGCGGTTGCGGTCCCGGCGCGTTGGGTCCGAGGGCGGGGCCGGGCCAGGGCGCGAGGAGCAGGCCGAAGGCGACAGTGCCCAGGGAGCCGAGGAGCCTGTCGCCTCGGCCTTGCTGGCGATCCCGCGGGCGAAGTCGCGCGGCGGCCAGTCCGATCATCGCGGCGGCGCAGACCAGGAGGAGGGCGGGCCGCTCCGGCAGGGGGAGTGGTGTCCACGGCAGCCGATCCATGAGCGTCAGCCAGGCGATGAGCCCCTCGGAGCCCTGCTGGGCGACAGTGTCGAGGATCGCGTGAGGGAGGACGAGACGGAACCAGCCAACGACCACGAGGAGCGCGACGGGTGGCGTGGCGATCGGCGTGGCCAGGAGGCTCACGGGGCTCCACTCACCGAAGACACACCAGACCACGGGCAGCGTGGCCAGCGAGGCCACCGCTCCCGCCGCGAGCGCGCCGCAGCAGAGCGCTCGGAAGCGCTCGATGAGGGCGACCATGACAGGTGGCCTCGGCCATCCCGTGGGGCCGACGGGGTCCAGCCAGCGTCGCCCGCCGGCTCCCGGGCTCGGGTCGCCCATGAGGGCGCGGGCCACGGGGGCT
This sequence comes from Planctomycetota bacterium, assembly GCA_029248265.1. Taxonomy (GTDB): domain Bacteria; phylum Planctomycetota; class UBA1135; order UBA1135; genus Saltatorellus. The sequence goes on from JAQWJQ010000285.1 coordinate 12,701, forward strand.
GCGGTGAGGACCAGCGCCAGGGTCGCCAGGTAGGAAAGCTGGGTCCCGGCTCTGAGCGGCGCGAGGGGGTCGCTCGCGACCTCGGCGAGGGCCGCGACGCCGATGAGGTTCAGGACGGATGGGCGGCGGCGAAGGCGTCGAGAGAGCAGCGCCAGGCTCAGCCCAATGGCAGCGCGCGTCGCGGGGGCGCCGCCACCGGAGAGGGGGACGAAGGCGAGGACCACCGCGGCGGAGAGGAGCGCCGAGTCCGGGCGGACGAGCCAGCCCCTGGCGCCCGCGCCGCGGCGCACGAGCAGGGCGACCTCGCGCGCCAGCGGGAGCACGAGGAGCACGGCGAGGAGGCCCACGTGGAATCCGGACAGGGCCAGCAGGTGCCGGGTCCCCGTGCGGGTGAAGAGGTCCGTGACGTCGCGCTCGAGGCCGCCTCGGTCCCCGAAGGCGAGGGCAGCCAGGAGGCCGGCGCAGGTCGGGTCGGGGTGCGAGCGGCAGGCCGCGAGGCCGCGGGCTCGGAGCCGTTCGAGTGGGCGGAGCGCGCCCCCCGAGGTGGTTGAGGAGTGCACCGCGCGGTCTGGACGGCCCGCGCGGACCACCTCATCCGCGCGGGGCCGAATGCTGCTCGCGCGGGGCGCGATCGGTCGGTGGAGGCTCCGGGCCCTCGCCGCGCGCCGCGCCGCCGGGTCCACGGCGATCAGGTCCCCCGGGGCCAGCGCGCCGTGCGGAGTGAGCAGCCGCGCCGCCTGCCGGCGGAGGTCCCACGCCTCTGTGCCGCGCGCGCGGCTCGCCTGGCCCCTGGGCCTTTGGACGTGCCCGGTGACCGGGGCCTGGAGGGCTCTGGGAGCCGCCGTCTCCACGGCGGCGGCCTGCGCGGCTCGTCCTGCGCAGAGCGCGGCCAGGGCGATCAGCAGGGGCACCGTCCCTGGTCCCCCGCGTCTTGGTCCCCCTCGTCTTGGTCCCCCTCGTCTTGGTCCATCGCGCCGTGGCCTTCCAAGAGCGAGGAGAGCGGCGAGCCCGGCGAGGACCAGCGCGCCCCAGGCCCCTCTGCCCGGTGGATGGAGCGGTGACTCCAGGAGTGGCCGCGCGAGGGGAAGGGGGGCGGCCAGGAGCGATCCAATGCTCGCGCCTGCGCAGGCCGCCGACGCGGCGACCAGCGCGGGGAGAGCGCCGCTGGAGACGGACGGCTGGCCTCCCCTCGTGCGATCGGCTGGCCCCTCGGCGCCCGGGGGAGCCGCCGCGGGGCCCGGTCCTTGGCCGTGGGGACGGTGCGCCGTGGAAGCGTCGTCCGCCGCCGTGCTGCCCTCCTCCTGTTTCTGGGAGGATCGCTCCTGGTTGCTGGACCCACCGGGTCGTTCGGCGTGGAGTGCCTGATCCGTAGGGGCCTGATCCGCAGGAGCCTGGGCTCTGGCCCGGCCGCTCGCAGGGGGGCACCCCGGCAGCGCGGTCACGGCGTGGTCGGTCCTCGGGGGCAGCCGGGCGTCGTGGGGGACCCCACGCGGGGCTGAGTCTTCCCAGGGGCGATGTCCATTGGGTTCGTCCACCCCCTGGGGACCGTACGGGGTGGGGCGGGGTGACAGGTCAGGGGCCGTGGCGCTCAGTCGGCTACCATGGGACCCCATGTCGTCCCCCAAGGAACACAGGGCCATCTTCCCCGGCACCTTCGATCCCGTGACCCTCGGTCACATCGACCTGATCGAACGCGCGGCGGCGCTCTTCGATCACCTCTTCGTCGCGGTGGCCGCCCACCACGACAAGCGCCACGTCCTCGGCGTGGAGGAGCGGGTCGCGCTGCTAGAGGAGGCGACGTCGGACCTCGCCAACGTCGAGGTCACGGCCCTCGACGGGCTGCTCGTCGACGGCGCCCGGCGCATGGGAGCCACCGCGGTGGTGCGGGGCATTCGCAGCGCCGCCGACCTGGAGTACGAGCGCCAGCTGGCCCTCTCGAACCGCGCCATGGCGCCGGAGTTGGACACGGTCTTGCTGCTCTCCTCGCCCGAGCATGCGCACGTCTCCAGCACGCTGGTGCGCCAGGTCGCCCGCCTCGGCGGGGACCTGGGACCCTTCGTCCCCCCCTCCGTGGTCCGCGCCCTCGCCGGGCGCTTTTGATCGAGCTTCATCGGGCTCTCCATCATCGGGCTCATCTCGTCACCGGGCTTGTCGTGCCCGGGCTCCAGGGGCCCGGCTGACCTTCCGCGTGACGGTCTCAGCTCCGCCGCTCACCTCCCCCGACCCTGGTCCCCCGCGGACCCAGTCCCTCTCCCTCCAGGCTCCATGTCCGACCGTATCGCCATCAAGACTGACCAGGCTCCCGGAGCCATCGGCCCCTACAACCAGGCCATCGTGGCCGGTGGATTCGTGCACTGCTCCGGCCAGGTGGCCTTCATCCCCGAGACCATGGAGATCGTCGCGGGGGGCGTCGCGGAGCAGACCGAGCGGGTCATGGCGAACCTCGGGGCCGTGCTGGAGGCTGCGGGGTCCAGCTTCGCCCTCGCGGTCAAGTGCACGATCTATCTCAAGGACATGGGCGACTTCGCCACGGTGAACGAGATCTACGGGCGGGCCTTCGACTGCGCCGAGCCGCCGGCGCGGGTCACCATCGAGGCGGCGCGCCTCCCGAAGGACGTCCTGGTGGAGATCGACTGCCTCGCCCTCGCCGGGCCGGGCAGTTGAGCTGACCCCGGAGGGCTCCGGGACGCTATTCTCTCCGCCCTCATGAGCGTCTCCTGTGGAATCGTAGGCTTGCCCAATGTCGGCAAGAGCACCCTGTTCAATGCCCTGACGGCGGCCGGCGCGCAGGAGGGGAACTTCCCCTTCTGCACCATCGACCCCAACGTCGCGGTGGCGGCTGTCCCGGACTCGAGCCTGGAGACCATCCACCGGTTCATCCAGACGGACAAGGTCATCCCCGCGTCGGTGAAGATCGTCGACATCGCGGGCCTGATCGCCGGCGCGTCCAAGGGGGAGGGGCTCGGGAACAAGTTCCTCTCGAACATCCGCGAGACCGACGCGATCATGCACGTGGTGCGCTGCTTCGGCGGCTCCAAGGTCGTACGGGAGGAGCCAGTTGATCCCCTGAAGGACATCGAGGTGATCGAGCTCGAGCTCGCGCTCGCGGACCTCGACACCGTGGACCGCGCCATCGAGCGCGTCTCCAAGAAGGCGCGCTCGGGGGACAAGGACTCTCTCGAGCAGAAGGAGCTCTTCGAGCGGGCCAAGACCATGCTCGAGAACGGCGACCTCCTGCGCGCCCACGACTGGACCGACCGTGAGCGGCTCCTCCTCAAGCCCATGTGCCTCATGTCCACCAAGCGCATGCTCTACGTGGCCAACGTGACGGACGAGGACCTCGACGGATCGTCCGATTACGCGAAGGCCGTGGCGGCTCGCGCGGCGGCCACCGGGTCCGAGTGGATCCCCATTTGCGGCGATATCGAGTCCGAGCTGAGGAACATGGAGGACGAGGAACGCGACCTCTTCATGGCCGACCTCGGCATCGAGTCCCTCGGGCTCGACCGCCTCATCCAGGCGACCTACAAGCTCCTCGGGCTCCAGACCTACTACACCGCCGGGGAGAAGGAGATCCGGGCCTGGACGACCCCGACCGGGTCCAAGGCGCCCGAGGCCGCAGGCGTCATCCACACCGACTTCGAGAAGGCCTTCATCCGGGCCGAGGTCTACGCGGTGGAGGACCTCGTGGAGCACGAGTCCGAGGCGGCGATCCGCGCCGCGGGCAAGCTCCGTACGGAGGGCCGCGACTACCTCATGAGGGAAGGGGACGTGTGCCACTTCCTGATCGGGAAGTAGCGCGGGTTCAGCAGGCTTCAATAGGGCGGCCCCGCCGGAGACGTGATCTCCGGCGGGGCCGCCTTGCTGTTGCGCGTCTCGTGGGGATGGCAGCCCCCGGAGGCCGCCTCCCCCACGGGGGAGCTCACTGGAAGGTGAGCCGGACGCCGTCGGTGAAGTTGGACGTGGCGAAGAAGATCGCCGTGTCCCGGTGCCACGCCTGAAAGGACCAGCTCTCGCCGGCGGTGGCGGAGACCGAACCGGTGGGCTGGGGGATGGCGCCGAGGTCGAGGGTGAGGGAGAACGCGCCGATGGGGCCGGTGTTCAGGATCTGGCCCGCGCCCACGTAGCGGCCGATGGAGCCGGAGAGGCACAGGTTGCCGGAGCTGCCGCCGGGGTTCAGGGTGAAGCCGCGGGTGCGGCTGGCGATGAAGAAGCCGAAGGCGTTCAGCGGCAGGCGCGAGGCCGTGAGGGTCACGTTGTTCTGGCTCACGTCCAGGGAACCGCTGGCGTCGGTGCGCCCGGTCAGGCCCGTGGAGTTGGGGTTGGCAGCGCAGAAGACCGCGCCGATGTTGCCGCTCGTCTCATAAGCGCCCATGTCGACGATGGGCGCGGTCCCCGCGCCGGTGTCGGGGACAGAGGGCTCGTCGAACCTGCGACGGGCGCCGTCGGCGTCCGCCTCGGTGAACCCCGCGAGCAGGCTGGCGTTGTCCCCCGCGTCGATGCCGGCCGAGGGGGCTTGGAGCCGGAAGTTTCCGGCCGCTTGGTCCACGAAGAGCGGGGCCGCGCTGATGTTGCCGGTGCCGGTGAAGCCGCCTTCGACCAGGCAGTGACGAACGTTGGCGCCGTTCGACACCTGGTTGAAGGGACCCTGCGCGCCACCGGGGCCGGTGTTGGCCCAGACGATCGAGTTACGGATCGTGGGGGTGGCGCCCTGGACGCGGATGCCGCCCGCGGCCTGGGAGGTGGAGCGGTTGCCGACGATGGTGCAGTTGCGCACCCGGGTCGAGCCGCCCGAGCCAATCCAGAGGGCGCCGCCGCCCGAGGATCCGGTGGCGACGTTGTCCGTGAAGACGGAGTTGAGGACCGAGACGCCGCCGGTGGAGAAGATCTCCAGCGCGCCGGCGCGGGAGGCACTGTTGCCCTCGAACCAGCAGCCGTCGTAGACGACCGCGCCGCCCGTCGCGATGTCGAAGGCGCCGCCGAAGGCGCCGCCCTGGTTGTCACGGAAGGCGCAGTTGATGAAGTGGGGGCCGGAGCTGTTGATGTAGCCCGCACCGCCGCCGAAGGTGCAGCGGTTCGCCACAAAGTCGCAGTTGCGGATCGTGGGGCTGACGCCACCCACGCAGAGGATCCCGCCGCCGCGGTCCGCGCTGCCGCTCGAGCTTCCGTTGGAGTTTCCGCCGGTGACCGTGAAGCCGTCGAGGACCGCCGAGGCGTTCGTGCCCTGGGTGCGGATCACGTGGTACGAGTTCTCCGCGTTGCCCGCGAAGTTGGGGCCGTCATTGCCGTTCAGGTCCGCCGTCAGGATCGAGGGCGCGGTGCCGAAGGCGGGGCGCTCATCGGGGGAGGGCTCGCCGCCAGCGAACCCGCCATAGATCTCGACGTCGTTCAGCAGGCGGAACGAGAGCGCGCGGCTCCCCGAGCTGTTCGTCCGGTAGAGACCGTCCGCGACGTAGACCTCGTCGCCAGGGCTGGACACCGCCAGCGCAGCTTGGAGGCCGTCGGTGCCCTGGAAGGCATTGGCCCAGGAGGACCCGTCGTTGGCGCCGCTGGTCAGGTTGGCATCCACGTGGATGGTCTGCGCGACGGCGGAGCCGAGGAGGGCGAGGGCGGGGGCGAGGCGGGTGGCGAGCTGGTTCAGGCGCATGGTCAGGAGCCTACGGTGGAAGGGACCTTCGGTCGGGAAGGCAGCGGGCCGGGGGGGTCCGCTGGACCTTATTTCAACCGCCGAAGGGGCAGACCGGGGTCCTGCGGGAGAGATTGCGTGCGGGCGTGTCTCGATCAAGGTCCAACCCGGGCAGCGGGCCCTCCGGACCGGGCAGACGCTATCCTCGCGCGAGATGCTCGGCTCGACCCTCCGCTCTGCCCGAACGCTTGTGTGCGCCCTCCCCGCCGTGGCGACGCTCCTGGCGGTGTACGGGTGCGCCGAGGGCGCTCGGGGTGAGGCCGGGGAGGAGGGGGCCTTCACCGTGGCAGCGGCCTCCAGCCTCGCGGGGGTCGCTCAGGAGCTCCTGGCCCGCTGGGAAGTGGCGGGAGAGCCTGCACCGCGGCTGACGCTGGGCTCCAGCGCGACCCTCGCGCGCCAGCTCGAGGAGGGAGCTCCCTTCGACGTCTTCCTCTCCGCAGACGAGCGATGGGTCGAACACCTCACGGACGGCGGCCAGCTGGAGGCGGCGTCCCAGGTGGAGCTAGGCCGAGGCCGGCTCGTGGTGGCCGTTCGCTCGGGAGCCATGGCCGACGGACGCCTCCGGAGCGCAGGCCGCGGGCCAGCGGTTGGCGAGCTCCCTGCGGGGCGGTGGGCCTGCGGCGACCCGGCGTATGTCCCGCTGGGCGAGTACGCGCGGGAGGCCCTCGTCGCCCGCGAGGAGTGGTCCGCGCGGGGCCCCGAGATGCTCCCGGCGGGGAGCGCCCGAGCCGCCCTCCGACTCGTGGAGATGGGCGAGGTGGACTGGGGCATCCTGTACCGCTCCGACGCCGTCGGCGCGGCGGACGTCCGCGTCCTGTTCGAGCTTGGCGAGTCGCTCCACCGACCGATCCGGTACCGCGCAGCGATGGCACCCGACGCCGGCGCAAGCGCTCGGCGCTTCATGGAGAGCCTCGAGGGCCCTGCTGCTGCCGCGAGCCTCGCCTCCCACGGCTTCGAGCCGGCCGTGGCGGAGGGGGGCCAGTGATCGCCGCTCTCCTCGCGTTGACCCCCGCCGAGTGGGAGACCCTCTGGCTCTCCGTGCAGGTGAGCCTCCTTGCGACCGCTGCCGTGGCTGGGCCGGGCTTGGCGTTGGGCTGGCTCCTCGCTCGGCGTGAGTTCCCGGGCAAGCTGCTCCTCGACACCCTCGTTCATCTGCCGTTGGTCTTGACCCCGGTGGTGGTCGGCTACCTGTTGCTGCTCGCCTTCGGTCGCTCCGGCGTGTTCGCGCCCCTGCTGGACGCTCTCGGGGTCGAGGTCGCCTTCACCACCCTCGGCGCGGTCCTCGCCGCGGCGGTCGTGGCGCTCCCCCTGGTGGTGCGCTCGGTGCGGACGGCTGTCGAGCTCGTGGACCCCGGCCTTGAGGACGCTGCGGCGGTGTTGGGGGCGGGACCCTTCCGGCGCTTCCGTACCGTCACGCTCCCGCTCGCCGCGCCGGGCGTCGTGGCCGGGTTGATGCTCGGGTTCGCGCGCAGTCTCGGTGAGTTCGGGGCCACGATCACCCTGGCGGGGAGCATCGCCGGGGAGACCCGCACCTTGCCCCTGGCCATCTATCAAGGGACCCAGGCTCCCGGCGGAGACGGTGCCGCCCTGCGGCTCACGTTGGTCTCGGTGCTGCTCTCGGGCGCCGCCCTCCTGGCGAGCGAGCTGGTGGTGCGGCGGTTGCGGCGCGGCTCGGGAGAGGGGCAGACATGAGCGCGCTGGAGATCCGAGCGGCCGTCCGGCGTGGGGGCTTTGACCTCGATCTGGACCTCTCCTTGGGGCGAGGGGTGACCGGCGTCTTCGGCCCGTCCGGCGCGGGTAAGTCCACGCTGCTCCACGCGATCGCGGGCCTCCTCCCCGCGGACCAGATGCGGGTGACCCTCGACGGGGAGCTCCTCGTGGAGGGCGAGCGGGGTCAGGGACCCCCAGCCCACGAGCGCGGCGTCGGGCTGGTCTTCCAGGACCACCGCCTGTTTCCGCACCTCACCGTCGAGCGCAACCTGCGCTTCGGAGCCTCGGCGGACAGGGGGGTCGAGTTCGAGGAGGTCGTGGACCTGCTCGAGCTCCGAGACCTGCTTCAACGCCTGCCGAGAGGCTGCTCTGGCGGTCAGCGGCAACGGGTGGCGATCGGGCGAGCGCTCCTCGCGGGGCCTCGCCTTCTGCTGCTCGACGAACCGCTCTCGAGCCTGGACCGGGGCCTCAAGCGGCAGGTGATGCCGTTCCTGCGCCGGGTCCATGAACGCTTCGAGCTCCCGACCTTGATGGTGAGCCATGACCTGTCGGACTTGCTCGCGCTCTCCGATGAGCTGCTGCTGATCGAGGGCGGACGGGCCGCCGGGCAGGGAGACCTCAGGACGATCACCACGGATCAATCGGCGGTGGAGCTCCTCGCCGGCAGTGGGCTGTCCTTCTCGCTGCCCGGCCGGATGCTGCGGAGAGATGAGTCGGGCCTCGGGTGGGTCACGCTCGAGCTCCGCGGCGGGCGTGCGGCGCCCGAGGTCGCGTGCGCTCAGGTGGCCGCCGAGGAGGGGGACGACGTCGAGGTGATCCTGGGCCCGGCGGAGATCGTCCTTGCGGTGCCACCGCTCGACGCGCGCCTCTCGCTGACCAACCGCCTTGAGGGGACGGTGGAGCGCGTGACGCGGACGACCGCCCGGTGCCTGGTTCATGTGGACTGTGGGCTCGTCGCGCCGGTCCTGGCGGAGGTCACCGAGCGCGCGGTCGAGCGCCTCAAGCTCGAGCCTGGGACCCCTGTGGTCGCCCTGTTCAAGGCACAGGCCTCGCGGGCTCGAGCCCTCGGGAGCTCGCGGGCGCCGTCGGCCGGTCACTCCGGCCAGCCTCGCTGACGGCCGGGCCGCTCGGCGCTGTGGGGAAGGCGCCCTGGGACAGGCGCACTGGGACAGGCGGGGGGGGACGGGCGCAGGGGGACAGGCGGGGGGGCGGTCCCGTATGCTCGCACGCCATGCGCGACCTCCTCTTCGTTGGCTGTGGTGGGTTCATCGGCGCGGTGGCCCGCTACGGCGTGTCCCGCGCCTTGGCTGGAGCAGCGCTCCCCCTGGGCACGCTGCTCGTGAACGTCGCGGGCAGCTTCGCGATCGGGGCGCTGTGGGCCTGGATGGAGGCCGGGAGCGGGCAGGAGACGCACCGCCAGTTCGTCGCGGTGGGCCTGCTCGGTGCCCTGACGACCTTCAGCACCTTCAGCCTCGAGGCGGTGCTGCTGATGCGGGAGGGCGCCCTAGGTGCAGCGGCGCTCGTCGTGGTGCTCAACGTCGTCCTCGCCCTGGGTGCGGCGCGCCTGGGCATGGCCGTCGTCGGGTGACCCCCCCCCGGCGGCCGACGGCGCCGCCCGGCGAGCCCCGCCGAGCTTTCGGCGTGCGCCGCTCGACTCCTTCCAACACACTGGCCCCGTGAGGTACGCGGTGCTCTTCAACCCCATCGCCGGGCGCGGCCGAGCGGTCGTGGTCGCGGGGTCCATTGTGACGCGGCTAAGGGCGCTCGGGCACCGCGCGTTCGAGCGCCGCTCGGAGCGAGCCGGCCACATCCGCGCCCTGGCTGGTGAGGTGGCTGAGGACGTCGACCGGGTCCTTGTGCTCGGCGGAGACGGATCGCTCCGGGAGGCTGCAGCGGGACTCCTCGGGCTCGCGCCAGAGGCTCGGCCGGAGCTCGGCGTGCTGCCCTTTGGGACGGGGAACGTGGTCGCCCGAGAGCTCGGTCTCCCGCTGGATCCTATCGCAGCCGTCGACGTGATCGCGGCCTCTGGTTCCACGACCTGGGACGTCGGGCGCGCTCGCGCGGACGACGGCCCCGAGGAGGTCTTCCTCGCGATGGCCGGCTTCGGCTTCGACGCAGGGATCTCGGCGAGGATCGACGCGGCGCGCGCTTCTGGCCTTGGCGCTCGCTGGTATCGATGGTCGGCCAACACGCTCTACGGCTGGTGCGGCGTGCGGGAGCTACTGCGGCTTGCCCCGCCGCGCTTTCATGTCTCGATGGAGGACGAGGAGGCCAGCACGCGGGCGGTGTCAGCGGTCATCTCCAACACCCGCACGTACGGCAAGTCCATGTGGCTGTCACCCCGTGCGCGCCCGGATGACGGGCGACTCGACGTCCATGTTCGAGAGCGCGCCAACCCACTGGTCGGTGCCGCGGTCCTCACGCTCGCTCAGCTCCAGCGTCCGATCCCCAGACGCCTCGCGACGGACACCCCAGCGGTGGAGGCGCGCGTCACCGCGCAGTCGGTCGCGGCTCCAGTGATGTGGCAGGTCGACGGGGACCGGATGCCCGAGGCGCAGGAGATCGTGGTCTCGATCTCTCCCGCGGCCCTTCGGTTGGTGGGTGACCCTCGCCCGTGACGCGCGCCATTTGGCCGCAGGATTCGGGCTGGGCGCGTGGGGGAGCCAATAAAAAGCGAAGCCGTCGGTCCACAGACCGCCGGCTTCGCAACAGAGCTCCTTACTGCTCATCGGCGAGCCTTCCCAGACTCACCTGCCTTTCCGAAAGCGAATAGGCCCCGGCGCTGGTGGGGTAACGGTTCACTCCTGAAATTCATCGCGGGCCGCGATGGACCGCGACAAATCGATGCACCATTCCCCCGCTTGGGGCCTGGAGCCGTGTTCAGCCGGCGCAACTTACCGGACTCACACTTGGTTCACGCCTGGCCTGGAAGGTGGCAGGCGCTCCTGGAGCCAAGCTCTGGCGCCACGGTCACGCACCGATTGTCAGGGACCTCACCGCGCTCCACGCAACGTGGGTGAAAGCGGCAGCCTGTCGGCGGATCAAGCGGTGAGGGCACGTCTCCTTCCAGGACGATGCGCTCTCGACCCCGCTCGATGCGCGGGTCGGGGTGCGGCACCGCCGAGAGCAGCGCGCGGGTGTAGGGGTGGCGCGGGTCGTCGAAGAGGGCGTCGCGCTCGGCGAGCTCGACCACCTTGCCCAGGTACATGACGGCGACCCGGTCGCAGATGTGACGGACGACCGCGAGGTCGTGGGCGATGAAGAGGTAGGCGAGGTCGAAGCGCTCCTGGAGTTCTCCGAGGAGGTTCACCACCTGGGCCTGGATGGAGACGTCGAGGGCGCTCACCGGCTCGTCGCAGATGATGAGGTCCGGCTCGAGGGCGAGGGCTCGCGCGATGCCGATACGCTGGCGCTGACCGCCGGAGAACTCGTGGGGGAAGCGGTGGATGTGCCTCGGGTTGAGACCCACGGCGTCCAGCAGCTGCATGGCCCGTAGCCGGCGCTGGCGAGGGCGAGCGAGGCGGTGGATCCGCAGGGGCTCGGTGAGGATGGAGGAGACGGTCTGCCGCGGGTCCAGGGACGCGTAGGGGTCCTGGAAGATCATCTGGATCTTGCGGCGGAAGGGCGCGCGGTCGCGGTGGGAGAGGCTGCTGATCTCCTCGCCCTCGTACATCACCTGACCGGAGGTCGGTGGGTAGAGGCCGACCAGGGTGCGCGCGCAGGTGCTCTTGCCGCAGCCCGACTCGCCGACGAGGCCGAGGGTCTCGCCGCGAGCGAGCTCGAACGAGACGCCGTCCACGGCGCGCAGGGTCTCCTGCTGGCCGCCGAACAGGCCAGGGGAGCCGACCTCGAAGTGCTTGTGGAGGTCGCGGACCTCAAGCAGGGGAGCGCTCACTGTGCACCTCCTTGGTGCTGACCGAGGGCGTCGCGCTCGAGGCAGGCCGAGCTCCGGCCGCCGCCGAGGTCGAACAGGGGCGGCGTCTCCGCGGCGCAGCGCTCGGTCTCGAAGGTGCAGCGAGGCCGGAAGGCGCAGCCCGCCGGGAGGTCGGCGAGGTCGGGGGGCGAGCCCATGATGGAGTCGAGGTCCGCGTCGGTGTCGCCGCTCAGGCGCGGGACGCTCCCGAGGAGGCCGCGGGTGTAGGGGTGGCGCGGGTCGTCGAAGAGCTCGATGGCCCCCGCGGTCTCGGCCAGGCGTCCCGCGTACATCACGTTGACGCGGTCGCTCATGCCGGCCACGACGCCGAGGTCGTGGGTCACGAGGATGATCGCCGTGCCGTACTCATGCTGGAGCTTCTGCATGAGCTCCAGGATCTGGGCCTGGATGGTCACGTCCAGGGCGGTGGTGGGCTCGTCCGCGAGCAGGACCCGCGGGCGGCACAGCAGCCCCATGGCGATCATGACGCGCTGGCGCATGCCGCCGGAGAGCTCGTGGGGGTACTGGTCCAGGCGCCGCTCCGGCTCCGGGATCCCCACGTCGCCGAGGCCGGCCGCCGCGCGCCGGCGCGCCTCGCGGCGGGAGACGCGCTCGTGGACCTCGAGGACCTCGGTGAGCTGACGCCCCACGGTGAGGAGCGGGTTCAGGGAGGTCATCGGGTCCTGAAAGATCATGGAGATCTCGTTCCCGCGGACGGACCGTAGCTCCGCGTCGCTGAGGCCCAGCAGGTCCCGGTCTTCGAACCGCATGGCGTCGGCCTCGACGACCCCTGGGGGGCTCGGGATCAGGCCCATGAGCGCCAGGTTCGTGACGGACTTGCCGGACCCAGACTCGCCCACGAGGCCGAGGGTCTCGCCCTCCTCGAGGGAGAACGACACGCCGTCCACGGCGCGCACGACGCCGTGGTGGGTCTCGAAGCGCACCCGGAGATTCTGTACGTCGAGGATCGGCATCAGTTCTTCCCCCTCAGCTTGGGGTCGAGGGCGTCGCGGAGTCCGTCGCCGAGGATGTTGAGGGCCAGCAGAGTGGAGCCCATGGCGGCGGCGGGGAAGACCACCAGCCACCAGTAGATCTTGATCGGGTTGATGGCCTGGGTGCCGTCCACGGCGAGCAGGCCCCAGCTGACCTTGGGCGGCTCGATGCCCAGGCCCAGGAACGAGAGGAAGGCCTCGAAGAGCATCACCGCCGGGATCGTGAGGGTCAGGTAGACGATCACGATGGAGAGGACGTTGGGCACCACGTGGGACAGCAAGATGCGCGTGGTCGACGCGCCGATGACGCGCGCCGCCTCGATGAACTCCGTGTTCTTGAGGCTCAGGACCTGGCCGCGCACCACGCGCGCCATGGTCAGCCAGTAGATGGCGCCGATGACCAGGAAGAAGATCTTCTCCCGGTCGATGCCGAACTGGTCCTCGAGCTCCGTGCGGTACTCGTTCACGACCGTGATCAGGAAGATGACCACGAAGATGAACGGGATCGAGTACAGCACGTCGACGATGCGCATCATCAGGTTGTCGATGCGCCCGCCCATGTAGCCCGAGAAGGCGCCGTACAGGACGCCGATCAGGAGCGAGCACAGGGACGCGATGATCCCGACAATGATCGAGGTCCGGCTGCCCCACACGATGCGCGCGAGCAGGTCGCGGCCCTGGCCGTCGGTGCCCATCCAGTTGCCCGTTTGCCACAGGCCAAAGGTGGCGATGCGGGCCCGGCGCAGGGCGCGGTCCATGGCGCCCACCAGCCCCTTGAACTCCCAATACCCATCCTCATGACGGGTCTCCATGTAGGTGACACCGTCGATGGGGGATGCCGCGAGGGAGGCGGCGACCTGGCGGCCGAGGTCCATGGCCTCGACCCCCTCGAGCAGCTCGGCCTTGACGGTCTGGGCGCCGCGGGGGGTGCCCTCCCACGAGACCGCGGCGGAGCCTGCGAGGAGCGTCCCGTCCAGCAAGACCGCGGTCGGGAGCGAGTCGAGCTCGGCGGAGAGGCGGTAGGCGACCACCCAGTCACCGAGTCCCGCCTGGGCCTCCGCGCGGCTGAGGAAGAGTCGGATCGAGCGGCCGCGGGCCTCCACGGACCAGCCAGACACGCGCGCCGGGTCGAAGGCGGCGCCCTCTGCGCCCTCGAGGCGCAGGGAGTGAACCGCCCCGGTCGCCTCCTCGGCGCCCGGGGTGAAGACCTCCCAGCAGGTGGCCGTGCCACGGATGCCGGTGGCGCCGTAGTCCACCTCGGGGGCGTCGCCCTCGAGCATCGGGACCGAGGCGTAGACCGCGAGGCCGGCCCCCTCCTCGGCGGGGTAGGTCTCGAGCACCGCGCCGCGGGCGCTGACCTCCCCGACGCGGGCGCGGGCCCGCTCCGCGGCGCCCTCGTCGTCGGCGGCGAGGATCACGGTGGAGCGGTGGCGCCACCCGTTGTTCCAGAGGTTGCGCGTGGCGCGCGTCGTGGCTGCGCCGCGGTCGGGCGCCTTGGTCGGCGCGGCCGGGATGCTCCAGAACCACTCGGGCGTCCCCGGCTCATCGCGCAGGGAGATGGCCTTGGGGGAGGGGATGGGAAGGAACGGCGCGAGCAGGGAGATCACGCCGAAGGCGGCCAGGAACAGCAGCGCGAAGAAGGCCGTGCGGTTGCGGCGGAGCCGGCGCCAGGCGTCGGACCACAGGCTCTCGCCCTTGAACTGGCGCGCCTCCTTCGTGAGCCGCGCGAGCTCGGCCTCGTCGATGGACCAGCGTGAGGTTTGATTGGGGTCGCTCATCTCACTCGTCCTCCAGCTTGATCCGGG
>JAQWJQ010000308.1 GCA_029248265.1 Planctomycetota bacterium
GAAGATCGCGGTCATTGGAGGAGGTCCCGGCGGGCTGTTCACAGCCATCCTCGCCAAGAAGGCATTCCCCGGCGCTGAGATTGACGTCTACGAGCGCAACGCCCGCGGCGACACCTTCGGCTGGGGCGTGGTCTTCAGCGACGAGACCCTCGGCAACGTCGAAGGCGCCGACCCGGAGAGCTTCCGGGAGATCCGCGAGTCCTTCGCCTACTGGACGGACATCGAGACGTTCATCGGCGGCGAGATGGTCCGCTCCACCGGGCACGGCTTCTGCGGCCTGGCGCGCAAGGAGCTGATCGCGATCCTGGACCGACGCGCCACGGCCCTCGGCGTGCGCTCGCACTACGAGGTGGAGGTGGACCGCGCGGAGCTCGAGCAGTCCGCGGACCTCGTCGTGGCGAGCGACGGCCTCAACAGCTCCGTCCGGGAGGGCGCCGGCGACCGCTTCGGCCCCTGCATCGACTGGCGTAAGGCGCGCTTCTGCTGGCTCGGGACGGACAAGCCCCTCGGGGCCTTCACGTTCATCTTCAAGGAGAACGAGCACGGGGTCTGGAACATCCATGCCTATCCCTTCGAGCGCGGCGACGAGCCACGCTCCACGTGGATCGTGGAATGCGACGAGGAGACCTGGCAGCGTTCGGGGCTCGGCGACGGAGATGAGGACGCGACCGTTCGCTACGTGGCGGACCTGTTCTCCGATCATCTCGACGGGCACGAGCTCCTCACCAACCGCTCGATCTGGCGCGTCTTCCCCACCGTCGCGTGCGCCACGTGGGTGGACGGCAAGACCGTCCTCGTCGGCGACTCGGCCCACACGGCACACTTCTCCATCGGCTCGGGTACCAAGCTGGCGATGGAGGATTCTATCGCGCTGGTGGACGCGCTCATCTCGGCCCGCACCGGGGCCGACGACGCGGACGTGGGCGCCGCCCTCGCCAGCTACCAGGAGCGCCGCAGCGTTGAGGTCCTCAAGACCCAGAAGGCCGCCCAGATCAGCCTGGAGTGGTTCGAGCACTCGAGTCGCTACATGGCGCAGGACCCGGTCCTGTTCACCTTCAACCTCATGACGCGCTCGAAGCGCATCACGTACGACAACCTCGCCCTCCGCGACCCGGACCTCGTGGACAGCGCGCGGCGGCGCTTCATCGAGCAGGAGGGCGGCGATCCGGACGTCATCACCCTCCCCGCCTTCACACCGTTCCGCGTGCGCGACGTCGAGCTGGCGAACCGCGTTGTCGTCTCCCCCATGTGCCAGTACAGCGCAGTCGAGGGCACGCCGCTCCGCTGGCACGACGTGCACTACGGCGCCCGCGCCATCGGTGGCGCCGGCCTCCTGTTCACCGAGGCCACCAACGTCTCCGCCCAGGGCCGGATCACCCACGGCTGCACGGGGATCTACACCGACGAGCACGAGGCCCGCTGGAAGGAGATCGTCGACTTCGCCCACGAGCACTCGGGCGCCAAGGTCGCGATGCAGCTGGGGCACGCCGGCAGGAAGGCGTCCTACTCCCTCCCCTGGGAGGGCGACGCCCCGCTCGTGGACGGGAGCGCGTGGCCCACCATCGGCCCCACCGACGCCTCCTTCCTCCCGGGGGCCCCCGCTCCCAAGGCAATGGACCGCCCCGACATGGACGCCGTTCTGGCCGAGTTCAAGGACGCGACCGAGCGCAGCGTGCGGGCCGGGTTCGACGTCATCGAGGTGCACGCGGCCCACGGCTACCTGCTCTCGAGCTTCCTCTCACCGGCGGTGAACGACCGCGCGGACGGGTACGGCGGCGAGCAACTGGAGGACCGCGCGCGCTTCCCGCTGGAGGTGATCGACGTGGTTCGAGCGGCCATGCCCGAGGGCATGCCCCTCTTCCTCCGGGTCTCGGCCACGGACTGGTTCTTCGAGGGGGGGCAGACCGTCGAGGACTCCGTGCGCTTCGCGCGCCTCGCCAAGGAGCACGGCGTCGATGTCATCGACGTGTCCAGCGCCGGGAACGTGCCCACCTCTCGACCGGTGTACGGCCGTATGTATCAGGTCCCCTTCGCCGAGCGCATTCGCTACGAGGCGGAGATCCCGGTCATGGCCGTGGGCGCGATCCAGGGGGTCGACCACGCGAATACCATCCTGGTCTCCGGGCGCGCCGACCTCTGCGCCATGGCGCGCCCCCACCTCGAGGATCCGCACCTCACCATGCGCGCGGCCAACGAGGTCGGCGAGCCAAGCCACCACTGGCCGGTGCAGTACTCCGCCGCGAGACGGCGGCCGAGGAGCTAGAACGACGGCTCGAACCGCGGTGTGGCGAACGCCCGCGCCGGGTGCCACCTCGACCGGTTCAAGCGGAGGCGTCCCGCAGGGACGTCACTGGGAGGACGAACCGCGGTCGTAGCGGAGGCGGACGTTCTGGCGTCCCATCTCCTCGAGGCGCGCCTTGTCCTTCTTCAGGCCCAGGTTGTGGGCCTTGGAGACGACGCTCTTCACGGACCGCCCCAGTTGCTGGGCGATCTGCAGGTTGCTCTCAGCGGAATAGAGCTGCCGGAGCGTCTGGAGCTCAGGCTCGGTCCAGCGAGGCATGCGAGTCCGCTCGGCGCCGCTGGTCTTCCGGCGCATGTACGCCTTGTCCTTCGACAGGCAGAGGCGCGAGGACTCCCCGTGGATCCGGTCGAGCGTCCGACCGAAGATGATGGCGAGGTCCGCGTCGGCGCGGGTGCCGTAGAGCCGCTTGAACCTGATCAGCTCTGGGCCGGTCAAGGGTGTATCGCTGAGCGTCGTCGCCAGCTCGACCAACTTCGCCTCGAGGTCCTCCACCGAGCGCCCGAGCATCTGGGCGAGGAGGTTGGTCGCGACGCCGCCGAGGTAACGCCGGAGGGCGTCCACGTCGACCGGGGACCACGGTCCGCTCACCGCGTCGCGGGAGAGGATCTCGGCCGCCTTGGCGCGGACCTCCTCAACGGAGCGCCCCAGCTCACGGGCAAGGAACGCCTCCTCCTTGAGGCCGAAGGAAGCACGCAGAGCATCGAGATCGGAATCGGTCCAGGAGTTGTCCTGACTGGGTTCCGTCTGAGGATTTGATTGGCCTGATGTCACGGTCGATCAGTTGGGTTGCGCGCCGGGCGGATTGTATCAAGATTAGACACCCGTGCGTGCACCCCAACCTCAGTCGACCCCAGGCTCAGAACCCGAGACCGCCTCGAGCATCTCCTCCCGGAACCGCTCCCGCACCTCGTCCAGATGGGACCGGACCTCCTCCACCGTGGACGCCCTTCGGACGGATTCAGCGAGCTGACGGGCCTCAGCCATGGTGGTGCGCCTGACCGCGAATTTCAGTGCTGACAGGAAGTTGGGTGCGACGCTGAGGGAATCAAAGCCCATCCCAGCCAGCATCATGGCCACGGCCTCGTCGCCGGCCATCTCTCCGCACACGCAGGCGCTCTTGCCCGATCGGCGCACCGCGTCCCCGATTGCCCCGAGGGCGCGGATCACAGCTGGATGAAAGGGCTCATAGAGGCTCGAGACGAAGACGTTGTCCCGATCCACGGCCAGGAGGTACTGGACCAGATCGTTGGTCCCAACGCTGATGAAGTCGACGAGGTCGAGCACCTCATCGAGG
>JAQWJQ010000008.1 GCA_029248265.1 Planctomycetota bacterium
GCACCCATCTGGGAGCGGCGCGGGGCCCTCGCCTTGGGGTCATTTGAAAGTGACGCTCCGGCATCCCACTATGAAGGCATGAGGCCCCGGGACGCCCGGGCCACCACTAGAGCCCTACCCCCGCATCGTCACCGCGGGGCCGGGATGGCTTTGCTACAGGAGGTGATCAGAATGATGAGTGACGCTACCAAGGGAGCTCGCCGCTAGGCGTATGCCCGACGGGTGCGTACCCGCGTGCGTGTTCCCGAACCAACAAAGAGCCCGGCCGTGGAAACGGCCGGGCTCACTTCGTCACTGCGTCACTACGGCGCCAGGGCGGCGCGCACCTCACCAGGGTGGCCGGCCCCGAAGCAGGGGCAGGCCCGCTTGGCATCAGTGCCCCCCAGGGGCCAGCTCGTACCCGCCGGCGAGATCCATCAGCTCGACCGCAGGCACCGTGACGCTCGGGGCGGCGCTTCGCCCCTCACTCCGCAGCTGGCTCGCAGCCACCTCGACATAATCCGAAGCGCGAGCCCCGGCGGCCAGCTGGTCGAGCTCCGCCTCTTGCTCAGCGCGCATACGCTCGAGGGAACCCGTGATGTGATCGAAGCTCACGGCGTCGTAGCGCCCGGCCTCATCCAGCGTCTGCTGACGTTCACCGAGCATCTCGATCAACCGCTCATTGCGCGCAATGGACTCGACCTCGTTGTTCAGCTGGACGAGCTGCGCCTGGAACTGGGAGTGCTCTCCCTCGAGCTGATCCAGGAGCTCGACGAAGCGCTCCTCCTGGGTCCTCAGATACTTGAGGTTGTGCGCGGCGTCCGCGGCCCGCGCCTCATGCGCGCTGCGGGTCCGCTGGATCTCGCGCACCTTGGCGTTGGCGCGACGCAGGCTGATCACCTCGTCGCCGAACTGGACCGCCGCCAGGTGGGCTCGCGGCGCCGCCCCAGGGTCGCGGTGGGCGGCCTCACTCACCGCCGGGACGAGCAGCGCGAGGTCGCGATCCACGAGGGCCACGACCCGCTTGGAGACCGACCGCTCCCGGTCCAGCCGCGCGACCTCCTCCTGGAGGGTGTGGAGGTCGCCCCGGACGGCGCGGATTCGCGCCGGGTACTCCCGAGCCACCTCTGCGATTTGACGTCGCATGGCGACGGGGTCGTCGATGTTCCGGTCGAAGTGAAGCTGGAGCTGGCTCTGGGCCTGGTCGGCCATGGCGCCTACCCGCTCCGGGCCGACCAACATGGCGGTCCCGCCGACGACGGCCGCAGCCAACGCGGTACCGATCACAGCGGTGCGGAAGAGGGTCTTGAAGAGGAATCGCATGGATGAATCGGGTTATGGGTCATGGCGCCGCCTGGCGCAGGAGGGCAGGGAGGGACACGATCGCCACCCCTGCCCCACCTTCTTGGCCGTTCGGTGGCCGACCTTTCACGAATCCGGCCGGCGAGCTTCATTTCCTGTCCCTGGGCGGTCTGATGGAATGGAATAGGCGCGCCCGCGTACAAGCGGCGGACCTGCGCCCCAGGGCGCCCCACCCAGCAACCCAACGCCCCCACTTGCATCACCTCACCACAGGCTTCATCGGGCGGCTCCGATCCAGAGATGGCGACGCCTGGTTCGAGCTCTGGGAGATCTTCGGCCCCGTCCTCCGCGCCCAGCTCGCCAAGTGGGGCCGTGGGAGCATCGGGTTCGAGACCGTCCAGGACCTCTCACAGGACACCATGGTGGCGCTCTCCAGGGCGATCGACCAGCACGACCCGACCCGAGGCGCGCGCTTCTCCACCTGGCTCCTCGCCATCGCCAAGTACACGCTGAGCGACGAGATGGACCGACGGGGTGCGCTCAAGCGCGGCTCGGGCGTACGACCCCTGGCGCTGGACGCCGACGGAGTCCGCGAGCCCGATTCCGGCGCACTCCAACCGGACGCCGCCTACGAGTTGGAGGTCTTCGACGCCAAGGTCGAGGCCGCGCTCAGGCGCCTGGAGCGAGACTGTGACCTGATGGACTTCGAGACCTTCCGGATGCGGACCCTGGAGGGCCGGAGCGGCAAGGATGTGGCCAGCGCCCTGGGCACCAGCCAGCCCACGATCAGCCGGCGACTGGCCCGCGCTCGGGGCCGGCTGCAGGAGCTCCTGGCCGAGGTCTTCGCGACCTTCTCCTTCACCGACGAGGAGATCGCCGAATTGGAACGAAACGGGATCGAGCGCGCTCCCAACAAGACGGAGGACGCGTCGTTTGACGAGTCCATCGCCGAGATCTACGCCCGCATCATGACCCGCCGGACGGCCCATGACGAACGCCGGGGGGGCCGCTGAGGCGAGACCTTCCCACCCTCACCCTGCGCCACCATGTCCTTCCAAGCCATCATCCTCTTCGCCCTCGCGATCGGCGTCGCGCTGATGCTTCCGGTCGCGGGGGTCTGGCTTGCCATCCACCTCGTCCGAGCCGCCACCTGGGTGCTCGCGGGGTTGGGCACCCTCATCGGGGCCGCCGCCGGCGGGCTCGCTCGCTTTGTCGGGGGCGTGATCACGGATACGGGTCGGTGCGTCGGGCACGTGGTGACCGCGCTCTGCGCCCTCCCGCTCGCCCTGGCCAGCCTCTCGATGCTGCGCTTCAAGGCCGGGGGCCACTACGGAAGAGCTCTCGAGGACGCCCTCTATGGCTGCGTGATCTCCATCTACAGGGTCGTGCTCGGACACCCCCTGCGGCTCATCGGCTTCGGGGCCCTCAGCGACAGCATCGAGGTGGGCGCCCCGAGCCTCTTCGCGGCGGAGCCCCGCACGGCTCCCGCGGGCCTCATCCCCCGGCGCCAGGCGAGCTCCGGACGCGCTCCCCAGTTCGAGGGCTACAAGGTCAAGGACGAGCTGCGCGCGGGCGGATCAGGCGCACGCCTCTTCCTCGCCCAGCCAGCCCCCTCCAAGCGAGAGGCGCTCGCCAAGCGAGGCCTCGAAGCGAAGGGCGACGTCGTGATCAAGGCCTTCGACCGCAGGTTCGGCTCCACCGTCCCCCAGATCGTCCGGGAGAGCCGTGCGCTCGAGGCGGCCCGCGGCCTCGGGCTGGTGCTCGAACACGTCACGCACGAAGACAGCTTCTACTACGTCATGCCCTTCGTGCCTGGCCGTGACCTGGACCTCGAGACCAAGGATCTCCACGAACGGTCCGGGGGCGCCGGGCTGGGCAAGGCCGAGTTGACCCTCGCCCTCGGCTACGCGCGCGACCTTTGCCAGCAACTCACGCGCTTCCACGAGGGCGGGCTCTGGCACAAGGACATCAAGCCGTCCAACCTCCTGGTCTCCGAGGGGCGCCTTCGCGTGGTGGACTTCGGCCTCGTCACCCCGCTGGAGTCCGCCCTCACCCTCACCACCCACGGGACGGAGTTCTTCCGGGACCCCGAGCTCGTTCGCCTCGCCCTGGCAGGCAAGCGCGTGCAGGATGTGGACGGGGTCAAGTTCGACCTCTACAGCGCAGGGGCGGTGCTCTACTCCATGATGGAGAACAGCTTCCCCGCCCATGGCTCGCTCTCCTCCATCAGCAAGGAGGTCCCGGAGGGCCTTCGGTGGATCGTTCGCCGATCCATGGCTGATGTGGAGAAGCGGTACGGCTCAGCGCGGGAGATGCTCTCCGATGTGCTCGCGCTGCTTGACGCGCCTGACCCCTACGCGGTGCCCCTCGCGGCGCTCCCTTCGGTCTCCGGAGCGACCGCGCCCCCGGTGGAGCCGCACGCTCCGCCAAGCCCCGATAGCCCCGATAGCCCCGTGGACGACGTCAAGCGCTTCAGCGCGTTCGGCTTCACGGCCGAGATCGGTGGCCTCGGCCGCGCCACCCGCAGCCTTCAAGGTGCACGCACACGCCTGGCCGGCAAGCGCGCGCAGCTGGCGGCCAAGAGGGACGCCGCGCGAGAGGAGCGTGAGAGGGAAGCCGAAGCGCGGAGCAGGGCCAAGGAGGAGGAGCGGAATGAGCGGAGGAGCCGCCGCCGCAGCGCGCTCAGGGGCTTCATGACCGTCGCTGTCTGCGCCGTCCTCCTCGTGGTCCTCGAGGGAGCGATCAACCCGAGCAAGCACGGGGGCGAAAGAACGATGGGAGTCCCCGAGCTCCCCCCGATCACCCCCGAGGTCATGACCATGGGGCTGAACGCGCCACGCGTGCTGGTCCTCTCGAGCCCGGACGACCCGGACCTCGCGGAGCTTTCGATCCAGCACGCAGATCGTCTCGCGAAGTACGACATCACCCCGCTTGGGGTGCGAATGGATGACCCTGAAGCGCTCGATCTCCTGTCGCTGGCACGCTATCGCCTCGACTCATCGGGGCCGTCGGTACACGTGCAACGTCGCGCCCTCCAGAACATGGTCCGTGAGGTCGAGACCCTGGACGGCGTCCACTGGATCAAGAAGAGCGAGCACGGTGAGCTGGTCCTCTGCTTGCTCAATGGCAAGCACTACGGGGAGTGGCCCCTCTCCATGGTGGCAGCCGGCGACGGTGCGACCCCTGAGGAGCTCCCCGCCCGATGACGGGCCAAGCCCAAGGCAGCCCCCGCGGGCGACCCCGCGCTCAGCGCCCATGAAGAGGCCTCGCGTGATCACGCGAGGCCCACAGCCGACCCGGCTCGCATCAGGCGAGAGCGGCCCCTGCTGAGCGCCGCGACGCTGACACATCCGTGCCCTCTCTGAAGCACGGAGCACCCACGTCCTGGGAAAGCCAAGGGAGTCTTCGGCGCTGCGCACCGCCACTCCCACCTCTCTTCCGACCTTACAATCGGATGACCTCGGCGCCCTTCGGACCATGGGCCGAAGAAAAACGCTCGACGCCGGCCTCCACCGGACCTAACCAGCCGGAGGCACGCGGCTTGGCCTCTCACCCATCACCGGTCTACCGCCGCCAACGTCGGCACGACCCGCGGCACGGCGCGGCCTCCAGGGGCGAGCAGGAGCCCCAGCAGGGCGCCGTCTGCCCTGGAAAGGACCTGAGCGCCGTGCCAGCCCGAAGGAACAGGTGGCCCGCCCACAACCTCCATCGCGCCATCCGACGCGGGCTGAAGCCGGGCAGCCGAGATCGCAAGGGGAGCGGAACCCGGGGCCCCAAAGACCAGCACGTCCTCCGCCGCCTTCATACGGCGTTGGGGGCCAACCCCCTTGGAGGCCATCAAGCCCCAGTTCCCCCCGAAGGCTTCCGCGGAGATCCAGCACAGGCCCGGCACATGCTCCATGAGCATCCCTTGCCCGGCGATCTCGGAGAGCCCCAGGCGCCGCCCAGCGACCTCCAGGACCGAGCTCTCGGGCGCGGCGTCGACCGGTAGCGCCAACAGGTCCGCTGGGCCAAGCAGGCCCAGGCCGGTGGCGCAGAACCAGCCCTCACGGGACCTCGTCGACTTCAGGAACCGGCCCTCACGCCATTGAAGGACCGCCCCGTAGGCCTCGCCCGCGCGCGCACCACCAGGCAGGAGATCGTCTCCCACGGGCAGCGGGGTCGACCAAGCCTCCCACTCAGGGTCCGGATCCTCGTGAAGCTGGAAGCGAGAGCCTCCGGGGGCGGCGGCTCCAGCCTCCGGGGGGGTCGCCACCGCGATCGCGCCCACGAGCGCGGAGCGCAGTGAATCCAGCCCGAGCTCAACCCCGCGCGTCAACGTGAGGTCCACCTCCACCCCGCCCATCTCCCAAAATACGGTCCGCTCCCGGATGAGCCGCGCGAAGCCGCTGCGAATCGTCACGTAGACCTCCACCGCCGTCGCGTCGCTGGAGAGTTGCACCGCCGTGACCGCGCCGATGGAGACTCCCCTGAAGTGGACCGACGCACCCGGCTGGATGCCGTGGCGCTGCGGCGCCTCCAGTACGAGATCCAGCCCCGGCTTCGCGCCGGCCAAGGCGTCCACTGGGGGCGCCGCGAGCGCGGTGAAGCGAGCGCGGCGCTCGGCCCCAGGGGGCCCTGGGTCGAGACTCACGTACCGCGACCCTAACAGCGTATCGAGCCCAGTCACCGCGTCGAGCGACAGCAGCGGGCGGACAATCCAGAGGCGTGTTCCAGCCCGGGCCAGGTCCCGAGCGTCCGGCCGAAACCTGAGGTCGAGCTCGACGCCACCGCTCCGGGACAACCGCACGTCGGCGACCTCGCCCACGTCGAGCCCCTGGAAACGAATCGGATCCCCCGGCCCGATCCCATGACCATGATCCGCCACGAGGGTCACTGTGGGACCAGCCCCCTGGAGGAGCAGGAAGCTCGAGATCAAGACGGCGATCAAGCCCCCGATCGGCCACCACCGGCCTGGGGAAGGGCCCGCGCGCCGCTCGGTCACCAGCGCCTCGGGGAGGCTCGAAACGAGGTCCTCTTCGTCGTGCGTCTTCATGCGGAGTCGGCCTCGTCCCAGAGAGCGTGGGGGTCGTATTGAGCGGAGGCGGCGAGGCTGAGGAGGACGACGGAGGCGAAGACCACCAGCCCCGGCCCGACCCTGAAGTCCACGAGGTCCCCCATCTTCATCCATGCGACGAGCACCGCGACCAGCAGGACGTCGAGCATGCCCCAGCGCCCAGTCCACTCCACCAGGCGCCACCCGAGGCGCCTGTGGCGTGCGTCCAGCCAGCGGCGCCCGCCCGTCACAAGGAGCAGCGCCGAGAGCTTGAGGACGGGGAGGCAGAGGGAGCAGACGAGCACGAGCAAGCCCACGAAGACCTCCCCCCTGTCGAGCAGCCCGAGGCTTCCCGACCAGAGGCTGGCGTCCACCGACCGACCGAACTGCTCCACATGAAAGACCGGGAGCAGCACCGCAGCGGGGAAGAGCCCGAGGGCCGTCAGGCAGAGCGCCGCGACTCTCGTAGACACCACCCTCGCGCGGTCACCGCCAGACCCTTGCGGGAGCCGCTCCCCGCAACGACCGCAGCGATAGGCCACGCGGCCTCTCGTAACGGGGAGCCTGGAGACGCGGCCGCAGCACGGGCAGGCCGCAAGCGGGACGGGAGGGCGAGTCATCTGCACCCGCCCAGTCTAGTCCACCCGCGACCACCCGAGCCTACCCCTTCACCGACCCATCCTGCGGGGGCCGGCGCAGGACCAGCCCGCAGCCAAAGAGCACGAGCGTCAATCCGACGAGCGTCCAGCGCGTCACGGATTCCTCCCCGAGCATCGCGCCCACCAGGAGCGCGATCGCCGGGGTCACGTAGGCAATCAGGGACAGCGCCACCGTACTGGCCTGCCGAAGGACCCAGAAGTACAGCGTGAAGGTCAGAACCGTCCCGAACAGCGCCAGGTAGAGGACCCCGAAGGCTCCTGTGGCGGTGGACGGGAGAGACACTCCGCCCTCAACGACGAGGGAGGCGCCGAGCAACATCAAGCTCCCGAGCAACAGCGCCGAGCGGTTGAGCAGTGCCGCGCTGACGTGGGCGCCATGACGCTTGACGTACGCGGTGGAGAAGGCGGACACCAGCGGGCTGAGCAGGAGCACCAGGCCGCGCTCGACGGCGTCGCCGCCCACCGATCGCACGTCGGTGAGGAAGAGCAGGACGACGCCGACAAAGCCCACCGCGAGCCCGCACCACTGGAGGCCCCGCAGGCGCGACTCGACTCCCTGCAGCTGCGCGACGAAGGCGGTCATCATCGGGAATACGGCCCAGAGCACCGCCGTGAGACCCGAAGGCAACGTCTGCTCCGCCCAGTACACGATCCCGTAGCTGATGGCAAAGTTGCCGGAGGCCATGACCACCACGAGGCGCAGGGTGGGCGGCGCGCCCCCCTCCTTCCTCGCGATCCATGGGGCCACCGCGAGCATCAGCACCCACGCCAGGAAGAACCGCAACCCGCCGCTGCCGAAGGGCTGCATCTCGCCCAGGCCTGCGCGGACGACGAACCATGTGGAGCCCCAAACGAGGCACATGATGGTCACAGCGACCTTCACGCCGATGGGGGTTGTACGCTGCGTCATGATCCGAGGGACGGTTCGCCTCTGGGCGGGGGGATGATGCCCGAAAGTGCCGGGGCGCCGCAGGCGGAATCGTGAGGTCGGCGGTGCGACCGTGCCGGCAAGCCCACGACCCAGCGCGGCGCAGCCCGCTACTGAGCCTCAGCGTCTCCGTTCCCTGGAATCGGGTCCCCTGGAATCGGGTCCAAGAACCCGCCCCCGAGAGCCACGTGCAAGTCGACTCGGTTCTGATAGAGCTCGCGGCGCGTCTCAAGGAAGGTGGACTGTGCCTGCAGCTCCCGCCGCTGGGCCTCGAGCACGAGCTCGATGCTCACGAGCCCGAGGCCATATTGATCCTCGGCGAGCGCGGTCGCCTCCTGGGAGCGGTCCGCCGCCACCTGGAGATGGCCGAGGCGCTCGGACAGCAGGTCCTCCGCAGCGAGGGCGTTCTCGACCTCAAAGAAGGCGCGCAGCGCAGCGGAGGCGAAGGCCGCCCGCACCTCCCGCAGCTGGGAGAGAGACTCCTCAACCTTGGCCTCGCGACGACCGCCGTCGAGCACCGGAGCCGTGACCCGACCGGCCAGGGACCAGATGCCGAAGTCCCCATCAAGCAGGCCCTTGAGATCCTCGCTCGTGAAGCCCGCGCTCGACGTCAGGGAGATGGAGGGCCAGCGGTCCAGCCGCGCCTGCCTAGCAGAGGCCTCCGCCGCCGCCATTCGGCGCTCAATGGCGATCATGTCCGGACGCCGTGAGAGGGCAGACGCCGGCACCCCAGCGGGGACCTTCGCCGGGAGCCCATCAAATCCCCCTTCAGAGCTCAGCTCGGCGGCAGGGAAGCGGCCGAGGAGCACCTCGACTTGACGCGCGACGACCTGACGTGCCTGCCGGGCGCGGGCGAGCTGGGCTCGACTCCCCGCGACGTTCGCCTGGGAGAGCCGCAGGTCGAGGGTCCCCGTCAGGCCCGCCTCGTGCCGGTCCTCGATCGCCCTCAGGCTCCGCTCGTACGTCCCGAGCGTCGCCTCTGCGAGGGCCACCTGCTGCGACGCCTCGCGGAGACCGAACCAGGCGATCGTCACCTGCGCGGCGACGCTCAAGCGCGCGCCGGCGAGGTCCGCCATGACCGCCTGGACCTCCGCCTCCGCCGCATCGACTCCGGCAGAGAGCTTGCCCCAGAGGTCGAGCTCCCAGGAGAGATCCACCGCCGCCGTCCACTGGTCAAACTCCGACTCGAGCGGGGGGCCCGGGAAAGGGAACCCCACGAGGGCCTGCTCCTGTCGCGAGGTGTCCAGCCGCCCCTGAACCTGCGGCCGGCGGGCAGACCGCGCCACCATGGAGCGCGCCGCCGAGGCGCGCAGGCGCTGGGCGCTCGCCAACAGGTCCCTGTTGTGCTCCAGGGCCTCCTCCACCAGGGCGTCCAGGACCGGGTCGCTGAACGTCTGCCAGAAGGGGCGCTCTGCGGGCGCGCTCGCCCCATCCCCGCTGCCCCGCCCGAGCGCCGCCCCATCGCCCCCGGCGCCCGCGCCCGCCCAGCCCTCCGGAAGCTCACC
>JAQWJQ010000010.1 GCA_029248265.1 Planctomycetota bacterium
GTGCCCTTTGGTCTGCGGCCAGTCCGACCCCATACTCAGGGGCCCAAGACCACCCCCCAACCCGCCATGCTCCGACTTCTGCCCGCCGCGTTCCTCTTCCTCACCGCCTGCGCCGCCCCGTCTGCTCCCACCCACGCGGACCTGCAGCAGACCAGGGTGCTCCACGACGTGTTCTTCATCCTGGAGGACAGCTCCCCCGAGGCCTGTGAGGCGCTCGCGCAGGCCTGCCTGACCCTCTCTGAGATCCCCGGCGTCCTGCACCTGACCGCGGGAACCCGCGACACCGGCCAGGGCCGCGAGGTCAACCGCCAGGACTTCCACGTCGGGCTCCACGTCGAGTTCGACAGCCCCGCAGCGTACGAGGCCTATGGGCCGCACCCGACCCACCAGGCCCTGGTCGAAGCCTTCAAGGGGAACTTCAAGGCCGTGGAGGTCTTCGACTACCTCCCCACCCGCTGAAGGAAGACCCGCCCGAGGCCCAGGATCGAGACATCCGGCGGCCGACCTCTCGCCGCTGTGGGTCTCAGTGCCCCGCCGACCCCCAGCCAGCGCCCGCCGGGTACCCTTCCCGCACCACCTCATGCTCTACATGCTCAAGTCCCTCGCGCGTCACAGCGCGCTGCTCAAGGATCTCGTCGGCCGAGATCTGAAGGCTCGCTACGTGGGCTCGAGCATGGGGTTCTTCTGGTCGATCCTGTTCCCGCTCATCAACCTGCTCGTCTTCACCTTCGTCTTCCGCGTCATCCTGAACGCGCGTTGGGGTGATGAACAAGGCGCGCTCGAAGTCTCCCTGGTGATGCTGGCCGGCATCATCGTGTGGACCGCTTTCGCCGAGTCTCTGAGCCGGAGCACCAATTGCCTGGTGGACAATTCGAACCTGATCAAGAAGGTCGTCTTCCCATCACAGATCCTGCCTGCGTACCTCACGTTCTCGGCGGTGATCAACATGTGCATCGGGCTGCCCATCGTGCTCGGCGCCGTGATCTGGTTCGGCTTCCTCTCCCCGCCCGAGGCCGCGATCGAGCGGGAGGGCCCGTTCGCTGAGGTCTGGGAGGCGTATGACCCCGGCGCAGAGGGTGCGACCCCGCCCCCGAGGGTCTTCGTCTCCACCGAGCGGTCCTGGCACCGCTCGTCGAGCTTCAAGCTCTCCTACGGAGGGACGGCCACCCGCGGCGTCGACTACTTGGCGCCGACTGACGAGGTGTCGATCCCTGCGGACCGCTCCAGGATCTACGTCCCGATCATCCCGCTGCGCGACGCAGAGAGTGAGGGTGACGAGACCATTGAGATCACCCTGTCCACTGAGTCATCGATCGAACTCTGGCAGCGCGAGGTCCTCATCACCCTCAAGGACAACGACCTGGCGCCTGGCGAGGTGCTGGACCTCGGCCTCTCCACGGCTCCATACACCGGCGCGGCCCTCGGCCAGAGCCGCGCCCTCGCGCTCGGCACCTCACTCCTGGCGCTCCCCGTGCTACTGCTGCTCCTGATCGGCTTCACCACCGGCCTCGGGGCGGGGCTGGCCACGCTCAACCTCTACTGGCGGGACACGTTCCACCTCGTGGGCGTCGGCACCACCATCTGGATGTTTGCTACCCCGATCTTCTATCCCGCCCCGCTGGTGGCGAAGACCCCATTCTGGTGGCTCCTGGAGGTGAACCCCATGCACTGGTTCATCGCCATGTTCCGCCAGGTCTCCCTCTACGGAGAGTGGCCCGGCACCGCCGACCTTGTGAGGTTCACGGCGGCCACGGCGATCGTCATGTTCCTGGGCCTGGGCCTCTTCAAGCGTCACCAGAGCCGCTTCCCCGACCTCCTCTGAGGCCCCGATGGCTGACCCGTCCCCGAGCGTGCTGATCGTCGATGACTTCCTCGACGAGGAGGCCTGGACCGAGGTTTGGACTCACTTTCAGTTCGCCGAACTCTCGCCCGTCTCACGCACCGCGGGTGCATGGAAGCTCGGGGACGGCGTGCCGTTGGGCGGCGACGAGATCGTGACCCCTGCGCGCGACGCCGAGCTCGACGGCGACCAGCCGAAGGAGGGCGTCTACCCGAGCGGCACCGCCCTGGATCGAGTCGTGGAGGCGCTCCTCGGCGAGGCGGCGGGCTTCGCCCCGCTCGTCGGCGAGGAGTGGGCCCACGTCACCGCGCGGCCTTACGTCTACCCCACCGGCGCCGGGCTCTCCTGGCACGGGGACGACAGCGCCGTCTACTCTGGCGCCTACATCTACTACGCCCACCCCCACTGGAACGCCCACTGGGGCGGCGAGCTGCTGGTGGCCGACAACGACGCCGCCGCAGACCTGCCGATCATGGGGCACCGCTTCGATGACGAGGGCTACTCAGCAGCCCTGATGGAAGGCGGCGAGGGCCGGTTCATTCTGCCGCGGCCCAACCGCCTGGTGGTCCTCGGCGGGGCCCCCCACATGGTCACGCCGGTCCGGCCCGCCGCCGGGTCCAACGTCCGCGCGTCAGTCAGCGGCTTCTTCCTGCGCGAGCCGCTCCCCGAGGCTCAATGACCGCCGAGTCCGTCCACGCGGCGCTGCTCCTTTCCTACGACGGGCGCTTCTTCCATGGCTGGCAGCGCCACCCCGGCAAGCGCACGGTCCAGGGCGCCGTCGAGGACGCGGTGGCCGCCGCCTTCGGAGCCCCCGCGCTGATCGAGGGGGCCGGCCGGACGGACCGCGGGGCCCACGCCCTCGGGCAAGTCGCCACGGTCGAGCTCCCCGGCGAAGCGGCCGAAGACGAGATCGTCGCTCGCCTGAACGAGGTGATGGAGGGCGACGTCATCGTCGAGGAGGCCCGCCACGTCCCGCCGGGCTTCCACGCCCGCAAGGACTCCGTGAGCAAGGTCTACCGCTTCGCGCTCTGGAACGAGGAGGAGCTCCCCGCGGAGCTCGAGCGGCGGGTGTGGCACGTCCACGGCAAGCTGGACGTGGACGCCATGGCCTTCGCCCTCGGCGCGCTCGAGGGCGAGCACGACTTCTCCTCCT
The DNA here is from genome assembly GCA_029248265.1 of Planctomycetota bacterium. Lineage (GTDB taxonomy): Bacteria > Planctomycetota > UBA1135 > UBA1135 > Saltatorellus. The sequence continues at coordinate 2,994 of JAQWJQ010000010.1, forward strand.
TCGCGTCCAGCGGCGGCTTCGAGCGCAAGAACAGCGTGCGCCACCTGCGCGCCTGCACCCTCGGCGCCGAGGGCCCCCTGGTGGAGATGTCCTTCGAGGCCGACGGCTTCCTCTACAAGATGGTCCGCAACATGGTGCGAGCCGTGGTCCGCGTGGGCGAGGGCAAGCGGCGGGCCGAGGACATGCTCGAGGTGCTCGCCGCGAGGGATCGCAAGGCCGCCCCCGGCTCCGCGCCCGCCTCCGGGCTCTACCTGGACCAGGTCCACTACGAGCGGCCCCTGTTCGACCGATGAGCGCCGCGCCGGATCGCTTCACCACCCTGGCGGCGGGCTCCCGGTATGAGCCCGACAAGATCAAGGGGTCGCGCTTCATCGCCTGCGTCGCCCCCGCCGCCACCCCCGACGAGGCGGCCAGCTTCGTGCAGTCCGTCCGCGAGGACTTCTCCGACGCTCGGCACGTGTGCTTCGCGTGGCGCCTCGGCGCGGCCGGTGACGAGACCCGCTCGAACGACGACGGCGAGCCCAGCGGCTCAGCGGGCCGGCCGATCCTCATGCAGATCGAGGGGCATGAGGTCTCCAACGTCGTCGCTGCGGTGGTCCGCTACTTCGGCGGGGTCAAGCTCGGCGTCGGAGGCCTGATGCGCGCCTATGGCGGCGCGGCCGGTCAAGCGCTCGACCGGGCGGAGCTCCTCCAGGTCGAGGTCGAGGTCGGGCTGCGCTGCGTCCACCCTTACGGAGACTCGGGCGCCGTCCAGGGCGTGCTGGCCGCCTGGGGCCTCACGGCGCAGGATGAGGAGTACGGTGAGGCCGTGTCCTTCTCCGTCTACGTGGGGATCCGCGCCGCAGCGGCCTTCGAGACGGCCCTCCGCGACGCCACCGCCGCGCGCGCCAGGTCCGAGCCCATCAAGGAGGCCTGAGCCCCATGACCGAGCAGCCCTCCGAGCCCAAGGCCGCGCTGGTGAGCGCCTGCTTGCTGGGGCGCGAGTGCACCTACAAGGCCACCCACAACGGCGATCAGGCCCTCGCCAGGGAGCTCGCCGCCGAGGGCCTCGCGGCCGTCCCGTTCTGCCCCGAAGAGCACGGCGGGCTGGCCACCCCGAGGCCACCCGCGGACCTCACCGCCGCCGCCACGGACGTGCTCGACGGCAAGGGGCAGGTACGAACCCACAGCGGCGAGGACGTGACCCTCGCGTTCGCCCGTGGCGCTGCGGGGGCCCTCGAGGTCTGCCAACGGCTCGGCTTGAAGCGGGCCTTCCTCAAGGAGAGGTCCCCCTCCTGCGGCTGTGCCACCACCCACGTGGGCGGGGAGGTCGTCGAGGGTCCCGGGCTGACGGCCGCCCTGCTGCGGCGGCACGGGGTCACGTGCACCGGCGTCGAGGGCCGCCGGGAATGACGCCGGCCAGGGAAGATTCCGTCGAGATCCTGTAAGCGCGCCTCGCAGGGGGCAGCGAGCGAGGCCCGGAGCCGATACCTTCGGCCCCATGCCCACCGCAAGTCGAACCCACCTCGCCCTCTCCCTGTCCGCGCTCACCCTCCTCACCGCCTGCGGAGAGCGCAAGGGCGGAACGAGCGCCAACGAAGAGGGCAGCACCGTGATCGAGTCCACGGTCCCCGCTGGCGCCTCGCCCAAGGCCACCCTCCCGAAGCGGGGTGAGACGCCGGCGATGGCGGCCGCGAAGGTCCCCGCGGCGAGCCCCCCCGCTGCCGCCGTACCCGCCGCGGCCGCCCCTGCCGCGCCCGAGGCGAAGCAGACGACCCCGACGGAGCTGAGCCGCTTCGCTGACCCGGAGCGGATCTCGGACGAGGACCTTGGCAACTACCACGTCACCTTCCGCTGCTCCATCGACGGGGAGGACGTGGGCACCATGTCCTTCACCATGTGGACGGACCTGGCGCCGATCACGACCCGCAACTTCCTGCGTCTGTGCGACGAGGGCTTCTATGACGGCCTCTCCTACCACCGGATCCTGCGCGAGTTCATGGTCCAAGGCGGAGACCCCACGGGCACTGGCGGAGGCAATGGGCCCTACGGGACGATCAAGGGCGAGATGAGCGACGACCCGGCCCGCGCCCACGGCTATGGCGTCCTCTCCATGGCACGCATGGGCAGCGACCTGAACTCGGCCTCGTGCCAGTTCTTCCTCTGCTGCGACGAGTCTCCGTCCGTCTGGGGGCTCGACGGCAAGTACGCCTCCTTCGGACGCATGACCTCGGGTGTCGAGACCCTGGAGAAGATCGCCAACGTCCCGACCCGCGCGGTCCGCTCACGGGAGGCCTCCTCCCCGCTGAAGACCGTGAAGATCGAGGACGCCGAGGTCGTCGCCGGCCCCGCCCCTACAGGCGAGACCATCGCTCGTCCCGACGACGCCCTCGACCTCGGCGGTGAGCCGCGCAAGGTCGTCGTCCAGCACATCCTGATCTCCTTTGAGGGCTGCGGGATTCCAG
>JAQWJQ010000018.1 GCA_029248265.1 Planctomycetota bacterium
CCCGAGAACGAGGACGTTGAGCGGGCCAAGGCCTCCGAGGCGCACCTCCACCGCCTCGCCCTTGAGACCATGCCGCCCGCCGGTTGGAGGTCCCTCGCGGCGGACCGAGCGCTGCTGATCGCCTCCAAGGAGTGCGGGCCCCTGAGGGACGCCGGGCGCGACGCCGACGCCGCCCTCAACTGGCTCGACGCGACCTTCGGAGCGCTGAGGACCGTCCCCTACACCCGCGCGCCGATCCTCCGGATCTTCGAGACGCCCGACGCCCTCGCCGCATACGAGCCCGAGGACAGCGCCGAGTTCGCGGTGCTCGAGCGCCTCGCCTGCATGTCACCGGAGCTCCCGGCCCTGTTCCCGCTGACCGTGAACAGCGAGCTGCTGTCCTACTGGCTCGACGAGCACTGCCCCGACCTCATACTTGGGCTGCCGGGCGAGCTCAACGTCGGCCTGCGGAGCTGGGTCATGCAGTCGAGGTTCAAGGGGCGCCGCGTCACGCCGGCGCCGAGGGACCTCTTCGTGGACTCCGTGCGAGCCTCGATCCAGCAAGGGGAGGCGCTCGACCTGCGGGCTGCGTTGACCGTGACCCGCATACCGGCCGCGAGTCCGTCCTTCGATCCAGACGACCCCATCGTCCCCGGCGCGCTCGGCTTCCTCCTCGCCGATCACTTCCTCGCGCCGAAGTCGAAGGCGTCGGACGAGGTCCGGCAGACCTTCCTCCGCTTCCTCGTGGCCATCCGCGACGGGCAGGCAGAGGCCGAGGCGTCCGCGGGGACGGACGACCCCGGCCCGACCAAGGTGGAGGACCTGCAGGCGGCACACCAGCGGGTGACGACGGCGGCCTTCGAGGCCACCTTCGGGGCCATGAAGGAGAGGGCATGGGCCTCCTTCGAGCAGCGCTTCCGGAGGGAATACCGGCTGCCCTGAGCCTGACGACCCCCAGCCCCCCTCGGCCTAACGCAGCGCGGCCCGCGGCATCGGGACGGGCGCGCCCGACCGCAGGTCGATGGACATGGAGGCCCCGGCGGCCTCGAGGCGTGCGGAGAGGACCTGCGCCAGGGCGGCGAGGGTGGCAGGCCGATCGGCAGCGAGGTCCCTGGCCTCCCCCACGTCCGTGGAGAGGTCGTAGAGCTCGAAGCGGGGGCCGCCCGTTCGCTTGCCGGTGGCCTCGTCCACCTGGGCCCCGGAGTGGAAGTAGATCAGCTTGTGGTCCCCCACCCGCACGGCGCTGAAGGGCTCGATGCCCGGGCCGTTGACGCCCCAGAAGTGCGGCTGGTGGAAGAGGAGCGAGCGGTCCCGGGGCGGCGCCTCACGGCCGTCCAGCACCGGGCGCAGGTCGATGCCCGCCACCCGGGCCGCGTGGGCCGCGGGGATCTCGATGCCCGCCGCGCCGAGCAGGGTCGGGAAGAGGTCGTGGGTCACCACGGGGCCGCGCACGAGCGTGCCAGGCTCCACCACGCCGGGCCAGCGCACGACCATGGGCACGCGCAGCCCGCCGTCGTAGGCGCTGCCCTTGCCGCTCTTCGCGGGGAGGTTGTGGGTGTGGCGCTCGCCGCCCCGTGCGTGGGCGGACAGGCCGACGTTGTCGCCGGTATAGATCACGAGGGTCTCGTCGGCGATGCCCAGGTCATCGAGGGCGTCGAGCAGCTGCCCCGTGGCGTCGTCCACCGCCGCCACCATGGTGGCGTAGGCGAGCTCGGCGCCCGTGAGCCCGCTGCCCTCGAAGCGCGCCTTGAGCTCCTCGTGGGCCATGATCGGCGCGTGCACCGCGTAGGGCGCGAAGTGCAGGAAGACGCGCTCGCCGTCGGCGACGCCCTCGCGCAGGGCGCGCTCCGCCTCGTCCGCCAGCACGTCCGTGAGGAACACGTCCTGGCCGTGGTACTCCTCAAGCCCCGGGATGTCCCAGTTGCGGTTGCGCCCCTTGTTGCCGCGGCGCTCCTCGCGCTTGGCGGCGCTGAAGTCGTCGATGCCATAGAAGCTCCCCGGTCCGCCCGCGGCCCAGCCCGCGATGTTCACGTCGAAGCCCAGGCTCGTGGGGTCGCCGCCGCCGCGTCCACCCTCGGGGCCCCCCTCAGGGCTCGTGCCGAAGTGCGCCTTGCCCACGTGGATGGTCCGGTACTCCGGCGTCATCAGCGAGGCCAGCGTCACATCCCCCGGCTGCAGCGCGTCCACGTCCCAGCTCGGCGCCTTCAGGAGCGGGTGCCGCGCGGACTGATCCCGGCCGAAGAACCGCGTCCAGTACGTGATCTGGTTCCGCGCCGGCGTGACGCCGGTCATGAAGCTCGTGCGCGTTGGCGTGCACACGGGCGCGGAGGCGTAGGCGTCCGCGAAGCGCACGCCCTCCCGCGCGAGCCGCTCGAGGTTCGGCGTCTGGAAGTGCCTCGCCCCCGGCCCCTCGGGGTCGCCCCAGCAGGCGGGCGAACAGTCTCGCCAGCCGAGGTCGTCCACCATGAGGACCACCACGTGGGGGGGGCGCGTGGGCTCCTGGGGCACTGACGCGGAGGGGAGGGCGGCGAGGAGCGCGGCGAGTGCGAGGACTTGCATGGACCCAGGGTAGCTGGCTGCCTCGCCATCCTCGCCGCCGATACCATTCCTCCATGGGCCGCCGCCTCCCGCTCCTCCTCACAGCGATGCTCCTCGCCGCTGGCGCCGCCGTGCTTCTCCCCCGGGACTCCACGGCCGGCGACCCGGGACTCGTGCAGAGGAGCCCCGCGCGCGAGGCCGCGGACCGAACCGCGCCGCTTCCAGTCGGCGGCGCCGCCGCGGCGGCGGGCGCCAACCGTGACTCGCTCCAGGCCGCGGCTGCAGCCGTGGTGCCTCCTGCGGACGACCGTCCCCTGCGCGTCGGCGTCCTGCTCGTCGCTGGCGACACCAAGCAGCCCCTCGGGGGCTACCACGTGCGGGCCTTGCCAGTGGGCACGAGCCCCCTCGTCTCTCCAGGGCGAAAGAGCCCGTGGGTCACCGGGCAGGATGGCTGCGTGGCGATCACCGACCTCGACGGCGAAGGCCCCTGGGACATCCACGCCTGGCCGGTGGACTGGGGCGGCGCCGGCTTCGATCCCTGGGGGAAGTCACGGGTGGGCTCGGCGCGGAGGACCCAGTCCGGCGTCTGGTCTCGCTTCGACGTGCAGGTGGGGCCCACGGTGATCTACCGCGGCGGGCTCCCGCCGGGGGTGCGGGCCGAGGACCTGATCATCGAGGCCCAGGCCTCCATCTCTCCCCGCTCCAGCATGCTCGGCGGGTCGGGGGGCACGGCGGCCGCCTGGCCCACCCCCGAAGGCTTCGCGCTCGCGCGCATCCGCTCGATCGGCAACACCATGCAGATGGAGGGCTTCAAGGTTCGGGCGGTGACCCGAGACGGACTGTGGTCCTGCACGCGGATCGAGCCCGGTCGCCTCTCGAACCGATCCGTCGTGCACCTCGACGAACCCCTTCAGCCCCGGGGCAAGGTGGCCATCCGGATCGAGTTCGACCCGCCCGGCGGCGAGCACGACGTCGAAGCGGCCGTGCGCTGGATCCGCTGGAGCCTGCCGCAGGCGGAGCCTCCGCCTGCCGTTGCACCCGCTGCGCCGACCGCTGCCCGGGGCCCCTGGAACGCGGGCTACCACCCCGTCGGTGGCGACGTCTTCGAGCTCCACGACCTCCCCCTCGGGTCCGTCGAGTTCCGTGCCCCCGAGGGCGACTCCCCGAGTTCCTTGCCGGCCGAAGCGGGGAAGACGCTTTCGATTCCCTCGGGTGGCGCGCAGGACCCGAAGGAGCGGTCCTACAGCCTCGCCGCCCCCGTCCGAGTGGACGCCGTCCATGGTCCGCCGACGCCCCGCACCCTGCGGCTCCGCTGGTCCCGCTGAGCCCCTGCGCGATTCGGGCGGGGTCCGCGGAGACATCCGGCCCCAGGCGGCGGGGAGCGGTATCCTCTGGGCCGTGTCCGCCGCCCCCTCCGGGGCCCCGCCCTCCACCGCACGGATCTTCCCGCACGGACCTCCCACCCGCACGGCCCCTTGACCCTCCAACTGCAAGCGCTCGAGGCGCGCGCCCGGGAACGGACGCGCCCCTTCCGACACCTGTTCGGGTACGAGCCCCACTTCCTCGACGTCCAGGGGCGCGCCCTGCACTACGTGGACGAGGGGCAGGTGAACGAGGGAGGTCCCGGCCCGATCCTGTGCGTGCACGGGAACCCCACCTGGTCGTTCTACTGGCGGGCGGTCGTCGACGGCTTCAAGGACGAGACCCGGGTCGTGGTCCCCGACCACCTGGGCATGGGCCTCTCCGACCGCGTCTCCGGCGGGACCCGCCTCGCCGAACACGTGGACGCGCTCGTCGCGCTCATGGATGAGCTCGACCTCCGGGACGTGACCCTCGTGGTGCACGATTGGGGCGGCGCCATCGGCTTCGGCGCGGCCCTCGCGCGCCCTGACCGGGTGAGCCGCTTCGTGGTCACCAACACGGCGGCCTTCCCCTCCCCCCGCATCCCGCGCCGCATCGCCCTGTGCCGGGTGCCCGGGCTCGGACGGCTCGCGGTCCAGGGCGGCAACGCCTTCGCCCGCGCGGCGACCCACATGACCACCGAGCGGCCGCTCACGGCGGAGGTGCGCGCGGCGCTCCTCGCGCCCTACAGCAACTGGAGCGAGCGCGAGCAGACCTGGCGCTTCGTGGCCGATATCCCGATGCGCGAGGATCACCCCTCCTGGGCGCCGCTGGCAGGGATCGCGGACGGCCTCGAGGGTCTGCGCGGCCTCCCCATGGAGATCGTGTGGGGCATGCAGGACTGGTGCTTCTCGCCGCTCTTCCTGGCCGGCTGGGAGCAACGCTTCCCGGGCGTCCACGTCACGCGCCTCGACGAGGTCGGGCACTACGTCATGGAGGACGCCCCCGCGGAGGTCCTCGACAGCATCCGACGCGTCCGCCAGCAGGCCGCCCCCCCTGAGCCCCCCGAGACCCGCGAGGCATGAGCGACGACCCGCGTCCTGCGCGCCCGGCCCAAGGCGCGGCCGATCCGTTCGCTGCTCTCGGTGGCGCACCGGACGAGGTCAACATCGCCAGCTTCCTCCCTGAGGGGGCGAGGCTCCACCCCGGGGCGTCGGCGGTGGTCTCCCCAAGGTCAGGCGGAAAGGGGTGGACCGTCCTCTCCTACGAGGACCTCGAGCGGCGGTCGAACCAGATCGCGGCAGGCCTCGCCGCCGAGGGCGTCGAGAAGGGCATGCGCGTGTGCCTCTTCGTGCGCCCAGGCGCCGACCTCATCGCGATCACCTACGCCGCCTTCAAGCTGGGCGCGGTCCCGGTCCTGGCGGACCCAGGCATGGGCCGGCAGCGGCTCCTCGCGGCCGTCGAGCGCATGGCCCCCGAGGTCTTCATCGGTGTGCCAGCGGCGCACGTGATCCGGAGCCTGTTCCGCAGCCCGTTCCGGAGCGTCAAGGTCTTCGTCACCGTCGGCCGGCGCCTCGCCTGGGGCGGGACGACCCTCACGCGCCTCGAGCGCTCGGGCGCCGCCGACCCCGTGCTGGAGCCGACGCACCGGGATGACCCGGCCGCGATCCTGTTCACGAGCGGGAGCACCGGCCCTCCCAAGGGCGTGCTCTACACCCACGGCATGTTCCACGCGCAGGTCAACGCCCTGCGCGCCATGTACGACTTCGAGCCGGGAGAGATCGACCTGGCTTGCTTCCCGCTCTTCGCCCTCTTCGACATCGCCTTCGGGATGACGAGCGTCTTCCCGGACATGGACGTCACCAAGCCCGCCCGGTGCCAGCCCGAGAAGATCGTGCGTGCGATCCAGGAGTGCGGCGCCACCACCGCGTTCGGCTCCCCCGCCATCTGGCGCCGGGTGCTCCCCCACTGCCGCGAGCAGGGCATCAAGCTGTCCGGCCTACGTCGCCTGCTGATGGCTGGCGCCCCGGTCCCCCCGGACCTCATCCAAGACGCGCACGCCGTGCTGTCACTGGAGGCCGATGTGCACACCCCCTACGGCGCGACCGAGTCCCTCCCCGTGGCCACGGTCGCGGGTCGAGAGGTCGTCCCGGGCCTGCTTGAGCCCCTCCGAAATGGTGCGGGGACCTGCGTCGGCCGGCCCAGCCCTGCGATCCAGATCCAGCTGATCGGCATCACCGACGAGCCCATCGCCCGCTGGTCCGACGACCTGGCCCTCGGCCTCGGCGAGGTGGGCGAGATCTGTGTCCGTGGTCCGGTGGTCACCGCCGAATACGCCGAGGACGCCGCGGCCACGGCGGGGGCCAAGATCCCCTGCGAGGACGGCACGGTGTGGCACCGCATCGGAGACGTCGGCCGCTTCGACGGTGAGGGCCGGCTCTGGTTCATGGGGCGCAAGTCGCACCGCATCGAGACCCCGAAGGGGGTGCGGATGCCCGTCCCCTTGGAGAACATCTTCAACCAACACCCCCGCGCCGCGCGGACGGCGCTCGTGGGGGTCGGCCCCCCGGGCGAGGAGCGGCCGTTCTGCATCGTCGAGGCCCTCCCCGGAGAGCACCCCAAGAGCGACGTCATGACCCAGGGGTTCATCATGCAGCTGCGGGAGATCGGGCGAAAGGTCGCTCGCTCGGCCGACATCGAGCACTTCCTGTTTCACCCGGGCTTCCCGGTGGACCCGCGGCATAACGCCAAGATCCACCGCGAGGAGCTGAAGGCCTGGGCGGAGCAGCAGGTCCTATGACCGGCAGCGCTGCGGTGACCGGCGGCGGGGGCTTCCTCGGCGGTGCCATCGTCGACGCTCTGCTCGCGCGCGGCGAGCGGGTGGCGAGCATCTCCCGCGGAGCCTATCCGGAGCTCGAGGCTCGCGGCGTCGAGACCCTGCGCGCGGACCTTGCCGGCGACCCCGCCGCGCTCACGGAGTTCTTGAAACAGCAGGAGGTCGAGACGCTCTACCACTGCGCGGCCCGGCCCGGCGTCTTCGGCCCGGCCGGGGACTATGAGCGCGCCAACGTGGAGGCCACCTCGCGGGTCGTCGAGGCTTGCCGCGCGGCGGAGGTGCCGCGCCTGGTCTTCACCTCGTCCCCCAGCGTGGTCTTCGATGGCCACGACCACATCAACGCTGGGCCGGACCTCCCGTACCCGAGCCGCTACCTCGCGCACTACCCGCGTACCAAGGCCCTGGCCGAGCGAGACGCCCTCGCCGCGGACGACGCCGCCCTCGCCACCGTCGCCCTACGCCCTCACCTCATCTTCGGGCCCGGGGACCCCAACCTCATCCCGCGCCTGCTCGACCGTGCGGATGCTGGTCGGCTCCGGATCGTCGGCGACGGGACCAGCGAGGTCAGCCTCACCTACGTGGAGAACGCCGCTGCCGCCCACCTCGCCGCTGCCGATGGACTGCGCGACGGCGCCCCGCGCCTGCACGGCCGAGCGTTCTTTGTGAATAACCGGGAGCCCGTGCGACTCTGGGAGTGGATCAACCAGATCCTCCTCGGCACCGGCCGCCCCCCCGTGACCCGCCGGGTCCCAGGTCCGGTGGCCTACGCCGCGGGTGGCGCCCTGGAGCTCGTCTACCGCGCCCTCAAGATCCGAGGCGAGCCCCCGATGACCCGCTTCGTGGCCCGCCAGCTCGCGACCTCTCACTCCTACGACATGGACCCCTTCCAGCAGGCCTGCAGCGGGCGCTACGAGGAGCCGGTCTCCCTGGACGAGGCGACCGCCAGGACCATCGCCTGGGCGTCAGGGCGCTGAAGCGAGCGCAGCGTCGCGCGCCCTCGTCCGGCGAGCCCGGACGCACCGATTAACCGTCGGGCTGGCCGCTCGGCTCCTCATCGAAGAGCTCGGGGATGAGGAGGTAGGCGCCCGCGAAGAAGCAGGCGCCCCCCACCATCGTGAGGACGTTGGACCAGAACAGGAGGCCCTCAGTGGCCCCCACGAAGCTCGTCAGCGCCGAGGCCTGGAAGGCGGCGGAGCCCCCCAGGTTGACCACCGCGATCCACCACGAGAGGCTCCTCGGGGCGAAGGCCACCGGCCCATGGGAGACCTCGGTGTAGGCCAGGTAGCTGGCCACGAGGAAGCAGATGCAGCCCGCCATGTTCGGGCTCCAGACCCAGAGTCGCTCCTGTTGCTCCGACAGATGAGGCCGCGTCGCTGCGAGCGTGTTGAGGTTGAACAGCAGGGTCCCGGCGAGCTGGGCAGAACATGCGAGGTAGCCCAGGTTCCGAGGCCGCCACCCGAACCAGCGCCAGGCGCCCGGCGCGCCGGGGTGGAGCGCCTCCTGGACGTCGCCGTTCAGCACCTCCAGCCATTGCAGGCCCGCCGCCCCTGTGAAGAAGACGGCGCCCACGACGAACAATCGCCCGAGGAAGGACGAGTCCGAGAGAGCAGGAGCGACGGTCTCGGGCCAGGCCGCCACGAGCGCGCCGAAGGTGAAGCATGCGGACCCGGCCAGGAAGAGGATGGCCACCCACCAGCCCAGCCTGCGCGGCGCCCAGAGGTGGCGGAAGGCGCGCCGCTCCAGGGGGAGGAGCCGCTGCGCCGCCCCCCCCGGCGAGACGCTGTGGGCTCGGAGCCCCTTCCGGTGGCGCCGCGAGTGCGCGACAAGGTGTCCCCCCTCCAGGTGGCTGCGCAGGCAGCACGTCACGAATGGCCCCGGGCCCTGGTGCGTGACCTGGACCTGCCGGTCGCCTGTGCCTTGCGGATCTTCCATGGAGCGCCTCGGGCCGCGGAGCCGTCTCGCGCAGTCATCTTATCCGCCAGCGGGCGGGCGTTCGCGCCAGCCCGGCGAGGGCCTCGTCTCGGGCGAGCCACCGGCTATCCTGTACGCCATGCGAATCGTCAGCCTCCTGCCGTCTTCCACGGAGATCGTCCACGCCCTCGGTGCCGAGGCCAACCTCGTTGGCATCAGCCACGAGTGCGACTACCCCGAGGCGGTACGGGGACTCCCCGTCCTGACCTCCTCGAAGATCGACGTCAGCCAGCTCTCTGCTGACATCGACCGGGACGTCCGCAGGGTCCTCACCGACGCCCTCGCGGTGTACGACGTGGACGCCGAAGGCCTCGGCGAGGTGCGACCCGACGTGGTGCTGACCCAGGACCTGTGCGATGTGTGCGCGGTGTCGATTCGCGACGTGGAGGCTGCACTGCGTGAGATCGCCAGCGAGGGCGTCCAGCTGGTCAGCCTGCGGCCCACTCGGCTCGATGACGTCGACGGCGCCCACGGGGTCCTGGGCGACATCGAGCGCGTCGCCAGCGCGCTGGGCGAGGCCGCGCACGGCCGGCGCGTGGCTGATGGGCTGCGCGGGCGCCTCGACGCCCTCGCGCATCGGGCCGAGGAGGCCCTCGCCGCCTCCGGAGCCGCCCGGCCGCAGGTCCTCACGATCGAGTGGATCGACCCCGTGATGGTAGGTGGCACCTGGATGCCCGAGCTCGTCCGGATCGCCGGAGGAGAGGCGATGGTCACCGAACCGGGCCAGCACGCCCCGACCCTTGACCGCGAGGCCCTCGCCGCCCTTGCCCCCGACGTCATCCTGGTCAAGCCCTGCGGCTTCGACCTGGCCCGCACGGCGGTCGAGCAGGCCTCACTCGAGGAGCTGGTCCGCTCCATGCCCTGGTCCGACGCGGCCAAGGCCAGGACATTCGTCGCCGACGGAAACGCCTTCTTCAACCGCCCGGGGCCCCGACTGGTCGAGTCCGCGGAGATCCTCGCAGCCATCACCCACCCTGCCGCGTTCGCCGACCTCCGGGAGCGGCACGCGGCGCACTATCGCCCCCTGTAGCCCACCCCGCGTGCGCCCTGCCGCCTCGGGAGGCCGCCATAGCCTCACGGGCCCGCGGACGCGCTGCGACCGTGGGCCCGTGGGTTTCCAGCTGCGCCAGCGGGGCCTCAGCGCCGGAGCCGTGCGGCAGGCACCAGCTTGACTCGGGGCTTCGCCTTCCAGGAGGCGACGTCCTCGACCAGGACCTCCACTGCCTTGGTGAGCTGGGCGTCGGTCCCGGACGCGCTGGACCAGCTCGGATCATTCCAGAAGGCGATGTCCGGCTCACAGCCGTTCAGCTCCATGTCCTCCCCACTGCCCGCGAGGTACCAGCCGCGCGTCGGCATGCGGATGAAGCTGCCGTCCAGCAGGCTCTGCCCCCCGGTGGAGATCACCCCGCCGGCGGTGCGCATCCCGACCAGCCGGCCGCGACCGAGGTGCTTGATCGCGTGGCTGAGGATCTCCGCGTTGGAGAAGGAGTGCTCGTTGCACATCACCACGATCGGCTTGCTCCAGGACGCGTAGACCTTGCGGTCCTGGGGGTACCCCTCGCCGCTGCCGCGGGACTGGGTGATCGCGTGGACGGGTTGGGTCAGGGCCGTGAGTACGTGGTCGGTGGTGCTCCCGCCGCCGTTGAAGCGCACGTCGATGATCATGCCCTCCTTGCCGACGCCCGCGTGGTAGAGGTCCTCCTCCATCTGGCGGAAGCTCGTGAAGTTCATGCCCTTGATGTGCAGGTACCCGAGCTTGCCGTCAGAGAGCTCCTCCACCTTGGCGCGGGTGTTCTCCACCCACTCGTCGTAGAGCAGGCCGGCGACGCTGGTCGCAGGCCGCACGGTCACCTCGCGCTCCTCACCGCCCTTGGAGCGGACGGTGAGCACCACGTCCCGCAGCTGCTCCAGCGTGAGCATCGCGTCGAGGTCGGCGTCCGGTCCGACAGGCGAGCCGTCGATGGCGACGAGCGTCTCGCCGACCCTGACCTCGCTGCGCGCGAGGCTGCAGGGGCTCCCGGGGATGACGCTCTCGACCGTCATGCCGGGGCCTTCTGTCCCGAGCACGTAGCGGAGACCGAGCTGGTAGGTCGTCGGCGACCACTCATTCTGGGCGTCGAAGCTGGGCAGCGGGTCGCTGCCGCCACGGTGGCCCATGTGCGACGCATTGAGCTCGCCGAGCATCATGTTGCACAGGTGGCTGAACTCCGCGGCCCCCAGGCACTCGGCCGCCACGGGCCGATACTTGGCGCGGACGGCGTACCAATCGCGGTTGTTGTAGTCCTCGTCATAGAACCGATCGCGCATGGCGCGCCAGGCCTGGTCGAAGGCGATCTGGCGCACCTCGCGCCAGTCCCCGGTCGTCCGAACGTTGAAGCTGAAGCCCTCAGTCTCCCCGCTCGCCTTCATGGAGGTCGGGACCCCCATGGTCAGCCCGACGAACTCCTTGGAGTCCTCGATCCAGCGGTCCGTGGCCAGGGGCACCGAGGCGATGCGCTTGGGATCCCTGGGCTTCGGAAACTCCACCGCGTAGAAGCCACGCTTACCGTCGACCGTGCCGGAGAAGCAGAGGGTGTCGCCGCCCTTGCCCCAGATCAGGTTGGACTCAGTGGAGCCCGAGATCCGGTAGCGCTGCACCCGGTCGAGGAGGCCGTCGAAGTCGATCTGCACCAGGTCCTCGTCGGGCTCGTCCGTGGCGGGCTGGTCGGCATCCCCGTCCGCGTCGCTCTCATCTGCGTCGCTCTCATCTGCGGCGCTCTCATCTGCGGCGTCGGGCTTGGCCGCACTCTTCTTGGACTTCCCGCCCTTGGGCTCCATGGCCTTGAGCGCCTTCTCCAGGGTCTCATCGCGGCTCGTGGCCTCGCTGGACGCCTTGGTGAGCTCCACGTAGTAGATGTCTGCCTCTTCGCCATCGCGGCGGCCGACCCAGGCGATGCGCTTGCCGTCACCGGACCAGGCCGGGCTGCTGTCCCAGTCGGGGTGGCGGGACAGGTTGAAGGGCTCGCGCGTCCCGTCGAGGGGGACGAGGAACACGTCCGGGTTGTAGTCGTCGTCCTGGGTCACGTAGGTGATCCAGCGGCCGTCGGGGGACCAGGCGTAGTCCGGACTCGACCACATCTGTGCCACCCGTCGGTGGTCCGTGCCATCGTCGTCCATGACGAAGATATCAGTGCCCTTGATGTAGCCGACGTGGCTGCCGTTGGGGCTGAGCTGGAGGTCCGACTCCACCGCCCGATCGTCGGTGACCTGCTCGAGCTTGAAGTCCTCGGCCATCCACCAGATGCCGTCCTCCTGGTCGTGGGTGGCAGCCCAGATGTCGGCCTCCCCCCCGCTGTCGGTCACGAAGTAGAGGGTCGACCCGTCCGCGCTGAACACGGGCCAGGTCTCGTCGTTGGCCGTGTGGGTCACCCGGACCGGCTCCTTCAGGATCCGGTCCATGACCCAGAGGTCCTGGCCCGACACAAAGGCCATCTGCTTGCCATCCGGCGTGAACGCCACCCGGTCCGCCTTGGTGAGGGAGCGCCGCTCCATGGGGCTCACGACCCCGTCGCCCGCCGCGAACAGCTCGATGGGCGACCCCTCGCCGGTCTTGAGGTCGATGGCCTGGAGGTCAAAGAGGCGACGCACGAGGAGCCTGCCCCCGTTGCGCGCGAGCGTGGGAAACGCCACGCCGTCGTCGGCTCCGTCGGCCGCGCCGACGTTGGTCACCCGCGTCGGTTCCCCACCCGCGATCGGCATGGAGTACACATCGAATGTCCCGTCCGCGTCGCTGTTGAAGTACACGGTCTGGCCGTCGGCGGACCACATGGGGTCCATGGAGGCCACGTTCTGGAAGCGCTCCCGGTCCGAGTCGAGGCGGGTGAGCGTCACCGGCTCGGAGCTGAGGTCCGCGAGCCAAAGCTGCATCGCCTGCGGCCCCTGGTACCCCTTGCGGTTCCAGTTCGACCGGCCCCGGCAGAAGAGCACCTTGGTCTGATCCGGGCTGATCGCGGCGTCGCGCACACCCGCGTCGAAGAGCATGCGCTTCGGCGTCTTGCCCGTGACGTCCACGAGGAAGGCGCGGCCCGCCTCGGAGTAGTGCCAGCCCCGGTCCGTGGACTGGCTGATCAACAGGTGGGCGCCGTCCGCCGTGATGTCGTGGAGGGTCTTCGACGCGGAGTCGAAGGTCACCTGGGTCGCGGCCCCCCCCTCGGCGGGGCAGACGTGGATCTGCTTGCGGCCCGAGCGGTCACTCGAGAAGTAGACGAGCGTGCCGTCCGGGCTGAACATCGGGGTCCCGTCGTCGCCCGGGTGAATGGTGAGCCTCGTGGCCTCGCCCCCATCGACGGAAGCGGTCCACACGTCGTCCTGCCAGGCGAAGGCGATGCGCTGGCCGTCCGGGGAGATGACGGGGTTCCGCGGGAGGCGGATCGCCGTCTCGGTTCCCTCGGCAGCAGGCGCAGCCAGGGCCGCGTCCTGGAGAGGCGACGGGGCGACGGCGAGACCGACGAGGAGGAGGAGACGGATATGGGAGAGGCTGGCCATCGGCGTGGGGAGATTGAGGGTCGTCAGAAACTTGGCAGCGCGTGCACTTGCCGCCTTCACTCACAATATCGACGCGATCGCCCCACAGGTGAAGCACCCCTCCCGAGGCGCCCTCGCTGAACGAGGTCCGTACATTGAGCCCCGTCCTCGGGCCATTCCCGCCATAGGATGACCCCGGCTGCGCCCTTCCCCCACACGTGCCCCTGAAGTGCCCCCGCCGGCGCCAACTGAGATGACCTGCTCCCTCCCCGCCTCCCGCCGCCCCCTCTCCCTTCTCGCCCTGCCGGCCGTGGCCATCGCCTACGGTGCGATCGCCTTCGCGGCGAACGCCCACCTTGCCGAGACCGCCCTCCCCGGCGTCCACGCTGCGGACGAGCTGCCCGACCCCGATGGGAAGCCCGCGGACATGTCCAAGCCGGTCCAGGTCTACATCCTCCTGGGCCAGTCCAACATGCTCGGCGCCGGCAAGGTGAAGGGCGAGGAGGGGTCCCTGAAGTTCGCCGTGGAGACCAAGGGGCTCTACCCCTACCTGGTGGACGACGCCGGGGCCTGGACCACTCGCAAGGACGTCCGCCACGTCCGCGTCATGGGGAGCGGCACCGGCGGCTCGCGCCAGTTCAACAACGAGTTCATGACCGTCACCGGCGGCAAGATCGGGCCCGAGTACGGCATCGGGCACCACCTCGGCCACGCGACGGAGGCGCCCGTCATGGTCCTGAAGAGCTGCATCGGCAACCGCTCCCTGGGCTGGGACCTGCTCCCGCCGGGGTCGGAGCGGTACGAGATCGACGGCAAGGTCTACGCCGGCTACAAGGACTCGCCGGACGTCTGGGACAAGGGCACCGAGCCCGAACGGATCAACTGGTACGCCGGGATGCAGTACGACGGCGACGTGGCCCGGGCCAAGAAGGTGCTTGAGGACCTCGACAAGTACTACCCCGGCGCGAAGGAGTACGAGGTGGCGGGCTTCTTCTGGTGGCAGGGCGACAAGGACCGCTACAAGGACGCCCACGCCAGCAAGTACGAGGAGAACCTCGTGCGGCTCATCGGCCAGCTCCGCGCAGACTTCGACGCGCCGAAGGCCAAGTTCATCATCGCCACCCTCGGCCAGACCGAGAAGGGAGCCGACGGCAACGAGGGCAAGATCATCGAGGCCATGCTCAACGTGGACGGAGCTTCCGGCAAGCACCCCGACTTCAAGGGCAGCGTGGCCACGGTCTACACCCACCCCCTCTCCAAAGGGGGCGCGTCGAACGGGCACTACGGCGGGAACGCCGAGACCTACATGAACGTCGGCGAGGCCATGGGCCGCGCCATGCTGGAGCTCAACGAGGACTAGCGTCCGCGCTCAGGACGGGCGGGCGCCTCAGGCCTGCCCGTCGTCCCCGAGGCCGCTCACGCCGCGTAGGACGTCCAGGTCGTCCTCGTGGCTGTGGGTGAAGCCCATGGCGCGCTCGGCCGCGACCGTCTCGGCGGTCCGGAAGGCGATGACGTAGGCGCGTCGCCAGCGATCGCTGACGTTCCCGCCGGAGCCATGGACGATTCGCTCGCGGAACGCGAGCGCCTCTCCCCGCCGCAGCGGCGCCTCGACGATCGCGGGATCCCCGTCCTCCACGTCCGCCACCAGCGTGTGCGACTCGTCCCGGTCCCCGGTGAGGGGGCGGTGCGGGCGCAGCTCGGGCTCGAGGTGGCTCCCCTTCACGAAGCGCAGGCACCCGTTGCTCGCGTCGACGTCGTCCAGCGCCAGCCAGAGGGTGACCGTCTCAGGGGACGGCGTCGCCGGCCAGTAGGCCAGGTCCTGGTGCCAGTGGAACACCGCCTTGGGGTGACCCGGCGGCTTCGCCACCAGCTGGTCGTAGTCCAGGGTCGTGGCGGCAGGGAACAACCCGGCGGCCACCTCGGCCGCCACCTCCTCCCAGGCGTTCCCCGCGAAGGCCGGGTGGTGCCGACGGGGCAGCATCACATTCACCACGTCGAAGTCCTCCGGCGCTCCCCCGTAGTCCCCCGCCATGTCGCAGTAGTCCCGGCCGGGAACGGGGATCCCCCCCCGCACGAACCGCATGTACGTCGCCGCCAACTCATCGAGCTGTGCGTCATCCAGGAGCTTTGGAATCCGCACGAACCCGTCCCGCCCGAAGCGCTGGCGGAGGTCATCGAGGTCGAGGTCGAGCATGCCCCCAGCCTATCAGGCCGCCCCTGCGGTTCTCGGGCCCCCCCTCGTGGGCCGCAGCGGCTCGCCAACCGCGCGCCCCTGAGAGCCCCTGAGCGCGTCCACCACGCCACGAACCATTCGCCACCTTCTCGCGGCACTCACACGCCTCGCCGCACACGCGGCGCCGAGGTTGATCTTCATCACCTCAGGCGCGCTGTTCCCGTCCGGTTCCGAGAAGAGCGGCTGCCTTGCGGGATCCCCGTCACACGTGGGGGCTCACAGGAACGTCACCGCCACCGCGTCCGTGAAGTTGGAGGTCAGCGCCGGGTTGGCGTCGCGATGCCAGAGTTGGAAGTACCAGGTGGAGAACGAGGCCGCGGCCACGAACCCGGTGGGCGAGGGCAGGGCCGAGAGGTCGATCGAGAGCGCGACCGCTCCGGTGCTCCCTGAGTCCACGATCTGGCCAGCGCCGACGAAGCGCCCGATGGAGCCCGTCACGCACAGGGTCCCCTGGCTGCCCGGCACCGGGTTGACCGACGCGGAGGTCCGTGAGGTGATGAAGAATCCGAAGGACTGGAGCGGGAGTTGGTCCGCTGTGAGCATCACGTCGTTCTGGGAGATCAGTGGCGATCCGAGGATCGTCAGTTGCCCCGGGAGGCCCGACGAGTTCGCTGTGGCCGCGCAGTAGCGCGCACCGATGGGCTCGCAGCTGTCCGGAACGCCGTTGCCATTGACGTCCGACGCGCTTCCGCTGCTGATGTCGCACTCGTCCAAAGTTCCGTTGCCGTTGCAGTCCAGGCTGGTGCCTGAGCTGAGTTCCACGGAGTCGTTGACGCCATTCCCATTGCAGTCCACGAACGTGCGGTTCTCGTACCACGCGATCTTGTCGTCGCCCTCACTCGCAGACAGCACGTCCACGTCCCCGTCCAGGTCGGTCGCGTAGACCGAGGTGGCCCCGTCCGCGCTCGTCGAGATGGCCTGCTGGAGGCCAAAGACCCCCCCGCCCAGGTTCTCGTACCACGCGATCTTGTCGTCCGAGTAACTCGCAGACAGCACGTCCGCGTCTCCGTCCCCGTCCAGGTCGCTGGCATAGACCGAGTTGGCACCGTTCGCGCTCCC
>JAQWJQ010000059.1 GCA_029248265.1 Planctomycetota bacterium
TCTTTCGCGCTCCGCCGGTAGGACGCGGATACGGCCCTCAGGAAGGCCCGGGCGACGGCTCGGCACAGGCGGGGATCGCAGGCCATGCGCAGGCGCAGCGCCCAGGGGACCGAGAGGACCCACTGCCGCACGGGGACGGGCGGGAGCACCCGCTCGATGAGGTTCGCCGCAACCTCGGCCATCCGGCGCCCCCCGCACGAGGGGCAGAAGGCGCGACCCTTGCACGAGAAGGGGACGAGCAGGTCGGCGGAGCAGTGGGGGCAGTGGATCCGACAGAAGCCGTGGGCGGGGTCGCCGCAGGCGAGGAAGCCGCGCAGTTCCTGCTCGACGTAGCGCGGGAGTCGCCGGCCGCCGTGCTCGTCCTGGAAGCGGGCGAGGAACGTCTCGAGGTGCTCGCGCACGAGGCCGTGGAGCGGCGACGCCGTGGCATCGCGGCGGAGGACCTCGGGCCCCGTTGGCTCCCTCGCTGTGCCGCGCCCCACGCAGGACTCGACGGTTCCGGCGCCGAACGGTTACGCCCCGGGGCGCCCTCTCCAGCGCCCAGCCCGCCCAGCAGGGGCCCGTCATAGATCCGGCGTGGTCAGAGGTGCTCTGGTCCTGATCGGCCAGGCTCAGGCTCGCGTCCTGCGGGGCCGAGGCGGCTCATCCAACCGCTCGGGAGACGCTTCGGCACGCCCCAGCGCCGGCTCCCCACGCGCTGCGGCGCGCTCGGGCAGCCCTGGGGGTCCTTCGAGCGGGATCTGCGGTTTTCGGAAGATCCGCGTGGGTTGGGCGGGGCGCCGCGACAATGGGGGTGACATGGACCTCGATCGGATCATCGACCGCTGGCGCGGGCCCCTGGTGGGGCTGCTCGGTGCGCGGGGCGCGAGCCCGGCGGACGCGGTGGAGCTGGCCCAGGACGCCTTCTCGGAGGCCTACCTGGGCCGGGAGCGGTTCGAGGGGAGCTGGGAGGACGACGGCGCGGTCGGCGCCTGGCTGCGGGGCATCGCCCTGAACCTCCTGCGCGCCGGGGCGCGCCGCCGCTCCGGGGGCCACCGGCTCACCCTCGTGGGGGACCGGGACGCCCTGGACCGGGAGGCGGTGGACGCCCGGCCCGAGGCCGAGGCGGGGCCGGTCCTCGCCGCGGTGGGGCGGCTCCAGGAGTCGTGGCGGGAGGTCTTGATGATGAGGTACGTGGAGGGCAGCGGGCTGGCTGAGATCGGCGCCCTCCTTGGGATCGGGGAGCGCGCCGTCGAGGGACGGCTGCGGCGAGCGAGGACGGAGCTCCGGCGGCTGCTGGAGTCCGACGGGGCCGTGGAGGTGAACTCATGAGCGACGGGCTGAAGATCGACGACTGGCTGGACGACGAGCGGGACGCGCTCACCGACGAGCTGGAGGCGGCGCTGGCGCCGCGTCGGCCCGACCCGGAGGCCTTCGGCGCCGGGATCCGGGAGCGGATCCGCGAGGCTGAGGGCGCCGAGGGCGGCGCGGAGCCTCTGCGCATGGGGCCTCTGAGCATGGAGCGTCTGCCGGAGCCGGCGGTCGCCGGCGGGCTCGGCTGGGCGGCGGGGCTCCTGCCGCCGATGCTGCTGTCGAAGGGCGCGAGCAAGGCGGTCCTCGGCGCGGGGACCGCGGCGGCGTCCAAGGTGGGTACCAAGCTCACCTTCAAGGCGCTCCCGGCGCTGGCGGCCATGCCGCTCTTCACGCTGCTGATGATCGCCGCGACGTTCGTCTATGCCATTCGCGGGCAGCTGGGGCTGTCCGGGGACGGGGCGCAGCGCACGGACGAGCTCGAGGCGGCGTCGGCGGTCCGCGCCTGGTGGGGGCGGAACCTCGTGCCGACGCTGATCATGACGGGTGTGCTCGTCACGGTCTCCGCGCTGAACCCCAGCGGCTTCTTCGAGGACGGCCTCGTCCTCCTGCTCCTGGCCTCGGCGGTGGCCGCCGTCGCCCAGCTCCGCGGCCTCTCCGCGGAGGGGCTCGCCTCGCGCGAGCAGGTCGGCAAGCTGATGGGCGGCGTTCTCCTGTTCGTGTTCGGCTTCGCGCTTCAGGCGCAACAGTTCGTGGACGTGGCCGGGAGCGCTAGCTCCGCGGGGACCCTCGAGCGGATCGCCCCGTTCCTCGTGGTCCCCGCCCTCCTTCTGAGCACCTCGCTCTGTCTCGGCCTCGGTAAGGCGGCGGGCACCGGGTCCCGGAAGCACGTTGTCCAGGCCGTGGCGATCTGGGCCCTCATGATCGGGGTGGTCGGTCCTCTCTGGGCGACCTTCGGCCACGTCGAGGCGGACGCGGAGGACGTCCGGGGCTGGATCTCCGAGGCCACGGAGGAGGAGCTCTCGGAACCGTCTCGCTGGGACGCCTTCGGGCAGGCCCTCCGGATGATGGACGCGGCGGGGGAGCCCCTGCCGGACCTCTCCGCCTTCGAGGCGGTGGTGCACAGGCAGCTCGCCCGGGAGGGCGCGGACCTGAACTCTCTGTACCTGCTCCCGCTGCTGCGCATGGACGAGGGGCTGGGGGCCGGGTTCGCCGCGGACGCAGCGCTCCCCGAAGCCCTGCGCGTCGAGCTGAAGGACGACTCGGGCCGCATCGAGGTCCCGGGCCGTGACCACTTCCGCTCGTCCGACCACAACCTGATCGAGCTGCTCGCGTTCCGAGAGCTGGCGCGCTTCGACGAGAGCGTCGTCGCGCGGACGCTGTACCGTCGTCAGGAGCTCGAGGAGCTGATGGCGCCGAACCCCGTGCACTGGACCGGACCGGGTAGCGAGGACGAGGTCCGGAGGATCGGCATCGAGTTCTGGCCGGAGCTCTTCGAGGGCACCTGGCGGCCGCTGCTCGTGGCCGAGTCACCCGACTTCGCCGGCATCGTCGCGGCTGGTCGTTCGGAGCTCGTCGCTCTGATCCTGAGGGACCTGACGGAGCCGGACCGCTACAGGGCCGTATCGGACTACCTCAACGCCGCGGACGCCCTGGAGTTCCTGGAGGCCTCGGAGCGCGTGCCCTCGCTGACGAACCGCGTGCACCGGGCCCTGCTCGACAGCTGGGTGCGGACCAAGAACGGGCGCAGCGGCGTCTTCAAGGGGAGCGTCGACGCGGACGAGCGGGACGCCGACGGCGTGGCCTGGGAGGACTCCGTCTTCTTTGGGTGGGTCGACACCACGGCGGCGGCGGTCGAGGCCATGGCGCGGTGGGGCGTCCCGAGAGCGCCCGCGGACGGCTCCCGCCCGGCGATCGACCTCCTCGCCCTCGAGCGCTACCTGGTGAAGACCGCTCACACCTTCGGGGGTGAGGGCTGCTCCAGCTACAGCGTCCGAGCGGTCGGCGCGCTCTCCTTGCTCCGGACCCTGCCCGAGTTCCAGGCGCAGCTGGAGGCTCACGCGGCCTCGGACGGGCTCCTGGACGTGCTCGGGCGCATGCCGCTTGCCATCTCGGCCCTGCTCCTCTCCTTCATCGCGCTGTTCGCCACGCTCCGGGCTCCCGTGGAGGATCGCTCGGGGGTGGAGGATGCAGACGGAGCGAGTCCGGCGGCGTGACGGCCCCGCCGGCCCCGCGTGCCGATCAGCGTCGTGCTTTGGCGTCGCTGCGGGCCCCGGCGAGGAGCGCGACGGCCACGCCGCCGAGGACGAGCGCCGTGGCGGCGACGCCCCGCGGGGTGACCGCCTCGTCGAGCCAGACGACGCCGCCCGCCGCGGCGAGCACGGGGACGGTCAGTTGGACGACGGCTGCGGAGGTCGCGGTATGCCCTGAGAGCGCCGCGTACCAGATGGCGTAGCCCGCCCCTGAGGTGATGGCCCCTGAGGCAGCGGCCAGCAGGAGCCCCTCGGTGCTCCACTCGCGGCTCGAGAGGACGAGCAGGAGCGCGGCGAGGGGCAGGCAGAGAGCGAAGTTCACGGCGGTCAGCCGCACGGGGCGCGGCTGGCCGCGGCCCGCGAGGCTGTAGGCGCCCCAGGCGACTCCGGCGGCGGCCATCAGGGCGGCGCCGCGCGGGTCCACGTCGGCCCCGGCGAGGACGTCGCCGGTCGGGGCCACCAGGAGCACCACTCCACCGGCGGCGGCGAGCATGCCCGCGCCACGGACCAGGCCGAAGCGCTCGCCCGTGAGGAGCCCGGCGCTCACCATCGTGATCTGCACGAGCCCGAAGAGGAGCAGGGCCCCGATGCCGGCGGGCAGGGTCACGTAGCTCAGGCTGAAGGCGACCGCGTACACCGAGAGGGCCGCCACGCCGCCCCAGCTCGCGCCGGCGTCCCGCCACCGGCCGCGGGCTGCGAAGAGTACGGGGGACAGGATGAGCGCCCCGGCCGCGAGGCGCACCGCCGTGAACGAGAGGGGGTCGATGGGGGCGGGCCCTCGCTCTGGCGCGAGGAGCGCGAGGCGGCAGAGGACGGAGTTTCCGGCGAACGCGGTCACGGACGCTATGGTCAAGAGCACGACCTTCACCGCGTCCACGCTCCGTCCGCCCGTCGTTCCCATCAACGGAGCCTACTTCCCGCGGGCCCTTCCCATCCACGCTCCCATGCTCCTCCTCGCCACGCTCTCTGTAATGACCCTCGCCATCGCTCCCGTCCAGGAGCCCGAGGGGAAGGGGCCGACCGACGAGCAGCTGAGCGAGGCCATCGAAGCGGCGGTCGCGCTGCTCCTCGAGCGCCAGGAGAGCTACGAGGCCGACCGGCCCGTGGGCACGCTCCCCGACGATGAGCTGGAGTCCTGGCAGGAGGGAGAGCGGGAGCGGCTCGCTGGGCTCTACGGGGACAAGGACGCGGCCGAGTGGCCCTACGAGGGCGTCTATCGGGTCCGCGGCGGCATCATCCCGTCGGGCTATCGGGTGGGGGGCACCTCCATCGTTTGCGACACGCTCCTGCGCGCAGGCGCGGGCGGCGAGGACGCCGAGGCGCTGGGGGAGGCCATCGAGCGCTCGGCGGACTTCGTGCTCGACATGATCAAGCGCGACAAGGGCATGGCCATCGGACCCAAGCGCGGCTACGACGTGCGCGGCTGGGGCCACGCGTACGCCCTGCAGTTCTTCCTCACCCTGCGCGAGGTCGGGCCGTCGAAGCTCAAGAAGAGCAGCAAGATCAAGGGCTCTATCAAGGAGCTCATCAAGCGCCTCGAGGCGAACCAGACCGCCATGGGGGGCTGGAACTACGCCAACGATCGGGCGGTGAGCCCGTTCATGACGGGCTCCACCCTGCTGATCCTGTTCGACGCGAAGGAGGCGGGGCACGATGTGGACGAGGACATGGTGGAGCGCGCGCTCGACGCTCTGGAGGCCTGCCGCACCGAGGCGGTGAGCTACGCGTACTCGGGCAAGGCGCGGGGCGAGGTGCTCATGCCCGGCTCTTCGGCCCGCTCGGCCTGCGCGGAGCTGGCCCTCTACAAGGCCGGGCGCAGCGACGCGGACGAGCTGCGCAAGGCGGTGGTGGGCTTCTTCGAGGGCTACGACGACCTGCTCGTGCGCAAGAGCCAGCAGGGCACCCACGTGGGCAAGTACGGCATCGCGCCCTACTACTTCTTCTTCGGGCACACCTACGTGGCGCTCGCCATCGAGGAGCTGCCCGAGGCCGAGCGAGACGCCCACCGGGCCGAGCTGCGCCGCCTGATCTGGAGCACCCGCAACGACGACGGGTCCTGGAACGACCGGGTGTTCCCGCGCACGGCGTCCTACTCCACGGCCATGATCCTCCAGGCGCTGCAGGCCCCCGAGCGGGGCGCCTTCGCGGGCTGGGAGTCTTCGGCCAAGGCGAAGAAGAAGCGCCGTCGCTGAGGGATCAGGCGGGGCCCTTCGCGGCCTCCAGGTCGGGGCTCGCTGAGTCCGCGGCCTTACGCCCCAGGGCCACGCGCAGGATGGCGATGGCGTCCTCACGGATCAGGTAGAGGCTCGGCACCAGCAGCAGGATCACCAGGGTCGAGAAGAGGACGCCGAAGCCCAGGGAGATGGCCATGGGCACGAGGAAGCGCGCCTGGGTGGAGGTCTCCAGCATGATGGGCAGCAGGCCCATGGAGGTCGTGAGCGAGGTGAGCAGGATCGGCCGCAGGCGCCGGATCGAGGCGTCCCGGACGGCTGCGAAGGCGGGGGCGCCGCCCTCACGGTAGCGGTTGGCGGTGACAACGAGGATCAGGCTGTCGTTCACGACGACGCCGGTCAGCGCGATCATTCCGAACAGGGACATCAGCGAGAAGCCGTAGCCGAGCACGAAGTGTCCGAGCAGCGCGCCGATGATGCCGAAGGGGGCCCCGGAGAGGACCACCAGCGGCAGGGTGTAGCTCTTCAGGGGGATCGCGAGCATCGCGAAGATCGCGAAGACCGCCAGGGTCAGGCCGACGCCGAGAGCGGCGATGGACTCGCGCTGGCTCTCCTGTTCACCCTCCAGGGAGTACTCGAGGCCCCCGTGGCGCGCGAGGATGTCGGGGAGCTCGTTGGCCTGCAGGGCCGTGAGGATCGAGTCCGCGTCCGTCACCTCGGTGTCCACGTCGCCTGAGACGGCGACGATCCGCTGGCCGCTGCGGCGCTCGATGCTCGTATAGCTACGGCCCTCCTTGACGATCGCGGCCACCGAGAGGGGGACCTCGCCGCCGCTGGGCGTGCGCAAGATCAGGTTCTCGACGGTGCTCAGCCGCTGGCGCTCTTCCCTGGGGAGGCGGACCAGGACCTTGACCTCGTTGCGCCCACGCTGCTGCCGGAGGGCCTCGGCGCCGTAGAAGGCGGCGCGTACCTGGCTGGCCACGTCGTTGGAGGTGAGCCCCGTGCTCCGGCCGGCCTCGGTCAGCGTGAAGCTCAGCTGCCGCTTGCCGCTCGCTGTCCCGTCGTCCACATCACTCACCCCGGAGTATCCGCGCAGGGTCTGGGCGATCTCTCGGGCTGCCGCCTCCATGGCGGATTGGTCTTCGCCAGCGAGCTGGACATCGAGGGCCTTGCCGGAGGGGCCGAAGGAGCGCCCGCTGAAGGAGAGGGCGTCGACGCCGACGACATCGCCTGCGGTCTGTCGCCAGCGCTTGTTGAACTCGATGCCACCCACGGCCCGCTCCTCGGGTGCGCGCAAGGTCGCCTGAATAGAGAGCTCGCTCGCCGAGCCGCCCATGCCGCCGATCTTGGTGAAGATCCCGTCGATCAGGTCGCCGCCCAGGGCCTCCTCGGTCTCCCGCGCGGCGGCCTCGAGGACGCGCTGGATTTCGCGGGTGGACTCGATGGGGACGCCCACGGGGAGCCGCGCGGTGGCCTGAGCGAGGTCGGAGTCCACGCGGGGGAGGAAGCTCGTCCGGATCAGGCCGCCGCCCAGAACGCCCGCCGTGACCAGGAGCATGGCCACGCCCGCGGCGGGGATGAAGTAGCGCTGCCGCAGGGCGAAGCCCACGAAGGGCGCGTACAGGCGCTCGCTGAAGCGGTCAAAGAGCCAGGCCATCGCCCGGTTCGGCGCGCCGAGGAGGTGCATGATCCGACCGGGCTCGCGCGCGTGCGCGAGGTGGGCGGGGAGGATGAACAGGGACTCCACGAGGGAGATCGCGAAGACGGACACGACCACCGCCGGGATCTGACGGAAGATGTTGCCGCTGGCGCCTGGGACGAAGAACAGCGGCATGAAGGCTGCGATGTTCGTCAGGACCGCGAACACGACCGGGGTCGCCATCTCCTTTGCGCCGTTGATGGCTGCCTCAAGCGGGGGCTCGCCAGCCTGCTGCCGCTCGAAGATGTTCTCCCCGACGATGATCGCGTCGTCGACGACGATGCCGAGGGTCACGATGAACGCGAAGAGCGACACCATGTTGATCGACGCGTTCGTGGCCGGGAACACCAGGAACGAGCCGACCACGGAGATGAGGATGCCGACCGTCACCCAGAAGGCCACGCGCGGCTGGAGGAAGAGGCCGAGCAGGAGCAGCACGAGCCCAAGCCCGAGCAGGGCGTTGCGCCCGAGCAGGTCGAGGCGCTCGCTGTAGGAGACGGACTGGTCGTTCCAGGTCTCGACGCCGACGCCGGAGGGGAGCTCCTCCGTGAGGTCTGCCAGCACCTCTCGGGTCGCGGACGAGATGGCGATCGGGGTCTCGCTGCCGACCCGCCGCACGAAGATCTCGAGGGCAGGCCGCCCGTTGAAGGTCGCCTCGATGTCGGCCTCGCTGAAGCCGTCCTGGACGTCAGCGATGTCGCGCAGGCGGAGGACGGTGCCGGACGTGGTCGTGACCAGGGGCAGGTCAGCGAATTGACTCGCGAGCTCTCGGCGCTCCTGGGTCCGCAGGAGGACCTCGCCGGCCTTGGTGTTCACCTCTCCGCCGGGCAGCTCCAGCGCAGCCTGTCGGATTCGGCTGGCCACGTCGGGCAGGGACAGGTCGTAGGAGCGCAGCTGCTCCTGGGGGATCTCGACGGCGATCTCGTGCTCGCGCGCCGCGCCGAGCTCGGCGAGGGTGATCTCCGGGTGGGCGATGAGCCGGTCGCGGACGCGCTCTGCCAGCAGGCGGAGCGAGGCAGGTGAGAGGTCTCCGTGGACGATGACGCTGAGCACGGTCCGTTCGGCGTTCGCGATCGAGACCACCGGCTCCTCGGCTTCGGCAGGGAACGTGACGATCCGGTCGATCTCGTTCTTCACATCCTGCAGGACACGACCGCGGTTGGCGCCGGTGACGAGCTCGAGGGTCACCGTTCCTACCCCCTCGAGGGCCTGGCTCGACACCTTCTTGATGTCGACGATTCCCACGGTGCGATCCTCGATGGCGAGGAGGATGCCCTGCTCCACCTCCTCGGGGCTCGCGCCGGGGTAAGGGACGCGCACCGTGATGCTGTCGAGGTTGAACTCGGGGAACACCTCCTGGGTCACGCGGGTGCTGAAGATCAGCCCGCCGATGACCAGGATGAGCATCGAGAGGTTGGCGGCGATGCTGTTGCTCGCCATCCACGCGATGGCGCCGCGCGGCCGGTCAGAGGGACCGCTCATCGGCCGGCCTCCTCGAGGGAGCCCGCGCCCACGGGCTGGGCGCCCCGGGTCCTCGGGCTTAGCTTCAGACCGGGGAGCGGCACGGCCACCATGCTCGTGATGACGCGCGCGCCGTCTTCCAGGCCCGCCACGACGAGGACATCCTCTGGCCGTCGCATGAGGATCTCGACCTGCCGGATCTGGAGCTCGTCGTTGTCGTCGGCGATCCAGAGGGTGTCGCCTTCGCGCACGGCGGCCCTGGGGACCGAGAGGGCGTTCTCGACGGGCCGGCAGGGGAGCAGCACCTCGGCGTAAGCGCCCAAGAGGACGATGGGGGAGGCGCTGCCCGAGGTCTCTCGCGGCACCAGCGGGTCGGTGATCGTGATCTGCAACCGGGTCATGCGGCCCTCGGCGTCGACCTCGCCCAGCACTCGCTCGAAGGTGCCCGTCCGCTCGCCGTTGGGCAGCAGGACGCGCGCCACAGCCCCGAGGCCCTGGAGCAGCGAGAGGCGTTCGGCAGGCACACTGACCTCGACCGCAAAGCGAGAGCGGTCGACCATTCGCGCGAGCTCAGCGCCCACGACGGCCTGGCCCCCGACCTCGACGCTCTCGCTCAGCACCAGTGCGTCGAAGGGCGCCTTGATCTCGGCGCGCTCGAGGTCGAGCTCGGCCTGGGCGACACGGGTCCGGGCGCTCGCGACCTCGGCGCGGCGACGGGCGAGGTAGGGCTCGCGGAGTGCGAGCTTGCGCCCCGCTTCGGTCACCTCGATGGACCCCTCCAGGAGCTTCCACTCGCGCTCTGCGACTGCGGCGTTGCCGAGCTCGATGGCGAGGTCCGCCTCGGCGGCGACGAGGCCGGACTCGGCCACCTCCAGCGCCAACGCGTAATCGCGGGGGTCGACCTGGAGGATCGTCTCGCCTTGACGGATCAGGCCGCCCTCGAGGAGCTCGGGGTGGATCTGCTGGACCGGGCCTCCGACGGTCGGGCGCAGCACGAGGGTCCGCAGGGGGCGGACGTTGCCGAAGACCTGGAGGCTCGCGGTGTGGTCTCGCTGCTCCACGGTGATCACGTCCACGGGGAGCTCTCTGGGCGCGGGCTCGACCCTCGGGGGATCTTGCCGTTGGTTGATGAGCTGCTTGGCGACGAACACACCGCACGCGATGACGGCGATGGGCGCGGTCCAGCGCAGGAGGATGCCGACGACCTTGATTTGAGATGCCATGGGAGGGTGAGCGGGGCTCAGCGAGGGGTGGGCGCGGAATCGACGTCGGTCGCGGTGGAGGGGGGCGTCTCGGCGGAGGGGTCCTTGAGCTCCTCCGTCCACGAGCCGCCGAGGGCTCGCAGGAGCTGCGCTCGGGCCCTCAGGACCCCCGCGCGCTCGGTGATCAGCAGCCTCTGGAGAGCCTGCTCGGTCTGGACCGCGGCGAGCACCTCGAGGTAGCTCTCCACGCCGCCTGCGTAGCGCAGCCTCGCCTGGATGAGCTCCTCTCTGGCGAGCGCCTCCTGCCGCTCGAGGATGGTGATGCGCTGCAGTCCGCGGCGCTCAAGGGACAGGGCGTCCTCCACCTCACGGAGGGCGGTGAGGAGGGCGTCGTTGAGCGCGTCGATGGCGCCGTCGAGGACCGCCCGTTGGCGGTCGACCTCGGCGCGGCGGGCCCCGCCGTCGATGATCGGTCCGACGACGTTGGCCGCGATGGAGGAGATCGTCCGGTCGAAGATATCGGCCAACTCGTTGGCGTCGAAGTTGTAGGCCGCGGAGAGGTCCAGGCGTGGGTACCTCGCGGCGATAGCCGCGGCGACGCTGGCGTCGGCACTCTCCACGCGCAGCCCGGCGGCGACCACGTCTGGGCGACGGGTGAGGAGCGCGCTGGGGACGTCCAGGGCAGGCAGCGGAGGGAGAGCGGGTAGCTCGCGGGGTGCGTCCAGGGCTTGCTGTCCGGGAGCTTCGCCCGTGAGCACGGCGAGCTGATGGCGCGCGCGCTCCACCTCTCCCGCGAAGAGGGGGAGCTCCGCGCGTGTGCCCTCCAGTTGCCGGCGTTGCTGCAGGACGTCGAGGGCGGAGCCTGTACCCGCGGTGGCGAAGCGGGCCTCGGTCAGCTCGAGGAGCTGCCGCCCGGCGAGGACCTGCTCGCCGATCAAGTCTGCAAGGGCGCTGCGCTCAACGATGGTGAGCCATGCGTCCACCGCGCGGCCGCTCAGGGCGAGGCCCGTGGCGCGCACGTCCGCGGCGGTGGCCGCCTCCTCCAGGCGCGCGGCCTTGAGGGTGCTGTCGATGCGCCCGAAGAGGTCGACCTCGTAGCTGAGGGACAGGCCCAGCGAGTACGTCTCACCCGTGCGGATCGGGATGTTGAAGCCCCCGCTGCCGGTCTGGTCGATCTCCTGGTAGCGGGCGGCCGCGCTGCCGTCGAGTGAGGGGATCCGGGGTGCCCCCGCGGCTCGCGCGCTGGCTTCGCTCTGGCGGAGCCTCGACCATGCCTGGCGGAGCTCGAAGTTTCCGGCGAGGACGTCGTCCACGGCACGGTCAAGGCTCTCGTCCCCGAAGGTCGTCCACCAGGGGTCCGCCCCGAGCGAGGCGTCCTCGTCGGTGGGAGCGCTGAAAGCCTCGGGTAAGGCGACCGCGACGGACTCAACCGCCGGCTCGGGCGTCGAGCGGCAGGCGGCGACGAAGCAGAGGCTCACTCCAGCGATGGAACGTAGGCTGGTCGGTAGGGAGGACCGGGGTTGGCGGCGCTTGTCAGTCATCGATGTTCACCGCGAAGTGGTCCGCGTCCACGTTCTCAAGCATGTGCATGAGCACGTCGTGAAATGCCGCGAGGCGCTCGGGGGGGATCCCCTCTTCAAAGAGACCCTCGACCTTACGCGCGGTGCGTGAGAGGCGAGGCATGAGGTCAAGGGCCGCTGAGGTCAGCTCCACGAGGTGACGGCGGCGGTCTGAGGGGTCGGCGGTGCGGACCACGAGGCCCTTGTCCGTGAGTCGGTCGATCATGCGCGTCACGGCGGTGCTGTCGACACCCATCTGGCGCGTGAGGTCGGAGGCGGACGGCCGGTCCGCACGGGCGATGAAGTGCAGCATCGCCACCTGGCGGCGGGTCAGCTCGAACTGCCGTAGCTCCCGATCGACCTCCGTTCGGAACGCAGCGCCGAGTCGGTTGACCCAGTAGCCCGTCACGTGGGGGAAGGGGAGCCGCTTGTGAGCGCCAAAGCGGAAGTCAGTCATGACCGAAGATTGTCGGTCATGACTGAGGTGTGGGTGCGGTGCGAAGGCGGTTTTCTTGGGCAGCGGCCGCTGCGGAAGACTCCCCTCGTCACCACGAACGCTCCCCGCGGAGTGGAGCTGAGCGGGGGCGACCTTCGCCCCAGGAAGGGCCGTGGGGCGGCGTCGCCGCCGACGGCGCTAGCGCATGTCGAAGGCCGAGGAGGCCCGTTCGCAGTCCTCGAGGATCATGCGGAGGGACCAGGCATGGTTCCGCAGGTCCAGGGCCTCGTCCGTCAGGTCCCGCGGTTCCGGGCGGGCAGAGAGGACCTCCAGAATCGCGTTCAACTCGAGATGCAACTCGTCGTACGCATCGAGTGCGGCCACCGCCGAGGCTTGGTACTCGAGGAAGTGCTCCAGGTCGAGCTCGAGGCTCGCCGCAGCCCCGAGGCGGACCTCGGGGTCCGAGATTTCCTCGAGCGCTTCGCGGCGCCGAGTGAAGAAGACCGTCCCCTCGTGATCGAGGCTTACGAGCTGTCGTTCCAGTCGTTGTGCGTGGCGCAGGCAGGACCTGTTCGCGGCGTCGAGCTGATCGTAGGCCTGGGTTGCGCTCCTCTCGTCGCGTGAAGTGAGGGTGACTTGGAGCCGGGCGAGCATGACCTGGACCGCCTCTTCGGAGCGGTCGGTCTCGACGGTGATGCGGCCGATCTGTTCGATCAAGCGGACGCTCTTCACCGCTCCGTCGCCGGCGTCGAGGCTCCTGCACCCGAGGCTCAGGCTGGCTGCGAAGGCCGCGGCGGCGAAGGCGGCGTAAGGGGCGTGGGGCTGCGGTGTTGTCCGTTGCATCAATCTCTCCTTGGCCGGCTCGCCTGGACCGGCAGAGACCTCCGGGCGGACCAGCGTCCGCCCCACCTCCTCGATCCAGGGAGGGGGAGGCCTTTAGGGGGTCGAGGCGTCCATCTGGAGGGATCCCCAATCAGGTCAGCCGCAGACGGCAGAATGGGACCGTGCAGCGACCAAGCCGCCCCCACGTCCCTCCCAGTGGCCTGCCCTCGGCGGCCCTCCTGCGGTCCCTCGACCGCCGCGATCCGCGGTTGGGTCAAGCGCGGCGCCGCGTGGCCGCCTTCCCGGGATTCCCGGACAGGAGGCAGGCAGGGTCACACTTCCACGCGCTCGCTCGCTCGATCATCTATCAGCAGCTCGCGGGGGCAGCGGCCAAGACGATCCACGACCGGGTGCTGGGCTTGACCGCCGGTCGGCGGTTCCCGCGCCCCGAGGAGCTGTCGGAGATCGAGGACGCTCGGCTGCGCGGCGCGGGGCTCTCAGGCGCGAAGCTGGCGGCACTGCGGGACCTGTGTGACCGGGTGGTCTCCGGAGCGCTGCCGCTGGCCTCGATCGGGCGCAGGGCGGATGAGGAGGTCGTCGAACGCCTGATCGAGGTGCGCGGGGTCGGCCCGTGGACGGCGCAGATGTTCCTGATGTTCCGCCTCGGGCGCCTCGACGTCCTCGCCCCTGGTGATCTCGGTCTACAGGAAGGGCTGCGGCGCCTTGACGGTCTCGAAGAGCGGCCGACACCGCGTGAGCTCGAGGCGCGCGGGCAAGCTTGGGCTCCCCTGCGGTCCGTCGCGTCCTGGGTCCTGTGGCGCCTCAGCGACGAGTAGTCGCGGTGGAGCTCAGGCGCTGTGGGGGAGCTGACCGGCCGCATCGGCGGCGGTGATCGGCTTCGCGATCTCGCGGTCGCGCATGACCACCGCGCCGCCGTCGAAGGAGACCTGCCAGCCGGTCGGGAGGAGCAGGTACGGGGCGATCTCTGGCCGCCTGCTCATGATGCTCCAGAGGCTCACGAGCTTGAGGTTCTCAGCGGCTCGCACGTCGAGCGTCGAGTCATGGGCGCCGATGTACCAGCCGGAGCGATCACCCATCTCATCGGCGAGGCGGTCAATGAACGTCGTCTGGCACTGGTCGAGGTCGCGGACGATCAGCACCGTCTGCTTGCAGTTACAGAGGGACGCGTCGGGCCCGAAGCGCTCGAGCATCTTCCGCTGCATGGCCACCAGCCGGAGGGCTTCCGAGCAGTCGTCCGTGTAGATCAGCGCCGGGTCGCCGACGCGCGGAGCTGTGACCCGGGTGCCCTTGCGGTCCGCTGCGATCCGAAACCAGATGAAGCCCAGGCGGAACTCATCGCCGTCCTCGAAGGGCTGACCCCTCGAAGCCGTGCGGTCGAGCCACGACTCCAGCACCCGGACCACGTGTTCGGGCGCATCAGGGGCGTGGACCGTCGGGCGGACCACGGAGCGGGACATGAAATCAGCCAAGGGGTTCTCCAGGGCTCAGGCCCCACCTCCATTTCGGATGGGCTGGCGATTCACCCTCAGTGCCTTTCGCCGGAAACGCCCGGCGGGGGCGAGCCCACGGTGGGCGGCGCCCTTGTCCGCCGCCCCATAGGTCTCCCAGGCACCCTGAAGGCACTCCCAGGCACCCTTCGTCTCGTTTTGGGGCACCTGCCCGAGCCTCATAGCTCGTCATACATGCGGAGGAGGTCGTCGGCCTGGCCGCCCTCCGCGTTCACCCGTCGCCACGCGGGGGCTGAGCGCGCCAGGAACAGGGCCGATGCTCCGAGGCAGGCGAGCTGAAGGGTGACGCCAGGCCCCTGGTCCGTCCCCAGGAGCGAAATGGCGCCGAGGCTCGAGACCGTCGCGAGGGCCAGGAAGCCAGCCACGGTGGTTGCGAGGACCATGGCCCCGCGGCGGATCGCAGGGCGCCTGCCCGCGAGGAACAGGAGGAGGAGCGACGCCGCGGGGACTCCGGGGAGGAGCGCTGCGAGGGGATCGCCGGTCCACGAGGGCGCTCTCAGGGCCAGGAAGGCAAGGGTTGCGGCCAGCACTGCGCTCCAATGCCACACCCCTCGCAGCGCGCGGCTCCGGACGAGGTCCGGGTCCGGGCGCCCTTGGAGGCTCTGGGAGGTGTCCCCTTGCACAGCTGTTTTTTCGCGGGCCCGCGCCGGCCGGATCCGGGTCCGGCCGGAGAACAGAAGTTCTCGGCCCCAAAGTGCCGTTCCTGGGCCATACCAGCCGATGAAACGAGGAGGCCCAACCCTGCGCGCGCGACTCTTCCCGCCGTGCCGCGCACGATCGAACCACGTCCCTCTCCCCGACCGCCCGCTTCCGTTGCTGCTGCTCCCCCTCATTCTCTCCGCGCTCCTCATCGCAGCGCTTGCCCTGCGCTTCGAGGGAGACACGGGCGCGACACAGGAGGCGGACCCATCCAATGTCGATGGCTGGCCTGGCCTGGAGAGCATCGACATCGGCCTCGGCCAAGCGGGTCGCCTCCCGGACTCGGTGCAGGTCGACGAGGAGCCGGGCGCCGGTCGATGGCGTGTGGTCTTCACGCTGTCTTCAGACCGGGAGGCCCAGCGCGTCTCTCTCGCGGGCGACTTCAACGGCTGGAACGTCGAGGCCGCGCCCATGGAGCGCGCGGCCGACGGCCGCTGGCGCGCGGAGGTGAGCCTCGGCAGCGGAGCCTATCGCTACAAGTTCTGCCTCGACGGACGGGAGTGGCTCCCCGACCCGAGCAACGACGAGGTCGAGGACGACGGCTTCGAGTCCTGCAACTCGATCCTCCGGCTCGGCTCTCTGGGGCAGCCGGACGGTCTCGACCTCGGCCCGTCGGTGGGAGGCATCCGAACGGAGGGCCTGGCCCACAACTCAGACGAACCGTTGTACCGGCACCGGATCCCTGGCGGCCAGTGGCGCGCGCGCTACCGGACGCTCGCAGGTGACGTGAGCGGGGTGCTGCTCCTCCTCGAGGGGGGCGCGGTCCAGGCCATGGAGCGCGTCTCCTCCCCCCCGCCCTTTCAATTCTGGCAGGTCGACGTCGACAGCGCAGACCAGCCGGCGCGGTACACCTTCGGGCTTGAGACGGAGTCGCTCTGCGTCTCGGACCCGCGTGTCCACGCGTACGACCCGGCCGCGCACTCCACGCTGGAGACTCCCGACTGGGCGAAGCACGCGGTCTGGTACCAGATCTTTCCCGAGCGCTTCAGGAACGGGGACGTCTCCAACGACCCCGACCCGGTGCGGCCGTGGACGAGCGAGTGGACCGAGCCCGCGGAGTGGGAGGGAACGGACGGCCAGACCTTCTGGGAGTACTACGTCTACCAGCGCATGTACGGCGGCGACATCGCGGGCATCGAGGAGCAGCTGGATCACCTGATTGACCTCGGGGTCACGGCCATCTACCTCAACCCGATCTTTCAGGCCGCCGGGCCGCACAAGTACAACGCGACGGACTTCCGTCACGTGGACACAGGGCTCGGGGCCGGAGAGGACTACGAGGAGGCCACGGCCAGCGAGGACCTGATCGACCCGTCCACGTGGGTCTGGACGCCGTCAGATCGCCTGTTCCTTGACTTCCTCGCGACCTGCAAGGCGCGCGGGCTCAGGGTCGTCCTGGACGCGGTCTTCAACCACGTCGGGGTCGCGCACCCCGCGTTCCTCGACGTCCAGGAGAACCGGGAGGCGTCTCGCTTCGCGGATTGGTTCCAGGTCCGTTCCTGGGAGCCCTTCGAGTACGTGGGGTGGGCCGGCTTTGGCGACCTCCCGGTCTTCGCCAAGGAGGGGGAGCGGCTGGCTTCGGCGGCTGTGAAGGAGCACCTCTTCGCGGTGACACGGCGGTGGATGGACCCGGACGGAGATGGCGACCCGTCGGATGGGATCGACGGGTGGCGGTTGGATGTCCCGATGGAGCTCCCCGCGGACTTCTGGGAGGAGTGGCGTGCGCTCGTGAAGTCCATCAACCCCGACGCCTTCATCTCGGGCGAGATCTGGCACCGCGCCGACGACTGGCTGAGCGGGAAGCACTTCGACGCGGTCATGAACTACCGCTTCGCGGACCCAGTCGTCGCGTGGGTCGGGAACGTGGAGCGCAAGCTCTCCGTCTCCGCGCTCGACGCGCGCCTTGCGGAGCTGCGCCTCGCCTATCCGGACGAGGCGACGTTCGCCTTGATGAACCTGGTGGGGAGCCACGACACGGACCGGGTCGCCTCCATGCTCCTCAACCGGGACCGGCCGTATGACAGGAGCAACCAGATCCAGCGGCGAGACGACTACAACAGCGGTCGACCCCACGAGTTGCACTTCCAGCGCCAGCGTCTGGTGGCCCTCACGCAGATGACCTACGTCGGCGCGCCGATGATTTACTACGGCGACGAGGTCGGCATGTGGGGGGCAGACGACCCCACGAACCGGAAGCCGATGCTCTGGGCGGACCTCGGTCCCTATGACGCGCCAGAGCAGAACTTCATCATGGAGGACCACCACGCGTTCTATCGCGAGGCGATCGCCCTTCGCCGGGCGCACGCGGCGCTGCGGGTGGGCGCGTTCGAGACGCTTGAGGCGGACGATGACCAGGACCTCTGGGTCTTCTCCCGCACCCTCGGTGACGAGGTGCTCCTGGTCGCCCTCAACGCGAGCTCCGACGTCGTCACCTTCACGCCGCCGCAGGTCGACGGAGAATGGCGCCCGTTGTTTGGGGCGCCTGCAGAGGGCGCTCCTTCAGGAGGGGCCACCGACAGCGCGTCGGCGTTGAGCGTCGGCCCGATCGCTGGCCGCGTCTGGCACAGGTCCGCTCCGGGCTGCTGATCTCCCATGTCGGGGTCCTTCACTCACCTGTTCCCTCGCGCCGCGGGGGTGCTCATGCCGCTGGCCTCGCTGCCGTCGCGGCACGGTATCGGCGACCTTGGGCCCGAGGCCTTCCGCTTCGTGGACTGGCTCGCGAGCGCGGGTGTGACCTGGTGGCAGATGCTCCCGGTCGTGCCGCTGGGCCCGGGGAACTCCCCCTACGCCTCCAGTTCGGCGTTCGCTACCGAGCCCCTCTACCTCTCTCTCGAGGTCCTCGCCGAAGAGGGTCTGCTCGCGCCGTCGGACCTCGCCGGTCCGAAGGGGCTGCGGGAAGGCAACGTGCGCTACGCGGGGGCGGGGCGCG
>JAQWJQ010000077.1 GCA_029248265.1 Planctomycetota bacterium
TGACGACCGTGACGTTGCGTCGGATAGACATGACCCTTGATTCGCTGGAGGACGCCCGTGCGTCGGCCCTTGAATTCAGATGGACGACATCTCTTTGAGGAGCCCAACAAGCTGGGGCTTGGTCTTCGCTTGCATGGCGAAGGCCCGGAAGTCTGAGTCCCTCGCCAGCTTCGCGATCCAGCGCATCATCTCGAGGTGATCTTCCGGGTCATGCCCCTCCGTGGGGCCATCCGGGCGGATCACCGTGAAGAGGATGTTGACGGGGGCGCCATCCACGGCCCTCCATTCGAGGCCGTCCTTGCACACCGCCAGGGAGCAGACCGCCTCCGTGAGCCCCTCGATCTTGATGTGAGGGATCGCCACGTTCATCCCGACGCCAGTGGACGCCAGCGCCTCACGCTCATGCAGGGCCAGGCGGATCGACTGCCCCAACTCCTCGGTGACGAGCCCCGAGGACGTGATCTGCGCCGCGACCTCGTCCAGGGCCTCATCCTTCGACTCCGCCTTCATCTTCAAGATGCAGGCCTTCGACTTGAAACGCTTGTACCAGTCCGTGCGGGGAGTCTTCATGTCGGGTGTTCAAGGCCGATCGCAGGGGGTCGGTCACGGCCGTGCCCCGAGTTTAGCAAGTTCCGCCCGCCGCGGCTGAGGCCGCGCCCGTGGTGAGACGCGACCTCGGCCGGGACGCCCGGCCGCTCGAGGAGCGCCCGGGAGGCAGCGTGAATACGGGGCACCGGCCTTGGCTGGGGGCGCAGAAATGGCCCGGAGGGATCGAGCTCCCGCCGGGCCACTTCATGGAGCGCCGAGCGACTGACTCGGCGGCATCAGGGAGAGATCAGGCGACCCCGTGGCGCCTCCGCGGCTCCAGCCGGGACTTGTCGTGGTGCTTTCGCAGCTGGCGGCCCATCCGGTCGATGGCCTCGTACAGCGCCTCCCCGAAGGCGTCGCGGTGGACGTTGGCCACGAGGGTGTGTCCCTTTCCAAGATTCGCGACCAGCTCCACACGGTGCGTCCGTGCGTCCTTCTCCAGGCGAGCATCCATGGAGATGACCTCCTGGTTGAATCGCTCGAGCGCGGCTAGACGCTCCTCGACGAGGTTGCGGTAGCGGCTCGGGTAATCGTGATGCAGGATCGACACTTTGGTCTTCATGCGCACCTCCTGGAGCGTGGGTTTCGAGTTGTCCTGGTGATCCGCCGGAGTACGGCGGGCCCTGTACCGACCCTGCAACAAGGCGTCGCAGACGTCAAGGCCTCCCCCTGGAGCCGGCCTTGCAGGCCGCGCGAACGCGCTTTATTCGGGAAACGCGTGCGCGCCGGAGGCACGCACCCATGCAGCCCTCGGAAGACGCACCCAGCTCCCCGAGGGGGCGACGCAGGGCTCAGCCCAGCAGGCCTGGCACCCCAGCGGGGCCACGGTCCGGACCGTTGAAGACCGGCTCGCGATAGAGCACGCGGAGCATGTAGAGGCCGCGCGCCGGCGCCGTCGGACCCGCCAGGCGTCGATCCTTGGCCGCGAGAGCCGCGGCGACATCGTCCGGCGTCATGGCCCCCTTCCCCACCTGGATCAGCGTCCCCGCGATGGTCCGCACCATGTTGTAGAGGAAGCCATCCCCCTGCACGACGATCGCGAAGCGCTCGCGCCGCGCGACCAACCGGAGACGTTGAACGGTGCGGACGGTGGACTTGCGCGGCGAGCCGGCGGTGGCGAAGGCAGCGAAGTCACGGCGGCCCACGATCCGCGACGCCGCGGCCTCCATGGCCCCCCGGTCCAACGGCGACGGGTCCCAGTGGATCTGCTCGATCCCCAGAGCGGGCCGATGGCGGGTGCTCTGCACGACGTACGCGTAGCGCTTACCACGGGCGTCGAAGCGCGCGTGAAAGTCATCCCGACAGGTCTCCGCCCTTCGAATTCGAACTCCGGCGGGGAGGTGCGCGTTCAACGCGTGACGGAGCCGATCGTCACTGAGGCGGGTGTCCGCGTGGAAGTGGGCCACCTGCCGGAGCGCGTGCACCCCGGTGTCCGTCCGCCCCGCGCCGTGGACGGTGACGATGGACCCGAGCAGGTCCGCAAGCCCGTCCTCAATCGAGGCCTGAACGCTCTCGAAGCCGTCCTGACGCTGCCACCCGTAGAAGAGTGACCCGTCGTACGCGACTTCGATTCGGACGTTTCGCAGCGCCATGACGCGGCGAGGATAGCCGCTCAGAGGTGGCGCTTGCGCTGATAGGAGCTCGGGATCCCGAGTTCCTTGCGGTACTTGGCCACGGTTCGGCGTGCGATCAGGAGTCCAGCCCCCCCGAGGGCCTCGACGATGGCCTCGTCCGACAGGGGAGAGGAGGGCTCCTCCCCGTCGATGAGCTGCTGCACACGGATCCGGACGGCCTCGGTGGCCGCCGCTCCGCTCTCTCCGCCGGCGGAGGTCGAGCTCTGGAAGAACTGCCGTAAGGGGAGGATCCCGAAGGGCGTCTGGAGAAACTTGCCCGCGACCGCGCGGCTGACGGTGCTCGCGGCGAGGCCAAGCTCTGCGGCGAGGTCCGTCATGGACAGCGGACGGAGCCCGGACAGGCCATCGGACATGAACCGCGGCTGCCGGCGGATGACCCCCTCGGCCACTCGGAGCAGCGTCGTGCCTCTCATCTCCACGGCCTCCGAGACGGCCCGGGCGCGATCCACCTTGCCGCGGAGGTAAGCGCGGGCCTCCCCCTCGAGGGCCCCACCTCCGAGCAGCTCCTCAGCCATCGGGTCGATCGTGACCGAGGGCAGGAGGCCTCGCACCAGCTCGACGCTGACCAGGTCCCCATCCCGGCGGACCATCACGTCCGGCTGGATGACCGGGGCAGCGTCCTCCGTGAGGTGCGCCGCAGGCCGGGTCTCGAGTTGACCGAGGACGCCGAGCAGCCGGTCGAGCTCGCCAAGCTCGAGGCCGAGCTTTGTGGCGACCGCCGGGCGGCGGTTACGGGAGAGCTCGAGGAGGAAGTCCTCCAGGAGCGAACACAGGAGCCCGTAGTCCTCGTCGAGCGGGTCGAGTTGGAGGAGCAGCGCCTCCACCGACGAGCGAGCGCCGACCCCGGCGGGCTCCAGCTGCTGGAGTTCACCGATCGCCTGGCCCAAGAGCGCCCAGCCGGCCTCTGTCCCGGCGAGCGCGATGTCGGCGGTCACGGCGAGCGACATGAGCTCGTCGTCTGTACTTGCGAGCAGCCCCGAGGCGTCCAGGCAGTCCACGAGGAAGCTGATCCACTCGCGGAGCTCCTCGGTGGCCTCCCGCGTCGACATCTGCTCCTGGACCGTGTCCGAGAGGGAGAGTCCGCGGTCCGGCTGAGCAGCCAACAGCGCGTAGTGGTCGTCGCTGGCCTGCCTGGCCGCGGCCCGTGAGCGTGCCGGCTCCAGGCCCCCACCCTCCGCAGCCGCCCGCGGGCCCTCCACCACCAGCGCTGCGTTCTCCTCAGCCTGGTCCGTGAGCCACCCCTCCAGGTCCACCCCAGGAAGCGCGAGCACCTCGATGGCCTGGAGCATCCTGGGCGCCAGGACCATGTCCTGGCGCTGGTGCAGACCGTGATTGAGCCCCAGCTTCGCCATCGGAGGGCTTATCGGCCAACCAGACCGAATCCCGTAGCCCCGCTCCGCGGGCCTATCCCTGGCGGCGCCGGATCGCTCGGCGGTCCTCCAGAGCGTCCTCGAGGACCCCCTTGTGGAGGTATTCGATCGCGCTCCCGGCGGGCAGGCCCCTGGCGAGGCGGGTGACGGTGAGCCCTTCAACCCCGGAGGACTCCAGCGCGTCCAGCACGAGCAGCGCGGTGGCCTCCCCCTCCTTGTCCGGATCCGTGGCAAGGATCACCTCGCTCACCCCCCCATCTCGGACCCGGCGGAGCAGGGCCTCCACGGCGAGGTGGCGTTCCTCGGTGCCGTCCGCAGGGTTCAGCGCGCCCATGAGGACGTGATAGCGGCCCCCGAAGACGCCGGCTCGCTCGAGGGCTTCCACGTGGCGCGGCTCCTCCACGACGGCGACGGTCGAGGCATCGCGCTCGGGGTCCGCGCAGACGCTGCAGGTCTCGCTCTCGCAGATGTTGCCGCACTCCGAGCAACGCCTCGCGCTCTCGAGGGCCACCGCGAGTCCGTCACGGAGGCCGCGTCCGGCGGCTGCGTCCCGGAGGACATGAAACGTGAGACGCTCGGCGCTCACCCGCCCCACACCTGGGAGGGCTTCAAACGCGCGCACTAGGGCCTCGACAGGGGCGGGGTATGCCATGCTTCGTCGTCGTCGTGAGCCGCCTTGGCCCTCAGGAGAACCACGGCAGCTGGACGCCGCCGGTGACCTGGGTGAGGCGCTCGATCCGCTCTCGCTTGGCGCGCGCCTGGGCGTCGCGGGTCGCCGCGAGGACGAGATCCTCGATCCCCTCACGGTCGGACGCGCGCAGCGCCTCGTCCGAGATCTGCACGTGCTGGATCTGCCCGAGGCCGTCGACGGTCACCCCGACGACCCCGCCACCCGCAGAGCCCTCGACACGCGCCTCGCCCAGCTCCTCGAGGGCCTCACGGACTCGTCGGTCCATCTCCTGCGCCTGGGACAGCAGGTTGCCCATATCTCCGAAGGCTCCGGTCATCGTCGAACTCCGTGGGACGCTTGTGTCCCTCTGGTCTCTGGGGTCTTGGCTTGGGTGCTGCGCGCGCGGGGCGGCGCCGGAGACGAAGCATCGAGGCCGCTGGCCTCGATGGCGCTCGTCAGTTTTCGACGCGACCGCCGAATAGCTCGGTGATCTCTTGGGTGAAGCCGTCATCGCTCGCGCCGCCGCGATGAATCTCGAGCTTCAGCGCGACCTCCTCTCCGGAGACCGCCACGAACGCAGCCTCGATCGAGGCCCTCGACTCGGGGCGCTCCACGAAGGCCAGCTCAGGGTCTGTGAGGCCGCGCACCTTGAGAGGGGCCACCTGATTGCTCTCACGGACGAGCTCGCCCTTCTTGGAGAGGAGCCCCGCCAGATCAGCGGAGTGGCGCCCCAGCTCTC
The DNA here is from genome assembly GCA_029248265.1 of Planctomycetota bacterium. Lineage (GTDB taxonomy): Bacteria > Planctomycetota > UBA1135 > UBA1135 > Saltatorellus. Next base: position 5,002 of record JAQWJQ010000077.1, read on the forward strand.
GAAGTAATCCCGTCCACCGATCCGCCGTACTGTTGGTCTGCACGCGCTTGTTCGACGACGCCGCCCGGCGATCCCGCGCGGAGGGCGGCCTCCGCTCCGCGGACTCCTGGACCCGGACCTCGGCCCGAGCGGGTCCTGGGGATGGGGCGTCCGACGGCGGAGGGGATGGCGAGCCTGACGGCTGCCCCTTCGCCGCGCGCTGGGAGGGCGGCACGTAGGCCCCCGCGCCCGATGCAGAAGCCGCCGGGGCCTGAGCCTGAGGGGCCTGAGCCTGAGGGGCGCGAGGAGCGGCCTGCGGCCCCCGTGGAGGTGAAGGGCGAGCGGGAGCCGCCGAGGAGGACGAGGGGGCAGGAGCCGGAGCGCCTCCGAGGCGTGCCTCCAGCGCCTCCAGCCGCCGGCACATCTCGTCAATGGGCATGGTGGCCTCGGGCCGGCAGAGGTCGAGGAGCGTGGTCTCGAGGACCAGCCGCGCGTGCGCCCTCATGTGCACCGGCCCCATCCGCTCGCGGGCGTGCAACAGCTCCTGGAGCAGCAGCTCGACCCGACCGGCACCGAAGGCCTTGGCGATGGAGGCCATGCGCGCGCGGCTCTCGGCGCTTGCTGCGCCCGCGGCCATCGGCGCGTCTTCACCCACGAGCGCGAGCACCAGCGCCGTGCGCACGTACCCGAGGAGCGCATCGAGAAGCGCTGGCTCCTCTCCCTCTCGCACGGGCAAGGCCGCGAGGAGGCCGGGCGGATCCGCTGCGAGGATGGCGCCGAGGACCGCCTCCACGGCCTCGTTGGTCCCCTCCCCCGCCAGGCGCTCCGTGTCGGCGAGGCGCGGCGACCGACCGACCAGCGCGAGCAGTTGATCCGCGAGGGAGAGCGCATCGCGCATGCCCCCGCGAGCGAGCCGCGCGATCTGCGCGGTGACCCCGTCTTCCGCCGTGATCTCCTCTGCCGAGAAGACCTCGTCGAGGCGTGTCTGGATCTCCGCCTCGGACAGCGCCGAGAGGCGGAGGACCTGGCACCGGGAGACCACCGTGTCAGGGACCTTGTGTAGCTCGGTGGTCGCGAAGAGGAACTTGACGTGGGGCGGCGGCTCCTCGAGCGTCTTCAACAGGGCGTTGAAGGCGCTCTTGGACAGCATGTGCACCTCGTCGATGAGGAACACCTTGAAGCGCGCGGCGAGCGGCACGTAGGAGGCCTGGTCCCGCAGCCCTCGCACGTGATCGACGCTCGTGTTCGACGCGGCGTCGATCTCGATCAGGTCTGCTTCGGTCCCCGAGTCATAGGCCTGGCACCGTGCGCAGGTCCCGCAGGGATCATCCGTGGGCCCCTGCTCGCAGTTCAGCGCCTTGGCGAAGAGCCGCGCGGAGGTGGTCTTGCCCGTCCCTCGGGGGCCGAAGAACAGGTAAGCGTGCCCGACACGGTCCTCGGAGATCGCTCCCCTCAGGGTGCGGGTCACCACGTCCTGCCCCGCGACCTCAGCGAAGGTTCGCGGGCGGTACTTTCGAGCGAGGACGAGGTAGGACATCAGGGCGAGCGCCGCGCCGGCGCTGGCCCGCAGGATAACGGCTGGCGCCCGATTCCAAGCAGCCTTGAACCGACTGAGCCGCAGATGATCCGGATCAGGGCGCCACGGGGGGGCCCCTGGCTCCGCGGACGGCGGGAGGATTCCGCCGCCGAGGTGGGCGGTCGCTCGCGCGGGGATCCCCCCCCTAGATCGCGGGCGCTTCCCCGGGCGGGCTGCGCGGTGCCGCCGTTGCGTCGCTCGCGCGAGGCAGCCGAGCAAGCGCCCTCCCGGAGAGAGGACCGCGCGCGCCGAAGGGCCCGGGCACCTCGCGCCTGACGTGAGGACCTTAGGGCTGCTCCGTTCCCGGCCTGACCCGGTTCGGACCTACGCCATCGCGTGGGACCGGACCCATCGCCGCGCGCGGTTGTGCTTGCTGCTGAGTTCGCTGCCTTGCCTCCCCCGCGTGAGTCGGGGGATGGCGGAGAGGGTGGGATTCGAACCCACGGTACCGGTGAAGGCACACACGCTTTCCAAGCGTGCACAATCGGCCACTCTGTCACCTCTCCTTAGTTGTCGTATCCCCCGCCGTGCGAGGAGGCCGAAGCCCCCTCCTCCCGTACTCCGGGCCAGACGGCCGGGGTGGACGGATGGCGGAGAGGGTGGGATTTGAACCCACGAGACCCGCAAAGGCCTACTGGTTTTCGAAACCAGCGCATTCCTCCACTCTGCCACCTCTCCGCCCGGGGGTCGCGGCCTTGCGGCTGCGGGCCCCCTGGACTGTTCGATGGACGCCGGGATTCAGCGCTTGTCGCGGAAGAACCGCTGGAGCAGCGCGCGTGACTCCTCGGCGAGAATCCCCTCTCGAAGCTCCGCGGTGTGGTTCAGCCTGGGATCGGTCAACACCGATCCCAGCGACGCCGCGCCACCGAACTTCGGGTCGCGTACCGCCCAGACCACCCGGGCGATCCGGGCGTGGCTGAGCGCGCCAGCACACATGAAGCAGGGCTCCACCGTGGTGTACACCGTCGCGCCGGGCAGGCGCATGTCTCCGGTCCGCTGGAAAGCGTCGCTGAGCGCGAGCATTTCCGCGTGGGCCGTGGCCTCACCGTGGCTGCGACACCGATTCCGGCCCACTCCAAGGAGGGCGCCGTCTCGTACGACCACGGCGCCGATCGGCACTTCATCCGCGTCGCGCGCTTCCTCGGCGTAGGCGAGGGCCAGAGCGATTCCAGCACCGTCGTCCAGGTCCTGTTCGCGGCTCGGGTGCGCCTCGGTGCTGAGGGTCTCGTCCATCGTCAGATTGTCGGAGGACCGCCGAGATGGTTGAACGTCAACGCCGGTCCTCGAAGAGCTGGCCCGGGTCCTGCCCAGGCCCCGACTCGCCGACCTGAGGTGACTTGTGAGGGGCTCAGAGAGCGGGGGGCGACCCGCCGCAGCGCGCGGCGAGTTGAGTGGTACACCCGAGAGGATTCGAACCTCTAACCTCCTGATCCGTAGTCAGGTGCTCTATCCAGTTGAGCTACGGGTGCGTTGGGGCGCGACGTTGTAGCCATGCTTGGGGCGACCGTCAAGATCCTGCGGGGGAAAGCAAATGGTCACGCCGGGCCCCATCCCACAGGAGCCCACTCCGCCAAGCGATCCCGCGGGGAGGCCGCCAGCAGGAGGCCCCTCAACCGGCGCGGCTGAGCCCCCCCACTAGGCTCCCCGAGGGCCTCAAGGGGGCCCCTCGGGGCGCGCCTGCAGGACGCTGGCCAATGAGGCCTCCCGCCAGAGCCTGGCCAAGGGGAGCCCAACCGCAGGAGGATCCTGCACCCCACCCGCCGATCCCGCTGGAACACGGCCCGATCCCGCGTAGGATCGAGCCTCACGCTCCACCCTGCAGAAGAAATGACCCGGTCCACCCAAAGCTTGATCCGCCTCCGCGACCTCTCCGAGTCCCGACTCGAGGACGTCCTCGACCTCGCCCAGCGCTTCAAGGCGGGTTCCCAGCGTGCAGAGCTCACGGGGAAGTCGGTGGGGTTCCTCTTCTTCCGTGGGTCCCTTCGAACGAGGACCTCCTTCGAGGTGGCCGTCCAGCAGCTCGGCGGCCGCGGAGTGCACCTCTCCGCAGGCTCAGACTTCTGGGAGTTGGAGGCGCGCGACGGGGTGGTCATGGATGGCACCGCCCCTGAGCACGTCCGCGACGCCGCCGCGGTCCTTTCGACCTATTGCGATGCCCTTGCGATCCGGCCCAAACCGGCCGGCAAGGCGTGGGAGGTGGATCGCCGGGACGAGGGGATCCGGGCGTGGGCCAGCAACAGCCAGGTCCCCGTCATCAACATGGAGAGCGCGCTCTGGCATCCGCTGCAGGTCCTCGCCGACCTCCTCACCCTCCGCGAGACCTTCGGCAAGGACATCAAGGGCCGCCGCCTCGCCATCGTGTGGACCCCCTCCCCGACCCCCGCGGGCCCCGCCGTCGTGCACTCGCTGCTGCACGCAGCACTGCGTGCAGGCGCGAACGTCTCCCTCGCGCACCCGCCGGGGTACGAGCTCGACGGCGGCGTGCTCTCCGAAGCCCGCCAGCTCACGGCCGAGGGCGACGCCACCTTCGAGGAGGTCTCGTCCGCCGACGCCGCCGCCCGCGGGGCGGACGTGATCTACGCGCGCTCCTGGGGCGCGCTCGAGAGCTACGGGCAGCCGACCATGGCCGCCCACCGCGTGGCCCAGAGCCGAGACTGGCTCGTGGACGAGAAGCTCATGTCGCTCGGCGACGACGCCCGCCTCATGCACCCCATGCCGGTGCGCCGCAACCTCGAGGTGACAGACGAGGTCCTCGACGGCCCGCGCAGCCTCGTCTACCGCCAGGCCGCGAACAGGCTCCCCACCCAGAAGGGTCTGCTCTCCCTGCTCCTCCGCGGCGGAGCCTGACGAGCGGGTCCCCGCTCCCCGATCGGCCCCAGCCTTCCCCCACCACCGGGCACCGAGCCCGCACCAAAGCCCCCCAGCCCCATGGCCGCGCCCGACTTCGTCCACCTTCACGTCCACTCGGAATACAGCCTGCTCGACGGGGCGAACCGAATCAGCGACCTCGTCAAGGCCTGCAAGGAAGACGGGCAGCGGGCGTTGGCGCTCACGGACCACGGGAACATGCACGGGGCCGTCGAGCTCTACCAGAAGGCCCACGCCGGCGACGTCAAGCCGCTGCTCGGCTGCGAGGTGTACATCGCCAAGCGGTCCATGCGGGAGAAGCACTCGAAGAAGAACGGCAACGGGTACAGCCACCTGACGCTGCTCGCCCGGACGAACGAGGGCTACCAGAACCTCGTCAAGCTCACGAGCGCAGGCTTCGTCGACGGCTTTCACTTCAAGCCACGCATCGACATGGACCTGCTGCGGGAGCACGCGAGCGGGATCTCCTGCCTCTCGGGCTGCCTGGCCGGCGAGATCAACCAGCTGACGCGGACGGGCAAGGAGAAGGAGGCCGAGGACCTCGCCTCGGGCATGCGCGACCTCTTTGGGCCTGAGCACTTCTGGCTCGAGCTCCAGCGCAACGGCCTCAACATCCAGGCGGACGCCAACGAGGCGCTGGTCCGGATCCACGAGCGCACGGGCATCCCCCTCGTCGCCACCAACGACATTCACTACCTGCGCGCCGAGGACTGCCACGCCCAGGACGTGCTGCTCTGCATCAACACCGGCGCCAAGAAGGACGAGAAGGACCGCTTCCGCTTCGAGACGGACACCCTCTTCTTCAAGTCACGGGAGGAGATGGCGCACATGTTCCGGGACCTCCCGGACTCGGTGAAGGCCACGAACGACGTGGCGGACCAGGTCGACGTGAAGCTCACCTTCGGTGAGTACCACGTGCCTGAGTTCGAGAGCGACACAGGCGAGACCGCTGACGCCCTTTTCGACCGGCTGCTCGAAGAGCGGCTCGTCGAGCTGTACGGCACCGACAGCCAGGCGGCCAGGGACCGCCTCGAGCGGGAGAAGGCGATCATCCGCGAGCTCGGCTTCGTGTCCTACTTCCTGATCGTCTGGGACCTGATCAAGTGGGCCCGGGATCACGACATCGCCGTCGGACCGGGTCGGGGCTCTGCGGCGGGCTCGATCGTGGCGTACCTGCTCGACATCACCCGCCTCTGCCCCCTCAAGTACGACCTGCTGTTCGAGCGCTTCCTGAACTCGAGCCGCGTGTCGATGCCCGACATCGACATCGACTTCTGCAAGGAGGGCCGCGAGCGGGTGATCGAGTACACGCGGGAGCGGTACGGCCGCGACTGTGTGACACAGATCGTGACGTTCGGGACGATGGCGTCCCGGACCGTCGTGCGAGACGTGGGGCGGGTCCTCGATCTACCGCTCAACGAGATCAACAAGATCTCCAAGAAGATCCCCGCCGGCCCCGGCGCTCCCCCGCTGGCCAAGGCGCTCGAGGCCGACGCCGACCTGCAGGCGTTCCGCGACCAGGGGCCGCGGTGGAAGGAGCTGTTCCAGTACTCCGTCTGTCTCGAGGGCATGTCGCGCCACGTCTCGACCCACGCTGCCGGCGTGGTCATCACGCCGGGACCCACCGTGGACTACGTGCCGCTGGGCCGGAACGGCGACGACATCACCACCCAGTACCCCGCGCCGCAGCTGGAGGAGCTCGGGCTCCTCAAGATGGACTATCTGGGGCTCCGCACCCTGACCATCATCGAGCGGTGCCTCGACAACATCCGGCGGCGCGGGCTCGTCCCCCCCGTGGTGGATGAGCTCCCCCTGGATGACCCGGGGGTCTTCGAGCTCCTCATGGCGGGCGACACCCTCGGCGTCTTCCAGCTCGAGTCCGAGGGGATGCGCAAGCTGCTGTCCCGGCTCAAGCCGGACTGCTTCGATGACGTGATCGCGGTACTCGCCCTCTACCGCCCCGGCCCGCTCGAGTCCGGCATGGTCGACATGTTCGTGGACCGCAAGCACGGGCGAGAGGAGATCACGTTCCCCCACGAGAGCCTCGTGCCCATCCTAGGCAGCACCTACGGCTGCCTCGTCTACCAGGAGCAGGTCATGCTCGCGTCAGTGGAGCTCTCAGGCTTCTCACTGAACGACGCGGACAACCTGCGGAAGGCCATGGGCAAGAAGAAGCCCGAGATCATGCAGAAGTTCTCGGCCCAGTTCATCGAGGGTGCCGTCGCCAACGGCTGCGATGAGGACGTGGCGCGGAACACCTGGGACAACATCATCAAGTTCGGCGGCTACGGCTTCAACAAGTCCCACTCCGCGGCCTACGCCCTCATCACGTATCAGACCGCGTACCTCAAGGCCCACCACCGGACCGACTTCCTCGCCGCGAACTTCTCGTGCGAGATGAGCGACTCGAACAAGATCAAGGACTTCATCGACGACTCCAAGCGGTCCGATATCTCGATGCTCATGCCGAGCGCGACCGAGTCCGAGTGGGAGTTCCTGCCGACCCAGACCAGCGACGGAGGCGAGGCGATCCGCTTCGGCATCGGAGCGGTCAAGGGGACGGGGCGCGCCGCGATCGAGGCGATGGTGGCGACCCGCTCGGAGCTCATCAAGACCGGCGAGCCTGTGACCTTCCACTCCCTTGTGACCGCCGTTGATCCCCATGACATGGGCAAGATCGCGTGGGAGGCCATGATCAAGTCAGGCGCCTTCGACGAGATGGAGCACAACCGCGGGTCCCTCCTCGCGGCGCTGGACTCCGCCATGACCGACGCGAGCAGCGCGGCCAAGGACCGGCGCAGCGGCCAGTCCTCCATGTTCGATGCGTTCGGCGGCGCGGAGGAGGCAGACCCGGGCCACGAGGTCGGGATCGATGACAGCTTCGCCATCGACAAGGCCGAGACGCTCCGCCTCGAGTACGAGGTGCTGGGCTTCTATCTCTCCGGACACCCCCTCGAGCAGCGCGCCGGGCTGGTGTCGCTGCTGTCCTCCTGCCCGATCCGAAAGCTGCCCGAGCTCACGAGCCGAGAGGGCCCCGTCCGCATCGCAGGGCTCGTCCTGCAGAAGGCCGAGCTCGTCGTGAAGTCCGGGCGCATGGCCGGGTCAAAGATGTGCCGCTTCCGCCTCGAGGACCTCTCGGGCTCCGTGGGCGTCACGTGCTTCCCACGCACCTACGAGACCGCGCGGGACTTGATCGAAGACGGCGCGGTCCTCTTCTGCAGCGGCAAGCTGGAGGACGGCGCAGACGAGCCCGCGATGCTCCTGGACGAGGTGATGAGCCTCTCGGATGCCATCAAGCGGTTCCGCGGCGGCCTCGAGCTCAAGGTCTCCCCGAGCGACCGGGGGAAGCTCAAGGAGCTCCGTGATACCTGCGCCCGACACCCGGGCGAGAACCCGCTCTTCTTCCAGGCCCTCGGCGAGGACGGGCTCACACGCCGCGTCCGCGCGAGCAAGGAGCGCAGCGTCACC